>JBEKFO010000506.1:0-12808 GCA_050013275.1 Roseiarcus sp. | reverse complement strand
GATCAAAACGTTCGAGTTGCCCGAACACCCGCACCCGTATCCGACCATGCGGATATGGAAGGCATACACCGATCTCGCGTGGCGACTGTTTCAAGACGAAGGCTTCGCCGCGATCGAGCCGCCGTCGCACGCCAACGAAATCGAGAAGGCGCGATACGCCGACTACCTTCTCACGCTCGACGGCAAGCTCAAGAACCCGAAGGAAACGCTCGACGCTTTTCTCGACGCCGTCGCGCGTTCGTTCGTCCTCTTCGCGCAACGGCTCCCGCGCTCCACCTTCACGATGGACGAGGACGGTTCCGAGATCCCGGCGACCTTCCATGTCTCGCTTCTTGAAACGCTCACCGATCTCCCGGACGTGATCCAGCACGTTCTCGCGCCCTTCGGAACGACGCGCACCACCACGCTCGGATTGTTCTCCACTCTTGAGGCCCAACTGGTCGCGCGCGGCGACAGTCACCGTCCGCCGCTTGGCCCGATCGAAGACTATCGGGGAACGCCCCGCGGCATGATCGACGCCTATCTCACGGACACGCCGTTGCGCCCGCTGTTCGACGTGATGATTCCCTTCACCATCAAGCCGGCCGACCGCCTGGAGCACTGGCATCTCCTGGCCCCGACCGGTTGGGGCAAGACGCAGACCCTTCAGCACATCATCTATCACGACATCACCGGCCCCGACCCGCCGGCGCTCGTCATCATCGAGCCGAAGGGCGACATGGTCGCGACGATCCAGAAGCTCAAACTCTTCGCCAAAGAGCCCGACCGGCTTGTCGTCATCGATCCGGAACTCAGTCCGGCCCTCAACATGTTCGCGATCCCGAACGAGCGGCGCAGGCGCTATTCGCAGGCGGTGCAGGAGCAGATCGAGGCGAGCGTCATCGAGCAGTACGGCTACATCTTCAGCGCGCTCGACGCCGACATGAGCCGCAAGCAGTCGACCGCGCTTTCCTATGTCGTCAAGCTCGTGTTCTCGATGCACGGCAACATCCGCGACTTCATCAGGATTCTCGACGACCCGTCGAAGGAACTGGCGAAGAGCCCCTTTCAAGACGGCATCCGCACGCTCGACGATCTCGCCCAGGGCTTCTTTGAAACGCAATTCTTCAACCCGCAGTCGTTCGGCATGACGCGCCGCTCGCTCGCCGCCAAGCTGTACGGCTTGCTCGCCGTTCCCGCGTTCAACCGGATGTTCTCGGCGTCGGAGAATCATCTCGATATGTTCGACCGCCTTCAGACGCCCGGCAGCGTCACCGTGGTCAACACCGCAAAGGGCTTGCTGAAACGCGAGGCGTCATCGCTGTTCGGCCGCTACATGATCGCGCAGACGACGGCCGCGGCGTTCGAGCGCGTGGCGATCCCCGAACGGGAGCGCAAACCCGCCTATCTCATCATCGACGAAGCCGGCTCATATTTCGACGACAGCCTTGAGGAGCTTCTTGCCGAAGTCCGCTCTATGGGCCTCGGCGTGCTCTTCGCCCATCAGCTCATGAGCCAGCTCAAATCGCGCGCCCTCAAATCATCCGTGCTCGGCAACACGTCGATCAAGTTCGCCGCGCCGAGCGACGAGGACGCGTCCGACTGCGCGTCGGCCATGCACACGTCCGCCGACTTCCTGCGATCGATGCGACAGACCAAGGGCAAGGCGACGCAGTTCGGCGTCTACATTCGCGGCGAGACGCCGACGGCGGTGCGCCTCCAAGTTCCCTTCCTCACCATGGAGAACGCCCCGCAGATCACGCCGGAGCAACATGAGAAGTTTCGTGCGCGCATCCGCGCGCGCTATTGCCAACACGCGCCACCATCAGCCGCATCCGCGCCGCCCGCGACGCCGGAGCCGCCGTCACCGCCGAAATGCGATCCGCCGGACGACATTGTTCACAGCACGCCGAGCAAAGAGTGGTGACGCGCGGTATCATGGCGTTACATACCGCACGTTGATTTATTTGATCGTTTTGTCTTCAATCGGCGTATGAATTTCTTTTCGCCGTCACGTCACAAACGGGCCTCGCGCTGGGATGCGAACGCCGAAGGCAGGCCGATCGTCGTCACGCCGCGCGATCTCGATTTTCTCTTCGCGCTGTTCATTCACGGCCCGCTGTCGACCGCGATGCTGCGCGCGCTTGTCGCGCCGCGCGTCGGGCAGAAGACGATCACCGAGCGGCTGAAGAAACTGAAGCGGAAGCCGAACGCGCTCATCGAACAACCGTGGCAGCAGCGCGCCGCGGCGAACGCCAACTACAATCACCTTGTCGTCGCGCTCACCGACGTCGGCGTTCAAGCCCTCATCGAGAACGAGCGCATCACGCATGAGCAGGCAGAGTGGCGCGCCGGCATCAACGAGAATCGCAACGCCTACGAGCACGAGGCGATGGCGGCGCACATCATGGCGTCGATCGATCTCGGGTGCCGGCAAGACCCGAACCTGCGGTTCGTTTCGTGGCTCGACATTTTCAAGCACGAGAAATGCCCGGCCGCGACGAAGACCGCGCGCAATCCGTTTCTCATCCCCTACACGCTCGACAAGGTCGAACACACGCTCATTCCGGACGGGCTGTGCGGCATCGAGCACCGCGAGCGCGGCGTGAGCTTCTATGCGATGGAGGCCGATCGCAACAACGAGCCGATCGAGGCGTCGAAGCTCGCGCGCTCTTCATACGCGCGGCACCTCGTTGGCTATCGCTTCGTGCTGCGCAACGAACTCTACAAGACGCACTACGGCATCCCGAACATGCAGGTGCTCAACATCACCGTCTCCGAGATGCACATGCGCAACATCATGGCGCACCTGAAACGGACGACGGCCGAGGGCGCGCGCAATCTCTCCGGCGCGCATCCGTTTCTGTTCAAGGCGGTGCCGGAGTTGGGGAGGCGGATAAACAAGCCGCCGGTGTCCGGGCACATCCTCACTGACAGCTACCGGCGCGTGAGCGAGTCCGACATTTTTGTCGATGGTCGGCCATAGCGCCGGCAAGCAAGCGACTAACGCACTGCCTCAATTATTTTCTGCTTCTAAACCGATAAATTTCAACGACACTTGGTAATTCATCGCGACGAGGCTGCTCGCTTCGTCGCGCAGTGATATTTTACTGAAGAAAGGAATATTGAACTCACCATTGGCGCGAGGCGTATCCGCAATTCTGAATTCAACCGTCCACTTACGATCTCGATCATCTATCGCTCGGCGAAGCCTCTGAGCAGCGGCATCCCCACTTATTTCCGAAACTAGTTGCAGAAGTTGGTCCCATGCGGCGGGGAATCGGCTGAATTGTTGAGCCGAATTGGCTCCTTGCTTGAAGAAATGACTTAATATAGTAGAACGCCTTGAGCTCTTTTTTACGTGGATAAATTTCTTTCCATCGATATCTAGCAAATCGCATGGCTCAAACCCTGAACGCTGAACTCCAGGAATTTGTACCGATTTCAGATCGAGCAGAGTGTAGCCACATGCCCCCGCGATTTCTGCGTTATAGCTCGCTTCGGATTGGTAACTTCCATTCCCCTCGGCATCGTATAGCTTTCGGAGTGGCGTAGGTCGCTCATCCCAATTTTCAACAAACCGCTGAAAGGACGCTTCGATCGAGGCTTTAAATGCCTCGTCAATCCGATACCACTCGCCTTCGTTGATTGCATACCGGCCTCCATCGTAAACGATCGAGCCGACTAACGCCGACCTTATTGACCATTTTTGATCTGGCCGCGCGTCATCTTCGTATACAGCCGCTACTTTGTGATCTCGCAGCGTTTGAATGTCGATGTCCTCTAACCGCTCGCCTAGCGCGGCGGTGTAATTCCGAAGAAGGAGATCGGGGTGCCGTCCGCGCAATCGTGGCCCCAAGAATTTGTACGCCACTCCCTCATCCTCATTACTCGCAGGTAACCCCAACTCAAATTCGGCGTCTCCGTCCCGGATGCTTTTGACTGCGATATCATCAAGTGTATAAATTAATCTACGATCAGTGATCGGAGTGACGACATCTATTATTCGGAAACTTGTGTCCCGATAAACGATCGAATTGAAAAATTCCAACGCCTCGGTCGCTATTCGTGGCAAATCAGGGATCGCGAATTCGCCGGAAACCTTCAGAGATTGCGAACCGGTAAGGCTATCAGCCGACGCATCATCCTTGGTGGTGCCACTGATCTTCCGAACGAGGTCTAATGCATCGTCCATTCCGAACGAATTGAAGTCGCGCTGAAATGGCGAAAGTGAAACTCCGCGAAGAGCATCCCCAAGATTTGCGCGCTCCAATCGTTTTAATTTACCCTCGTCTAAGGCATTGAGCGCGACGCGCAGTCCAAAGTCTCCTTCCAAATATTCAGTATTCAAATACATCCATCCATGCGCGAACGTTGCAGCAAACATTCGTCCTGACGTTTGAAACAAAAGTAGCGCACACGACGAATTTGTCTCGATACGCCCGCCGATAGCGAATTCGCGCCGCAAGTCGGACAGCCATCGTGGAGCGACATCGTCGCCCACAAATACATAAAGGCGAGCCCCTTCGGCGAACTCCGCCGCGTCAACGATCCGCGTCGAATTTCTGTCAAGCCGATCTTTTCCGCCTTCCGACAGAAGGTCATCAAATTCGCGTACGTCGGATTTTGCCAAGTACAGCGTAAATGTTTTCTTGGACACTCTCGTTCCCGCCGGATTACAAAATTATTGTAGCCGCCTGGCTATATCGGTGCCGTCGCTCCCAGTCGCGCAGGGTACATGATATGCCGCGGTGTTCTCAAGGTCGAGCGCTTTTCTTCTGCCGCTAATCGATCCAAAGAACTTTACTGGTTCTGGATCGCTCTACGCCGGGACGAAGTAACTGCCTTCCTGCTTAGCAAAGTGCGTTGGCCATATTGGTCTGCGAAAGCACCAGTGAGAAAGGGCTGCGTCGCAACGCAGCCCATCGCACTCACACATGCCCCTCATCAGGAATGTCGTCCTCGGCCGCGAACGGCGGCAAGAGCTTCAGGACGCCGCCCCACTCGGTGCCGATCGGCAACGCGTTGAGCTTCACTGAGAAGCCGCCGCCGTTTTCGCGCGCCCAGGCAAAACCGAGCGTCGTCCAATCCTTTCGGCCGGGTCCCGTCTTCGCCCTCACGACAAAATCCGGTTGGCGCACTTCCCTCTCCCGCGCCTTGCGGGAAGCAGGCCGTTCACTCGTGGTTGCAGTCATGGACATCTCCTCTTTTTCACGTCCGTGTGAAGTATAATTCATTTCAGAAAATAGAGGAGAGCCCCATGTCCAGTTACGTCGACTTCCAGGACCTCAAAGCGCGCGTGAATATTTCCGACGTCTTGCCGCTCTTGGGCATCGCGACCAAGGCCTACGGCGCGCAGCTCCGGGCGTGCTGCCCAATTCATAAGGGCAGCGACCCGCGCGGCTTCGTCGTCACCCCCGCCAAGGGCGTCTGGTATTGTTTCGGCGGCTGTGGCGGCGGCGACATGATCGCGCTCGTCGCCAAGGTGCGCGGCTGCGACCCGAAGGACGCCGCCCGCTTCATCGCCGAGGGAACTGGTACCAGTTCCGGGAACCGTACCGTTCCAGGGAACAGTACCAGTTCCCCCCAGCCCAAGGATGAGAGACGGCGCGGCTTCGATCCCGAAGCTTACGCCAAGGGTCTCGACCCGGCTCACGCGGCGCTCGCATCGCTTGGCATCGCCGCTGAGACCTTTCGGCAGTGGAAGGCGGGCTATTCGACCTCGGGCGTCAACCGGGGCCGCCTCGCCTTCCCTATCGCTTCGAAGGACGGTGCGATTGTCGGCTACGCCGGCCGCACCGTCGGCGAAGAGTCGCCGTCACTGTCGTTCCCGAACGGACTGTCGCCGAGCGAATTCATCTTCGGCGCCGATCGCGTGACGGAGGGCGAGCTGCACTTGGTGCGCGATGCGATCGAGGTGATGCGGGCCTACGAGAACGGCATCGAAAATGTCGTCGCGTTTCTCACCGAGGTCGTCATGCCGCAACAGCTCGAAATGCTGTCGTCGCTGATGGACGAGAGGAAATGCGGGACGATCTGCCTACTCGGTTGAACCTTCCGGGGAGTCTTCGGACTCCCCTTCGTTTTGCGCATCCGCTTGCATACCGGCAATTTCGCTGACGGCTTCTAGCGCGATCGTATCTGCCGTCAGCAAATCATCGACACGATCATTTCGCGCGCGCTCCGCATCTTCGATGGCGGCGCGCTCGCGCACCTGCGATTCCGTTTCGCCGCGATCGTCGTCTCGATTCTTTTTTCGCACCATGTCCCGCAGAAAATCGGTGACGCCCGCGGCGCGTTCGCGCGGCAAGATTTCGATGAGAAAGCCGCCGCACCGATCGCATGCAATGACCCGGTGCTCCGCCACCGGCACGCGGCTCACCTCGCCATATTCGCACGCGGCTTTCTTCGATTTCGTCACCCACCGCAACCGCTCGGAAGGAACCGCCGACAGCTCGACGCCGTCCGCGATGTCCAGGCTGTTGCCGAGTTCGCCCATCTCATAGTTCAGCACGTCTTGCGCCGTCATTCCGGACGGCATCGATCCCGTTCCGCCGCCCCTGAAATACGTCGCATCGACAGGTCCGATGTATTCGCTCTTGCAACGCATGCGCCCGTTCTCTCGCCATGTTCGTTGACGGTAGCGATACCGGCGGCCCTTGATGGTCTTGATAACGATGTACCAGCTCATGCCGCGAAGATAGGCCTTGGTGAGAAAATAAAGAAGCGGTTGTCGCAAATTGTGATGATGTAACATCGCGCAACATGTATGTGTATGCTGTACGCTATTGCGCATAGTGCACGGTTACACTTGGATTTTGTTGCTTCATTTGGAAGTCCTCCATAACGAGAGGACAACGAAATGAACAACCTCATTCAAGCCGACTGCCTATCAATCCTCAAAACCCTGCCGGACAAGAGCGCCGACCTTCTCTGCACCGATCCGCCGTACGGGATCGGCATCGCGAAAAGCGGCACGCTCGGCAACAGTCAGTTCAAACCGACGAGCTGGGATTTTTCGATCCCCTCGGCCGAGTACTTTCGCGAGATGCTGCGCGTGAGCAAGCAGCAGATCATCTGGGGCGGCAACCACTTCGCCCACATGCTAACGCCGTCTCGCTGTTGGCTCGTGTGGTGGAAGAAGGACGGCTTGCCTCGCCTCACGTTCGCCGATTGTGAACTCGCCTGGACATCGTTCCAGCGACCGGCGTTGGTCTACAACTGCCGCTGGAGCGGGCCAGTCCGCGACAGCAAAGAACCGAAGGTCGGCCACCCCACGCAGAAAGCGCTCGAGGTGATGCGATGGTGCATCGCCGAATTCTCACAGATCGGAGATTTGATCCTCGACCCCTTCGCCGGTTCGGGAACGACCTTGGTGGCCGCGCATCAGCTCGGCCGGCGTTTCCTCGGCATCGAGCGCGATCACGAGTATCTCGAAATAGCCAACCGGCGTTTGCTCGCGGCGAGGGAGGGTTAGATGGACATCGACAGCCAGATCGCCCGCGTCAAGGAACTCATCGCCAAGCGCGAAGAGATCGACGAACAGCTCGCCGCCCTGTTCGGCGGCGTAGCTCCCGCGAAGAAAACGCGGCGCTGCAAAATCTGCGACGGCGAGGGGCACAACGCGCTGACCTGTCCCGAGCGGCCGGACAAGAACGCGACGCCGTGATCATGGGGAGCCTTCGGGCCCCCCTCTTCATTTCACGACCCGCAGTTTCGGACGCGGCATGTCCCGCGGCCGCGGCGGCCAATCCAAATCGGGCAGATACACGCCGCACCCTTCCTTCCATCGCGCATTGCGCTTCCAATGCGGACAGTCGGCCGCGAGCTGCCGCAGCACATCATCAACCGTTGCGTCGGCTCCGAATTTCTCCGCCAAACGCGCGAGCCGATACGTTCCGCTGCGCTTGCAAAAGCAGCACGCGACGCGCACCACGACGTACGGAAATGTGGCCAGGGTGTTCACCCGGACGATGAAAACAAAACACGAACAAAGAATCAAGCAACCAGCCGCGACGCTCCGCGACAGGTCGCGACACGCCGCGGTATGTCGCGGTCGGCCGGGCGCAGACTGCGGGCCGCGACCCAAGCCTCGCTTGACCGGCGGCGGTTGTCAGACGAGATGTATAGTCGGGGCGGCATGGAGGAGACCTCGCGCACTCTTGCGTGTGACGGGGTGGTTGACGAATCGCACCTGTTCGTGTTTTGTTCCACTTTGCCTTTGCGAAAGAGTTCGATGAGCAACCGGGGCTACGATAGCTACAACAGAGAGGATTTGATCGCCCTCCTGTGCGAGCGTGATGCCGATGAGGCTGGCGGTCTCCGCTTACATTACAAGGGACAGACTCCGCCTTGGCGCATCGTACGTAAAGTTCAGCCACGCCGGCAAAAAATCGAACAAAAACTTTCGTACGGTTCCGAAGAACAACAGGCGGCCAACCTAATTGTTGAGGGTGACAACCTTCATGCTATGGTGTCCCTATACAAGTACCGTGGCCAGGTTGATCTCGTTCTCACCGATCCACCCTACAATACGGGATCCGATTTTCGCTACAACGACAAATGGGATGAAGATCCGAACGATCCCGATCTCGGCAGCATCGTGCCTGCGGAGGATGGCTCGCGTCATAGCAAGTGGTTGCGCTTCATGGTCCCGCGTCTGTGGTCAATGCGCGAGATGCTACGGCCGGGCGGAGTGCTGGCAATTTGCATCGACTACCGCGAACTGTTCCGACTGGGTATGGTTCTGGACGAAATTTTTGGTGAAACAAACCGCATCGGAATCATCAACTGGCAAAAAAGTTATGCGCCCCGAAACGACCAAAAACATCTCTCGACTGCGACCGAATATGTGCTGATCTACACGAAGAGTTTGGATCGAGCAAAAACCGAACTCCTTCCACGAACGGAGGCGATGAACGCGAGGTATTTGTCGCCGGACAACGACCCGAACCGATGGAAGCCAGGTGACCTAACGGCTCAGGGCGATACTTCACATCCAACCATGGTCTACGCGGTTCAGTCTCCTTTTACCGGTGAGTTACATTATCCGTCTGACGGCCGTCACTGGGGTTCGGAGAAGCGCCGGATGAAGGCGTGGCTCGAAGCTTGGGGCAGCAAATATTCCGAGCGCGACCTAAAAGATGGACATCCGCGGGCGCTCTTAATCAAGGACGCGCCGATTCGCGGCGAGCCAAAATTTCGCGCGGATAATCCGGTGCTCAAGAAAGCTCGAGAGGAAGCCGAACGAATTCGTGCGGCCGGTTGTTGGCCGGTAGCCCATTGGCGCGACGAGGGCCAGGGCACCTTTGGAATGAAAAAATACCTAAAGGATGTGAAGCAAGGGATCGTTCCGACGACCTACTGGTCTGACGACGATTATGACGAACCCTTCGAGATCGGCGACACATCATGGGATCATCACCAATCCGGACATAGCCAAAGCGGCGTGAATGAACTGAGCGCGATTATGGGGCGTGCGCACGGATTCGAAACTGTAAAGCCGCTCAGACTCTTCCGAAAAATAATCCAAATTTGGTGCCGGCCAGACGGAATCGTGTTCGACCCGTTTGCCGGTTCAGGAACCACGGCACACGCCGTACTCGAACTCAATGCGGAAATGGGAAGCACCCGTCGCTTTGTCCTTGTTGAGCAAGGCCGACCTGAAAAGGGCGACGCTTACGCGCGTACACTTACCGTTGAGCGTGTGCGACGCGCGATAACCGGAGAGCGGATCGCTAAGAGTGGCAAACCAGACGCGCCCGCTTCTCCATTGCCGGGAGGTTTTCGGTTCTCCAAACTCACCACCAAGGTCGATGCCGCAGCAGTCCTCGCGCTCGAACGCGAAGAGATGATCGATCTTCTGTTGACCACACATTGGGATCAGGGCGAGCGCGCTTCCGCACATTTGCGCCGATTGCCGGCCGGAGAACACACGTGTCTGTTCGCGGTCAGCGCGCGGGGAGAAGGCTTCTTCTTGATTTGGAACGGGCCAAACAAGCCTTCGGTGCTCGACCGCACAGCCTTTCGCGGCATCGTTGAGGAGGCAAAGGCTGAGAAGCTCGCGCCACCCTATCACGTCTATGCGAGAACGGCGATTTACCCCGGCCCAAATATAGAATTTTACCAGATTCCCGATCGTATTCTCGATAAGCTCGGATTTAATGAGACAACCCAGCCGTACACCGAGCGGAACACGCCGGAGGAAGATGCTGCTTGAAAAATACAATTGAACTCCTTTCGTTTCAAATCCGCGCGTCCCAGCAAATCGTCAATCGCTTCCTCAAGCTCCAGGCCGATCCCAAGCGGCCCGCAGAGCACAAGGCTTGGGACGTACCTTTTTACCAAGCGCTGTCCGCACTCACGGGCGCTGGCAAGACCCCGATTCTTGCAGACGCGGTGGCGCAGATGCGCACCGCGTCCCCTTTAGAACCTATCGTCCTTTGGATTTCGAAAGCGAGAGCCGTCGTCGAGCAGACCTATGCCAATTTCACCTCGGGTGGAAAATATGCCCACCTCATCGCACCCTTTGAGTCTGTGTACCTTTCCGAAATTACGCCGCACCAAATCGGTGACGCGTCGACGCCGTTTGTCGCACTCGCAACTGTCGGGACTTTCAATCAAAAGGACAAAGCTGACGGCACTCTGCTCGTTCATCAAGAAGGCGACGACAGCGGAGACGCGTCGCTTTGGGATGCCCTGATCAAGCGAGAGGCGGCGACCGGTCAGCGACGTCCCCTCATCATCGTCTATGACGAGGGACACAATCTCAGCGACCAACAAACCGAGCTGCTGCTGGAACTGGAACCCGACGCGATTCTCGTTGCCAGCGCCACCATGCGGACTCCCGGAAGGCTCGGCCGCATGATCGAGCGTCTGAAGGACGCCGGCTGGTCGGATGAGGTTCAAGACGACACGAAGAAGCTCGTGCGCTCTTGTTTGATCACGGCTGTCAGCAGCAAAGCGGTCGTTGATGCTGGCCTCGTAAAGAAGCAAGTCGTCATCGGCGGATATGAGTCCGTGATGGAAGCGATGCTCGACGAGATGCTCGACGCCATGGCCATTGCGCATCAAAAGGCGGAAGACTTGCAGGCCGGCTTCGAGCCCAAGGCGATCTATGTCTGTCGCACAAACATCAACCAAGACGACGGCACCACCGACCTACACTCCCGTCCGTTCATCGAGCGCCGAGCACCCCCAATCTTGATATGGCGCTACCTTGTCGAGCAAAAGGCGATCGACCCAGCGGACATCGCCGTCTATTGCGACCTCAGGTTCGATCGCACCGCCTATCCGCCGCCCGCGGATTTCAAGCTGTTCTCCGGCGGCGAACAGGATTTCGCGGTATTCTCCGCCGGAAAATACAAACACATAATTTTCAACCTGAGTCTTCAGGAAGGTTGGGACGACCCGGCGTGCGCGTTCGCCTACATCGACAAGTCAATGGGTTCGTCGGTTCAGGTGGAGCAAGTCATCGGTCGTGTGTTGCGCCAACCAGGCGCGGAGCATTTCCCAGACCCCGATCTCAACACCGCAAACTTTTTCATCCGCATTGATGACCACCAGGAATTTCCGCGCATTCTAAAAATGGTTCAGGAAAAACTCGGTGCCGAAATCCCCGAGGTCAAAGTTGAAGGCTACAGCGATCCAGGCGAGCGACAAAGGGCGAGACAGGAACCAAAGCAAATACTGACAGTCCCGGAAATACATATCGATGCGAGCGAAGCCACAGAACCACTCCTCACGGTGCTTGCCACCGTCCATGATTATCGGAAAGACGTCGTTCATACCGTAGGCAAGGGTGCGATAGTCCGCGCAGTGCAGGCGGTCGGCAGCGGAACGAATGCGTCAATGGAGACGCTGGACACCCCACATTCCAACCGGGTTATGGCGCGCTGGATTGTCCGACGTGGCATGCAGTGTCTCTTTCCCGAGGCGGCAAAGGCGATCGACTGGACTGATCCTCGCTTTGACGCGAGAGTGGAGATTACGAGCGCGGCCGCAACGGCCCTGCGCGAATCTTCGGAGAAGCTCGTTAACGCCTACATCGAACACAGCGAGCTCGTCTTTGAAGAGGAAAACCCTTACAAAGTTGGCCCAGTTCTAATAAACCCGAAGAAAGCGACGAAATACAAGAACGCCCTTCACGCCGCATACGACCTCAACGAATTCGAGCATACTATTGCCTCCGCCATCGACGACACCGGATTCAAGTGGGCTCGCAATCCATCGAATGGGGGCTTCGCTATTCCACTTCTTGACGCTGGCGGAACTCAACGTTTTTACCCGGATTTCCTCGTCTGGAAAGACGGTGTTGTCTTCGCCATCGACCCAAAGGGTGGGCATCTGCTCTCAAAGGATGCCGGCCGGAAGTTGCTAGACATTCGCGACGAGAAGGGCAGAAGAAAGATACTCGTACGTCTCATTTCAAAGGGGAAATGGAATGACGACGTCAAACAAATCGGGACGGACGGCCTAACGGTTTGGGCGATGACCAAGACCACGGCGAAGGTGAAAGCGAGACCGGTCGACACGGTAGCCGCCGCTGTCGAGTTCGCCCTGAAGCTCCCTTGATCAGTCGCCAAATTCCACACGCGGTTCTAGCCGCTCAAAGCACGTTAAGGTTGCAGATCGGAACCGAACCGCCGCCCATTTTGGGCGTGGGGGTATCGTGTGGGGCACGGAAAATAGTCGTATACGGAATGTCTTGATATTACAGCTAGTTCCGAAGTTAGGTCGATTCCTGCAACCGCACCAAGCTCCTTCTTCGCAACGCCTCACGAAGGCGCTTTTCTAACGCGACGTCGGTTCGCTCGCCGCGCGGCGCCAA
>JBEKFO010000505.1:0-2508 GCA_050013275.1 Roseiarcus sp. | reverse complement strand
CCGAAGCGTCCGAGGCGACGCGCGACTTCGTCGCCGCGGCGAGCGCCGCGGCCGAGGCGCGGCGCGACCGCGAGCGCAAGGAGCAGGAACGCCGCCTCGCCGACGCCGAGGCGATCGCCGCCGCCAACCAGCGCATCGCCCGGCGCACCGGGATCGGCCTCGTCGCCGCCCTTGCTCTGGCGATCCTGGCCGGCTGGCAATGGTACGCCGCCGACGCGGCGCGAAAAGACGCGCAGGCCCAACGCGACCGCGCCGAGAACGCGCTGAACCTCGCCACCAAGACCGCCAACGATCTCGTGTTCGATCTCGCGCAGCGCTTCCGCAGCGCCACCGGCATGCCGGTGGCGATCGTCAAGGACGTGCTCGACCGCGCCCGGGCGCTCCAGCAGCAACTGGTCGGCTCTGGCGAGTCGACGCCCGAGCTCCAGGCGAGCGTCGCGTCGGCGCAACTCGAAAGCGCCGTAACCTTGCGCGATTTTGGCGATTCGGCCGGCGCGCTGACGCTTGCGCGCCAGTCCTACGCGACGCTCGCGCCGGTGGTCGCGGCGCAGCCTGCCAATGTCGTGGGCCAACGCAACCTCGCCGTCACCGACAATCTCATCGGCGCCATCCTCACCGACCAGGGAGACCTCGACGGCGCGCTGGCGCAATACGACGCCGCGCTGGCGATCAACGACGCGCTCGTCAAAGCGAGCCCGAACGATCCGGCGCTGCTGCGCGAGCGCTCCATCGCGCTCGACAACGTCGCCAAGGTGCAAAAGGCGCGCAACGATCTGCCCGCCGCGCTGCAAGCGTTTCGCGACGGCCTGGCGCTGTCGGAGAAACTCCTCGCCGCCAGTCCCGCCGACGTCACTCTGCAACGCGACGTCGGCGTCGCCCACAGCGACATCGGCGACGTCGAGACGGCGCAAGGCCAGATCGCGAGCGCGCTCGACGACTTTCGTCAGGCGCAAGCGGTCTTCGCCAAGCTTTCGGCCGTCGCGCCGAACGACGGCGGCCTGAAGGGCGACGTCGCGCTCGCCGATTTGAAAATGGGCGAGGCGCTCACGCAGCTCGGCCAAAACGACGCGGCGTACGCCGCCCTGCAAGACGCCACGACCCTTCGCCGCGCGCTCGCCCAAGCGGCGCCCGACAACGCCACCGCGCAGAGCGACGCCGCCGAGGCGGAGCTGGATCTCGGCCTGATCGAGCTCAGACGCGGCGACGCGGGCGCGGACGCGGCGTTGCGCGACGTCTACGCGATCGCCAGCGCGCTGAGCGCGCGCGACGGCGCCAATGCGAGTCTGAAGCGGCTTCTTTCCCGCGCCGACGAGGGCGTCGGCAAGTCGCTCATCGAGCAAGGCGATCTCGCCGGCGCCCTGGACTCGTTCAACCGAGGTCAGGCGATTGCGGTCGCACTCGCCGCCCAAGCGCCGAAGGACGCCGTCCCGGCGCAAGACGTCGTGCTCGGCGCCCTGGAGATCGGCGACGTCGAGAGGGGTCTCGGCGACGACGCGGACGCCGAGGCCGCCTACCGGGACGCGCTCGCCGGCGCGCAAAAGCTGATCGCGAGCGATCCGACCAATGCGGTGTTTCAAGATTACGCCATCGGGTTGAACTTGAGCCTCGGCGACGTCGCTGCGGCGCGCGCGGATTCCAGCGGCGCGCTCGCCGACTATTCGCAGGCCCTGAGCGCCGCCAAAGCGCTCGCCGCCAAGGACGCGGGCGCTGCGGAATGGCGACGCAACATCGTGGCCGCAGACAACCGCATCGGCGCGCTGACGCTCGCAGGCGGCGACGCCGACGGGGCGCTCTCCTATTTGCACGAAGCGCTGACGCTCGCCAGCGCGCTGGTCGCCGCCGACGCCAGCGATGCGGACGCGCAAGACAAGCTCGCGGATTGCGACCAGGCGATCGCAAAGGCGCTCGGCGTCAAGGGCGACGATCTGGGCGCACTCGCGGCGATGGGCGAAGCGCAGACGGCGCGCGAGGCGTTGGTCGCCCGAGCGCCCGGCGACGCGCGCTTCGTCGCCAAGCTCGCCGCCATGTTCGTCCAACTCGGCGACCTCAACGCGAACGCCAAGCGCTCCAACGAGGCGATCGCCGCCTACCGTCAAGCCCTCGCCGTTCTCTCCAAACACGTCGCCGACGCGCCGAAGGACTTTACCGCGGTCGACGGCGTCGCGGTCGCGCAGGACCATTTGCGGGCCGCCCTGCGGATCGCCGGCGACGCGCAGGGCGCGCTCGCCGCCGCTCAGGCCGCCTATCAGGCGCGCAAGGCGATCGTCGCCTTGGCGCCGAGTTCCGCCGCGGCGCAGCGCGGCGTTTCCGTCGCGGCGGCCCGCGTGGGCTTCGCGCTCGAGAAAACCAACGATCTCAACGGCGCGATCGGCGCCTATCGCGAGGGGGTCGCCGCCTCGAAAGCGGAGGGCGCGCTCGTCAATCCGCCACAGGTTTGGCGGCAAGACTTCGCCACGGCCGATCAATGGCTGGGCATGGCGCTGGAAGCCGGCAAGGACGCCGACGGCG
>JBEKFO010000504.1:0-5839 GCA_050013275.1 Roseiarcus sp. | reverse complement strand
GCGGCCTGGCGGTCTCCGCTTACCAATTGGCGCCGCCGGCCGCGACAAACCGGGGAGCGCCGCATGACTCCTTTTAGAAAGTTCGTGGTGGTCTGCGCGGCGATCTTCGCTGCGCTGTACGTCGCCTACCTCGTGATCTTTCCGACGGTCTATCTGCGCTATCGGCTGACCTTGGATGTGGACGTCGACGGCGTCACCCACACCGGCTCGGGCGTGGTCGAGATCGCCTATCAACCCCCGCCGGATTGGCTCGCAGGCATCGGCGGGGGGGCGCACTTCCTCGGCACGATGCGCGGCTACGCGATCACTGTCGATCTCGGCGAGCACGGGTTACTGTTTGCCGTCGACTCTCGTCCGTTTTTGGTGGACCCGAAAACCGGCTTGATAATTCTTCCGGACGCCGCAAGCCTCAACATGCTTCCTTTCGCCGCGTACGGATTGTCGCAGTCCCAGAGTCCCTCGTCGGGGTTAGCCGCCGCGCGTGAGCTGCGAGAGAAGAAAGGCCCCGTCGACATCCCGCCGGCGAAGCTGCCGATGATCGTGCGCTTCACCGACATCAATGATCGCGGCACGATCGAGGAAGTCGATCCACGCGATCTGGCCGCCGCCTATGGTCCCGGCGTTCGATTGGTTCGCGCCGAATTCGAGTTCACGACGGACCCAGTGAGTCCCATGCCGAAAAGCTGGCCCAAATGGCTGACTGAAGACAAAGAGACGGAGTACCGTTTTTCGCATCAGCAGCTTTGGTCTTTCGCCACAATATGGACCATTGACTTTAAGGGGAAATAACCATGGGCGCGATCACAGACCCGAACACGGTATTGATGACCGCGATTCTTTCGATGGACATCTACGAACGTGATCCAGCATACGGGTCATCGGTTATCCAATCCAAGTTGCCGTCTGGCGTGCTCGGGTCCGCGACCCTCATCGAGTCCAGTTATAATCGCGGTACGGAGTTCGGCGCGACCGCTTGGAGTTGGAAGGGCCAAGCCATCATCGCTTACGAGGGAACGATATCCTCCGGCATCTTGACCTCGGCCTGGAACGGTTACGGTGTTGGCGCCGGCGTTCCTGGCGGGCCGGACGCGACTCGGGCGGTGGACTTTTATCAGGCTGTGGCGAACGACGTCGACCCAAGCGCATACAACAATTATCAATCCGCGAACATCGTTTTGACCGGCCATTCGCTGGGCGGCGGTCTGGCTGGTTACGTCGGCGCAATCTACGGCCAACAAGGCGTCCTGTT
Organism: Roseiarcus sp.; assembly: GCA_050013275.1. GTDB lineage: Bacteria > Pseudomonadota > Alphaproteobacteria > Rhizobiales > Beijerinckiaceae > Roseiarcus. Next base: position 4,590 of record JBEKFO010000504.1, on the reverse strand, counting down.
TGACAGCATGCCGTTTGCGGCGGCGGCGCAAAGCGCCTACATCGATTCGATCGGGATAGTGGAAGATGAGGGACAAACCTATACCGACACCATCCTGAGATCAGAAATCTACGGTGACGTAGCGCCCTACCCCAACAATGCGAGCGGGTTGGCTGGATATTACGTGACAGGCAACCCGTTGGGCTTTGGCAACGCCATCGATCCTCATGGTCAGGCGACCGCGATCAATCTGCATAGTTCCGCACTGTTGGTGGCGTTGCTTTGGGCGCGAGATAACGGCAAGTCCGACTGGTGGTCCATTGGCACGCCGCTTCTGAACGCTCTGTTCGGCAATCAAGCGACTCGAATCACTGCGGCTTTGGGGCTTGGCACAGATAAATCCGTTCTGCTGGCCGAGATCGCCTATTCCGCCCTCTCCCAAGTCCCCCCGGGAGGCGCGCTCCCATTCGGATCAACCGCGCTGTCGTCGCTGTTTAGCGATGCGGATACGCTCGGAAATCTCGTCAGTAATGGGCAGCTTACCGGGCTGATGGCCATTGGCGGCGCGAACTCGACAGTTGACAATGCGCTTGCCGAAATTGCGGTGCAATACGCCGGCGATCAGGCGTGGACAGCCGGCCAGAACGGTGGTTCTGACGGGCAAGCCAATGGCAGTGGCGCGTTTAGCGTCAGCGACAGTGCGCTTTCCATCAACCTCAACCCGCCGAACTGGGTGTCCACTTTCAAAGCGGAGCCCGCGAGTTCGACGACGCCGAACATCATCGGCCTCGGTGATCTCGTCAATTCGCTATTTACCAGTATCGCTGACCCGCTGGATTTGTCCGACCCAGTCCGGGCCTGGATCCAGAATATCGTCAACGGAAATGCGGCTTTTACCACTCGCCTTGACGAGATCACTCTCGTCGAGGCGTCGCTCGGTGCCGGCGGCGACAGCGGCGACATCAGCGGCAAGAGCGCGACCAAAGCGAACGACGGCAACGCCGGCGGAGCGCTGCTGATCGGCCAATCCGGTCAAGGGTCGATCGAGGGCAGCGCGCAGGGCAACGACATCATCATCGACGGAAAGACGGTGACGACCGGCTCTGGCAACGACATCATCGTAGCCGGGTCGGGCCAGGTCCAATTGAACCTCAACGGCGGCAACGACATCATCTACGCTGGCGCCTCCAGCCTCAGCGCGTCGATCACGTACACGCTCAACAACGACGCGCTGATGCCGGTGAACATGCCGTCCTCGATAGCTGTTGGCGCGAACGTCACCGGCGCGGCGCCCGGGGCCGATCTCATCATTGGCAACGCCGACGGCGGCGACACATTCAACTTCACCAACGCCAATCACGCGGCCTTCACCGTGGCATGGGGCGGGGCCGGGGCGGACACGTTCAACTTCAACGTCCTCCCTCCAACCGTGGCGACCGGCTCGGTAGTGCAGTACGGCGATGTTCCCGAGTCTGTGGTGGACGTCATCGGTCTGTCGATGAGCGGGGTCACGGCACAGAATATTGGCGATCTCAACCTGCAAGCCCTCGAGACCTATGTCGACAAAACGTATAGCGTGGCGAGCGCTCAATCAGTCGTCGTTCTTCTCAATCCTTCGGCAGGGGACAACATCGCTTACAGTGGGGCCAATAACTCCTTTTCTGACATATCGAATGGAACACTTGATTTCTGGAATCCGGTGCTCCAGAGGAACACGGAGCAGTGGATACAGAACAACATTACGATCGCAGTGGGACCGGGGAGTCTGACTCCCCCATCCCCGTTCATTACCTCCATCGACATCAACAATTTCTTGAACTCGGGCGCAGGGGGGTCGGGTTCCGGGGGCGGCGGCTCGGGGAGCGGCGGGTCTTCGGGCGATCCGTCGGTCGCGACGTTCCTGGCGGACCAGGCGAGTCTCGACTTTCTCGGCGAGCCGATCTCGATCACCGACACCGCCGCCGCGGTCTCTGCTGCGTTTGACACCTTGAGCGACGACAGCAACGTCACATCGATCACCCTCACCGATTCCGGCGTTCCGACGCTAACTTTGACCGCTAGCCAGGTCGCTAAAGATACCACCGCGCTCGGCGAGATCACGAACACGAGCTATGCGATCTCGGTCGTCGACAGCGCCGCCGACGTCGCCGAGAACTTCGACGCGTTGAACGCCAATACGCAAGTCACGTCGATCGCACTCACCGACTCCGGCCAATCGACGCTCAGCCTCGACGCCGAACAGGCGATTGGCGATACGCACGCTCTGGCGGCGCTCGGGGCGGCGAATTTCACCATTGCGGTGACCGATTCGGCGGCGGATGTGTCGCAGACGCTGGACGCCCTCAACGCCGACGCCGAAGTTTCGTCGATCACCCTGATCGACTCCGGAACGCCGACTCTCGACCTGAGTGTCGCCTCGGCGCTCGGGGATACGACTGCGCTCGCCGAAATCACCAACCCGAGCTATGCGGTCCAGATCGTCGATACGGCAGCCAACGTGCTCGCCAGCGCGAGCGCAATCGCCGCCGCCGCGGCAGTCTCCAGCGTCATCGTATCCGACACAGCCGCAAATGTGCTCGCCGACGCGGCTGCGCTGGCCGCTATGCCTCTGGTGAGCGCTATCGACATCGTCGATACGGCCGCCAACGTGCTCGACAATCTTGCGGCGCTGAAAGCCACGCCGCTCGTGAGTTCGATCGAGGTCGTCGACACGGCGGCGAACATGTTGGCGAGCGAAGGCGCGCTTGCGGCAGCCGGGATCGGTCAAGCCATCGTTTTGGATAGCGCCGCGAACGTCTCGGCCGTCTTCGACGGGTTGAACGCAGATTCGAGCGTCGGCGCCATCGCGCTCACCGACAGTGGAACACCGACGCTGACCCTGACCGTCGCCCAAGCGCTCAACGCCACGACTGCGCTCGGCGAAATCGAGAATCCAAATTATCAGGTCGCAATCGTCGATACAGCGGCCAACATTTCGGCGAATCTCGACACCCTGCAGAACGACGCCCAGATCGTCTCGATCACCGCGTCGGACGCGAGCTCGCCGACGCTGACCTTGATCGTCGCCCAACTCGTTGACGACACGACTGCGCTCGGCGAGATTACCAACAGCAACGTGACCGTCGCCATCGTCGACACCGGCGCCAACGTCGCCGCGGATTTCGACCTGTTGAACGCCGCCAGTTTCGTTTCGTCGATCGCGCTCAGCGATTCCGGCACGCCAACCCTGACATTGACCGCCGCGCAGGCGGTCGGCGACACCGCGGCATTGCAAAAGATCGCCAATTCGAACTACGCGGTTGACGTCGTCGACACGGCCGCAAACGTTTCGGCGGCGTTTGCCGAGCTGGCGACTGACGGCAATCTCGCCTCGATCACCCTGACGGATACGCAACCCGTTGTAGATCTGACTACCGCCGAGGCGCTGCAAGCTGGCGCGGCGCTCGCCAAGGTCACCAACGCCGGCGTCCAAATCGCGGTCTACGATACGCTCGCCAACGATCTCGCCAATAAAACGGCGCTCGCCGCCGATCCCTCGGTTGTGTCGGTCGCGGTCGTCGACACGGCGGCGAACATGCTCGCCGGCGCGCAGCAGATGGCAGCCGACGCTGAAATTGGTCCGGTCTACGTCGCCGATTCCGCGGCGAACGTCTCGGTGAACTTCAACACGCTCGCCTCGCTCCGCGATTTGGCGGGCGTCATACTCACCGACTCCGGTACGCCGACCCTCACATTGACCGTCGCGCAGTTTCTCGATGACGGCGCGGCGCTGCGAAAGATCGAGAATCAAAGCCACGCCATCGATATCGTCGATACGGCGGCCAACGTTTCCGCGGCGATCGATACGATCAATTCCTTCTCGGCTATCACGTCGATCACCCTGACCGACGCCGGAACGCCTACTCTCGCACTCAACGCCGCGCAAGCCGCCGCCGGCACAGCGGCGTTGTCGTCCGTCAAGAATCAGAGCTACGCGATTGTCGTTTCAGATTCGGCCGTATCGGTTGCAGAAGAAGCGAGCGCTCTTGCCGCCAATTCGCACATCACCGCTATCGACGTGACGGACGACGCGGCGAACGTCTCGGCGAACATCGACGCGCTGAACTCGCTGTCGGCGCTCCAGGAAATTAGCGTGACGGACGCCGCGAGCGCGCCGCTGACGCTTACCGTGGCGCAAACGCTGGACGACGGCGCGGCGCTCGCCAACATCGCAGGGAGTTACATAATCGCCGTCACCGATACGGCGGAGGCGGTCCTCGGTTCGATCAATGCGCTCGACGCAGTCCCGGCGGTGACCTCGCTCAATATCGTCGACAACGCCAGCGACGTGGTGGCCAATTATGTCGCGCTCGCGGCTTTGTCAAACCTCGGAACGGTAACGATCGACGACACGGCCGCGGCGGTCGGGGCCGACGCCAGCGCGATAGCGTCCGATTCGAAGATCACGCAGGTGAACGTCACCGACACAGCCGCGAATGTGCTCGCAAATGCGACGGCGTTGCAAAGCCTCACGAACCTCGGAACGGTCACGGTTCTCGACACCACCGCGGACATTTCGGCCAATATCGGCGCGCTTCTCTCCGACGATTGGATCACGTCGATTGTCCCCAC
>JBEKFO010000503.1:0-16625 GCA_050013275.1 Roseiarcus sp. | reverse complement strand
CGCAGGATCTGCACCAGCAGCCACGCCGAATCGCGGCACGAGCCCGAGCGCAGCGCCAGCGTCTCGTCCGGCTCCTGGACGCCCGCCTCCATGCGGATGACGTAATGGATCATCTTCTGCAATTCGGCGTTGAGCGCGACCAGGAACGGAATCGTCCTGCCGCGCCGCGCTGCGACCTCCTCGAAGTATTTCTTCAACAGCGGGCCGTCGGGTTCGGGCGTGAGATAGGCGGCGAGCTCGGTCGCCAGCTCGTCGGAGTAGGCGAAAGGAAATGCCTCGGCGTAGGGCTCGACGAAGAAGTCGAAGGGATTGACGACTGCAAGCTCCGCAGTCAGATCGACCTCGATCTTGAATTCCTCGACCGGCTCGGGGAAGACGTAACGCGCGAGCCAGTTGCCGTGCGGGTCCTGCTGCCAGTTGACGAAGTGGTCGGACGGCGTGACCTTGAGCGAGTAGCTGGGCACCGGCGTGCGGCAATGGGGCGCCGGCCGCAGTCGAATCGACTGGGGGCCCAGTGCGACCGGCCGATCGTAGCCGTAACGGGTGACATGATGCAGGCCGACGAGAATCGCCAATGGGTCGCCTTTCGAGACGGGACGCGCTTGCCAGCTTGCAAGGGCCGGGCCGCGCCATAATTTGGATGCGACGGCGGCTGGCATGTCAATTTGAGGTGGCGAGAACAAGGCGAGTCTGCCCAATTGTGCAGCGCTCGACGGGCAGGGTGATTAAGGAATGGGCGCGCAATGAGCGTAAATTCCTTCGCTCGCCGTATTCGCCGCGTCAAAATACGTTGCGCTTGCATCGATGTGCGCGTTGCGGCAAAAGAGGCCGCGCTAGGAGTGTAGCTCAATTGGTAGAGCACCGGTCTCCAAAACCGGGGGTTGGGGGTTCGAGTCCCTCCTCTCCTGCCAGCTGCGCCGACCGCGGCCGCCGCGCTCGGCGGTTCCGCAAACCGCAACGTTAGGGTTCGTCGGTCGGCCGTTTCGACGACGCCTTTGAGACGCTCGCGCGCCGAGTTGCGGAGGGGGCGTGACCGACTTGGCGTCGGCGAAATCTTTCGGCGCCCGGAACTTCAGGCGGAGCGTGGGTTCTTGCAGAACGGGCCGGCGTGGTTGGCCCGAAGGCCGCCCATCTCTCTCCTCGCCGGTCCCGCGCCGACCCGCGAAACCGAACTCGGCCCCGTCCAACCGAAATGACGATCAGCATCCCGAATCCGGGTTGGCGCGGCAGACGGCTCAGCACGGCGATTTCTCGCCACCGAACTTGCGGGGCGAGAATGCCGACTGTCGAAGGCCGCCCGCATGCATCGGCCGTGCGGTCGCCTGCCGGCCGTCGAAGCGAACCGGTTCAAGAAGGCGATATGGCGCGGTTTTTGCTCGCCGGCAAAGGTCGTACAATAGGCTTAGTAACATTTTGATCGCGCAAATATTTACCGCTGTTTTGGCGCCCCTCGAGCCGAGTCTAAAGGCCCGGCGCGACGAATCGCGTGCTTGACAAATGCGTCAAATTGTCGCTATCTAGAAGTTAACATGGCGTTAGTGCGGCGCGAACGCGGCAAGGGGGATGGAGCGCGGGGTGGGCAAGTGGGCGGTGTGGCCCGTCCGAGCAATATTCGACGAAGATTGGCCGTAGGTTAGCGCAAATCAAGACTTGGCGTCGTCGTAGGGTCTGGAATTGAGCGCCGGGTCCGAAAGACGGCGGTCGTGTGCGTGGAGCGTTGCGATGTCAGGTTCCGATCGCTCAGGTGCCCACAAAGCCCAGGCAACGCATTTCGGCTCGGTCGGCGCCGCAATGGGTTCCGGCCAATGGCCGATGTCCGTCCATTACGCCGGCGACGTCGGCATGCCCGTGGGATCGGCTGCGGCCTACGAATACAGCTTTGGCCGGACGGAAGAGTACGCCTCCCCACTGATGGCCCGCGCCAACGCAGCAAAAGCGCTGTTGCTGATCGACAGCGTGCGGCTGACGCGGGAGTGCTTGTCGCACTTGCTGATGAGCCAACTCGTCGATTACGAAATCATCAGCGTCGCGCACGCGCAACAAGCGGGCGAATGCGGCGCCTTTCGACCGGACGTCGTGTTGCTGAACGCTGGCTCGGCGCGCCTGACCGACAGCTCCTTGCTCGATGACATCACCACGATCTTCGCCGCGACGCGTCGCGCGCCGACGCTGTTGCTGTCCGAACATGGGGAGGCGTCCGAAGAGAGCCAGGCGGCGGAATTCGGCTTGGTGGGCCTTTTCCCTTCGACATTTGGCGTTTCGCTGTTGGTTGCTGCGATTCAGCTCGTGGTGGCGGGCGGCCAGTTCCATATACCTGTGACTTCAACGAGACATTTGCATTCGCGCCTTGAAGGCAACGGCGCAAGACGCTGAGGCGTCGGCAAGCAGCGCAACGTCGCCGTTCAGTATGGGGAGTTGTGACAATCGTCGGTCGATCGCGGTGAAGGGGGCCGCAACGCATGGCGTGTTTAGTTCCGAAACCGTCTTGGCGCCCGGCCTGCCGGCTCCCCGAGGCATTATGCGCGGGGCGACGCGGCCGGCTGGTGTTGATCGAACCGCATGGGCTGCTGCGCGATAGCCTTGCGCACTTGATCTCGAACCACATCCGCGAGGCGATCGTGGAATGTTACGATTGTCTCGAGGACGTCGTTCCGGGACCCGCGGCCCTTCTGCTGATCGGCGTCGATGCTCGCGGAGACGACGCAGCCGAAACGGTGCGCGCCAAGTTCAAAACCTTGCGGGGTTTGTGCGGCGACGCGCCGATCGGAGTCGTGCTTCGCAGCGACGACGCGGCTCTGCGACGCACGCTCGGCGCGCTCGGCGTCGCCGGCGTCGTCCAGCACGAGGCGAGTCTCGCCGTCGCCATCGCCGCCATCCAACTCATGTGGGTCGGCGGCTCCTGTTTTCCGGCGGAGCCCTCTCGCGATGAGGAAAACGCCGCCGCGCAGTCTTCGCCCGCGCCGCCTGCGCCGGAACCGAGTCGCAGAATGGCCTATTGTGAATTGGCGTTGACTTCGCGCGAATGCGACGTGCTGAGAATGCTGCGCGAGGGCCGCCAGAACAAGATCATCGCATTCGAGCTCGGCATCTCCGAGAGCACGGTGAAAGTGCATCTTCGCAACATGATGAAAAAGCTGCACGCTTCAAACCGCACCCAGGTCGCGCTCGGCGCGAGCCCGGAGGGGTGAAAGCGCGCAAACCTCATGCGGCGCCGCGACGGCGCCGAACATCTGCGCCGACCTGCCCGACTCGCAAGGAGCGACGAACCGCTCCTTGCGAGTTTTCGCTTTGAGACGCCAGTCCATGGCCTCCAGATCGGACGCCGCTTCGGCTTAAGCTTTACTTGTTGCCGTTGCCGTTGCCGTTGCCGTTGCCGGAACCGCCGTTGCCGTTGCCGTTCCCATTGCCGGCGCCGGAAGCGCCGTTGCCGTTGCCGTTGCCGTTGCCGTTGTGGGAACCGCTGTTGCCGTTGCCGTTGCCGTTGCCGTCATTGAGGCCGGTGTTGCCGTTGCCGTTGCCGTTGCCGTTGCCGTTGCCGGTGTTGCCGTTGCCGTTGCCGTTGCCGTCGCCGATCGCGCCGCCGCCGCTCGAACCGCCGCCGCTGCTGCTCGAACCGCTGCTCGAACTACCGCCGCTGCTGCTCGAACCGCTGCTCGAACTACCGCCGCTGCTGCTGCTCGAGCTGCTGCCGCCGACGACCGTCGTCAAGTGGCCGCCGTTACCCGATCCGCCATAAGTGGTTTCGTCTTCGATCGCCGTGGGATTCTCGTCCGCCACGAGCACGTACGACGGAGGACATTTGCCGTTCTTGCCAACCGGAACGCTCGCCCCGGTGAGCGGCGGCGTCGGCTTGCACATGGCGGCGCCATACGATTCGGTCGGCGTGAGCAGCGCCACGACAGATACGCCTGCCATGGCCGCGATAGTCAGTCCCGTGGGACGAAGGAATTGCAGAATGTTCATGGCGCACCTCGCATTTCGCAATAGGAAGCTCATTGTGACCATCTGGCCCGATCACAATAGCTGGCTCTTTGGGCGACAGATGTCGTCCGCGCGGCCGAGCGCGCGCGGCGCGCGCCGACTTTCGCCGAGCGCCGACTAATCCGAATGAGGTAGTTGCTCCAGCGGCCTTGGAGGGGCAAGTTTTGCGTCGGCGCCGGGTTGACCGGGTGAGCATTCGTACGGCGCCGCGAACGTCGTCGTGTTGCGGCGAAAGGCGAGCAATGCACCTATGTCGCTTGGCTGCCTCCTCCGCGTTGGCCGTCTTGGTTTGCGGATGCAATCCGGACACCGTTGGAGGTCTTCTCGAGCCGCCGGCCGGTACGGCCCGAATGGCGGGGAATGTCGCCGTGGCGAAAGGTCAAGCGACGAAGATTGATTGGTTCTATTCCTTGAACCTCGATTGCACGGAGGCGCCGGGCGTCTCGGGACGGCTCGTCGCTAAACCGGCGCACGGAACCGTTGCGATCGAGCACAAGCAGGATTATCCCAATTTTGCCGCCGACAATCCGCACAGTCCCTGCAACGGGCAGCTTGTTCCCGCTTGGGTCGTGACCTACGCGCCGGCCGCCGGTTTTGTGGGCCATGATGCGTTTTCGTATGACGAACTCTTTGCGACCGGCCCTCAGGTCCATATGGACATCAACGTCGACGTGAAATAGCGCGACGATCGGCCTGTCCGGCGAAATCGGCCAGCGTTTTGCCCCAGGACGCAAGAAATCGAAACAGACCGTTCTCCTCCATCCAATGCGCGTAGGCGACATAGTCGGGATCGCGCCGCAAATGCCGCTCTTCGGTCCACGCGCGGATGACATAGATCCCGTTCAGTATCAGGAGCAACAAACAGTTGCGCATGCCGGCCAGAACCCCGCCTGTCATGAAGGGGAGCGAGATCAACCACCACGATAGATTCTTGGAGATGTAGGCTGGATGCTTGGTGAATCGATACGGTCCGTTCGTAAGAACGCCGCGGTGCGTCAGGTTTGAGAAGCGGCAGCCGAACATGATCGTCGCCCAGACGTAGACGACCACCAGTGCGAGGATCGAGGTGCCCCAAACGGCATACAAGATTGGATGATCCCACATGATCTCGCCCCACGGGCGACCAACGTCGTATGCGAGATATTTTGCGCCGATCAGGCCCCAGAACGGTTCGTAGCAGATCAGCGCCGCCGCCCAGCCTACTGCGGTTGGCTCGGCCGAGCGCAAATGCGTGTCGGTCAGACGCAGCGAGAAGACATATCCGGAAGTCGCGAAGACGACGTCGATGAAATACAGGAACTCGTACGACCAATCGTAAATGCTCTTGAAGCTGTGCAGATTCGGCGCGGCGCGGCTCGCCAACCCTTCGAAATTCATGCAGGCGTAGGTGAACATCAGCGGCAGGAAGAAACCCTTGACCAACCAGCCGAGCAGATGCTGCCAAGCCACGGCGCGATTGACCCGATCGAAGCGCAGCAGGACGAGCGACCCGAGGTGCCACAGTCCGTCTTCTGGCGCGATCATCACCGCGTCGATGCAATAGATGTAGGGAATCGCAAGCAGGAACACGAATGGCGTCGCCAGGCCAACAGTGTGGAAATAGCGCGCGTAAAAATCGCGCCAATACTCCGGAAACAAAGCGTATAACGCAGCGACGACGCCAAAGCTCGCCAACAACCCCGCAAACTTGACGACCAGGCGGGCCGGCGAAGGGCTCCAGCGCGAGAAATCGAGCCCGGTGGTCCGCCGTCGATGAACGCGCGCCCAAAGGAGGTCGACAGCGAACACGCCGCCCGCGACGCCGGCGATCAGCGTGAGCGCCGAATAGGCCGGGTCGGCGAACGGCCGGAACGCGAGCAACACCGAAAGTGCGCCGACGAACCCCGCCAAGCCGCTCAGCGCCACCAATCCATCGGTCGCCGACCGCGGACGAGACGCCCCTGCGGCCATCGAGGAAAAGCTGGCGCGACACTTCATGATCGACACGGTGAAGATCTCCTGCCGATTGCGCGCGTTGACGGAAACTACACTGTGGTTCCTGCGTGCGCGCCTCGACCCCGTCGTATCGAACTATGGCCGATGCGGGTAGCAGCGTAGAAAAGCTGCGGATTTCATTTCAGCGATGGCTTCGACTTTCATATTAACCTAACATTCTCAATGACCTTCGGCAATTGACCTCGCTTTTTCGCCGCCGCCAATTTTCTTGTGCGCATCCGCGGGCGGAGTTTCGCACGCGCTTGACGAAGACGGCAACTCACCGTAAAGGGCGACTTGACGTTCAAGTCTAAAGGCGGAGCAGACTTGTGGAAACCCGGATACATTCGTCAAAATGTTGTATTGTGCCCAATATTTCTGGCCTTTGTGAGAATCTGCATTTCCCGCCTCGTGGATAGGATGCGCATCGATGATCCGGTAATTGGTTCCGATCGAGCGCTTCCCCGAATGAAACTCCGCCTTAACCTTCGCCAGTCATGGTTCGCTCATGCGTCCACTTGAAGGGTGCTCCATGTCCGCAACCATGAAGATATTGGCCACAATGCTGTTCGCGGCGCTGACGCTGAGCGCGTGCGCGCAAGCGCAAACGGCTCAAGACCTGACGCCTTCCGCAATTCGCCACGGTCAGGTCGCCGCTGACGAGGGGCTGTCTCTCGTCAAAGACAGCAAGATCCGTTTCGGCCAACTGAGCGGCGTTCCGAGCGGCTATTACGACATGTGCGTGAGCCGCCCGGATCTGTGCCGCGTCCGCGGCGGACGCCTCGCCGCGACCCGCGACGGCAGCGTCGTGTTCACCAGCGCGACGATGGACCAGCTCAACGCGGTCAATGCGCAGGTCAACGCGACAATTCATCCGGCCTATCGAGACGCATGGACCCCTGAGCAACCGGTCGGCGATTGCAAAGACTTCGCGATGACCAAGCGACAGCGGCTCATCAACTCGGGCTGGCCGTCGTCCGCGCTGCCCGTGGCGATCGTGCGGACATTCGTTGGGGAACAGCATTTGGTTCTGGTCGCGCGCACCAGCCAGGGCGATTTCGTTCTCGACAATTTGACGAGCGGGATCTCGCCCTGGCGGAGCGCCTCCTATTCGTGGGAGAAAATTCAGTCGACGACCGACGCCTTGGCTTGGCGCGCCATGAAAACGTCGGCCGACTGATCGCGGGCTCGACGGCGAGGCGGCGAAATTCGCGCGCGGGAGGGTTTCCCGAGCGGACGTGAAGGGGATTTCCGCCTCCGTTGATCGCGAAAGCGCGTTCGGGGGGCGTTCGAGCGGGACGGCTCGTCGAAGCCCGCCCGCTGCAAAGGGCCGAGGTCCAAGCGCGCTTCGAGCATGGCGACGCCCTCGCAAGCGAAGGCGAAGCCGAAATCTACGAAATCCGGGTCCGAAGTTGGCGCGGTCGATGTCTGCGCTCGGCATAGCAAACTGGCCCCCTTCCAGCGCGGCGTCGCAAAGAGCGAGCCGTCGCTCTTTGCGAACTGCGCGCGGCGGTGAACTCGACGACTGGCGCTAGCCGCGGCTTGCCGCGGCCGCTACTTGTGGCCGTTGTTGTTGCCGTTGTTGTTGCCCTGATTGCCGTTGCCATTGGCGCTGCCGCCGTTGTTATTGCCGTTGCCGGCGCCGACATTGCCGTTGCCGTTGCCGTTGCCGGAATTGTGATTGCCGTTGCCGTTGCCGACATTGCCGTTGCCGTTGCCGTTGCCGGAATTGCCGTTGCCGTTGCCGTTGCCGACATTGCCGTTGCCGTTGCCGTTGCCCGAATTGCCGTTGCCGTTGTTGTTTCCAACATTGTTGTTGCCGTTGTTCTTACCCGTATTGTTATTGCCGTTATTGTTGCCAATGTTGTTGTTGCCACCGTTGTTGTTGCCGATGTTATTGTTGCCGCTGTCGTTGTTGCCTTTGTTATTGTTGCCGCTGTCGTTGTTGCCGACGTTGTTGTTGCCGCTGTCGTTGTTGCCAATGTCGTTGTGACCGGTGTCGCCGATGCCGACGTCGCCGTTGTTGGAAGACGAATTGGTCGCGCCGGCGGACGAACCGGCTCCGCCATTGGGATTGCCCCGCCCTCCTGAAGTCCTGAGACCGAAAAGACTAAACACTGTGGGATTTTCGTCCTCTACGAGCACATAGAAGGGCGGACATTGGCCGCCCGGCTCCGACCGTAAGGCTGGGCGCGCGTGCGGGCGCGTCGGTTGGCAGGTCGCAGCGTACGACTCGCTTGACGTAAGCAGCAAAGCCGCAGTTGCGCCAGACAGCGCCGCAAGAGACACGCTGCCGGAAAGAACGAGTTGCGTGAGTTTCATGGCATCCCCCGCGTTGAAGTGTCGTAGTGACGCGTCATCTCGCGGCTTGGCGCAGTAACGCGATTCCATCCCTTCCCTTAGGCGGAGTATCGCGGGTAGGCGCGGCGGAGGTGAATCGTCGCATTTGACAGTCAGGCTAGGCAGAAGACTGCCGACTGTCGTAGTCGTGCGGTAGCTGGCCATAAGGGGTAGCGAATCCGCGGCCCAATTCTCTACGCAGGGCCGCCGCTGCCGACGCCTGTACGAAATATGTAAATCCTAACCCGGAAGGATGACCGCAGGCCGGCGCCTACGCAGTTCGAATGAGACAGGCGTTCATGAAATCGCCGACGACCGGTCGCCGCCGGTCGCCGCCGCCGCGGCGGCCGACCCGCTCGGGGCCGCGGGCTTCGCGACGCTTGGCGAGGCCGGCGTCTTTGCGGCCGTCCGAGCGTCGATTTCGGCGCGTCCCCTTATGGAACAACGAGCGGGATCGGCGAGTGCGATCGCAAAGATCGCGGCGATCGCGCCGCAGCGCATTCCTGCGGCGACCGCCGGGACCGTACCGCGCCGCCAGCGCATTTCGCGACGCCGCGCCGGTGAGCGACGCCTCGGGCGCGCCAATCGAGGGGTGCGAAGGAAATCGGCGCGGCTCGCCCGAGGCCCCGCCGTACCGCAAAAGGTGTAAATGTCGCCGATCGGGTAGACTGTAATCGTTAGGCTTCCAGCTCGTCCTGCAAGACCTTATGGCGCATGAGCGACTAAGCTCGCTTTACGCCAGAGTTTCCCTCACCCGTATGGCCAGCTTTCGCGATTGCAGAGGCCCGCCATACTTACCGCGGCACGCTGGGAATGGTCCCTGCGTAGCAGTCAAGCGTGATCGAAACGTCGCACGGCGTGGAGATCGGGGCTTGTTCTTAACGGTCAACCAAAGAGGGAATGTCATGAAAAAGATTCTGGCTTCCACCGCCGCGCTTGCGCTCGTGATCGCCTCCGCTTCGTTCACTCCGGCCGCGGCGTGGTGCGGCGGTTGCGGCAACGGAAACGGCAACGGCAACGTCGGCATCGGCAACGGCAACCTCAACGGCAACGGCAACCATGGCGCGTTGAACGGCAACGGCAACGGCAATGGCAACTTCGGCATCGGCAACGGCAACGTTAACGGCAACCTCAACGGCGGCCTCGCCAATGGCAATTTCAACGGCAATTTCAACGCCGGCATCGGCAGCGGCAACTTCAACGGCAACCTGAATGGCGGCATCGGCAACGGCAACGGCAACGGCAATTTCAATTGATCGCTGCTCGCCAACCGGCGGAAGGGCCGACGTCGCGTTTCGGCGCGCGCCGGCCCGGCCCCAATCGATGACCTCGCCGGCTCGGGCGGTCGCCTGAGCCGGCGTCGGATTCCGGCGCGGGAGATGTGGAAATGGCCTTGTTTCTCGGCGCGCCTCGAACAGCGGCGCTTCCGGTGCTTGACGAGGCGCTGATTCCCCATCTTCCGCGCCGGAATATTCGTGTCGGTCGTCGAAGGCAGACGGCCCTCCGTAGGGCGGCATGCGGACGTCGTTGTGTGGTTACGGCCTCGAGCTGCACGATCGACGTCCGGTTACAATGAGTACAGTCGCCCCGTAGATGGCGCCGTAACTCAAGCTAAGACGGAATTGAATGGAACGATACGTCGAACTCAGGAGGAATTGGTCATGAGAAAGCAACTTCTGGCTTCCGTCGCCGTTCTCGCGCTTGCTTTCGCCGCGGCTTCATTTGCGTCCGCGTACGCCGGCGGCAACGGCAACGGTAATGGCAACGGCAATAGCGGCAACGGCAACGGCAACGGCAACGGCAACGCCAGCACCGGCGTCGGCAACGGCAACGGCAACGGCAACGCCAATTCCGGCAACGCCAACGGCAACGGCAACGGCAACGGCGCCTCCGGCGTCGGCAACGGCAACGGCAACGGCAACGCCAATTCCGGCAGCGCCAACGGCAACGGCAACGGCAACGCCAGCTCCGGCGCCGGCAACGGCAACGGCAACGGCAACGGCAACTCCGGCAGCGCCAACGGCAACGGCAACGGCAACGCCAGCTCCGGCGCCGGCAACGGCAACGGCAATGGCAACGGCAACTCCGGCAGCGTCAACGGCAACGGCAACGGCAACGCCAGTTCCGGCGTCGGCAACGGCAACGGCAACGGCAATAGCAATTCCGGCAACGTCAACGGCAACGGCAACGGCAACGGCGACAGCGGCGTCGCCAACGGCAACGTGAACGGCAACGGCAATTCCAGCAGCGTCAACGGCAACGGCAACGGCAACGGCGACTCCGGCGTCGGCAACGGCAACTTCAATGGCAACGTCGGAGCGGTGCCCGCGGGCGGATGGGGCTACGGGAACACCGGCAGCTTCAATGTCGGCGCTTTCAACGGCAGCACCGGCAACGTCGGCGCCTTCAACGGCAACGCCAATGGCCGCACGACCGACGGCGACGGCAATCTCGGCGCCTTCAACGGCAACGGCAACGGCAACGGCAACGCCAGCCCGACCAGCGGGAACTTTGACGGCAACGGCAATGTCGGCGCCTTCAACGGCAACGGCAACGGCAACAACAACGCCGGACCGTTCAGCGGGAACTTTAACGGCAACGGCAATGTCGGCGCCTTCAACGGCAACGGCAACGGCAACGGCAATTGAACGATGAACCGAACCGCGCCCCGCAGGTCGAGACCTGCGGGGCGCGGCGCTCATTGCGTGAAGGGCCGCGAGCGGCTCTCGAAGAGAATTCGCGTTGGCGGGCGGAGTTTGGCGCTCGAACCCTGGAGGATTTCATGGACAATCGGCGCTGTCTGACGATTCTATGCCTCGTCTTCGCTCTCGGCGCGTCGACGCCCGCCGCAATCGCCGGATCCGGCAATGGCAATGGCAACGGCAATATCGGCGACGGCAATGGCAACGGCAATCTCGGCAATGGCAACGGCAACGGCAATGTCGGAAACTGCAATGGCAACGGCGACCTGGGCTCGTTCAACGGAAACTTCAATTACGGCTCGGGCTGGGGCAACAATTTGAAGGGCGACTACCAGGACAATTTCGTTCGGCCGCCGCCTGGCGCAAGCGCGCCGCAAACCGGAGCGGCGGCCAACTGCCGAGGGCAGGATTTGTGACGCCGGTCTCGCAAACAGGCGCACGCCTGTCGTCGCGAGGTCCGCTCATCGCGTCGGCGGCGCCGAGCGCCGCATGCGATGACGAAAGTCGCGGGCTGCGTAGAAAATACTGACTCAGTGAGTTGATATTTTCCGATCTGGCCGAGTGTGGCGTCCCCCTCGGCTCCACCGGATTCTCGTCTCTCGTCTTGAAGCGCCGCCCGCGCTGAGCCCCCTCGGCGCGGCCAGCGCGCGCCCGCCGTCACATTTTGCTTGGCGATCGGCCCTTCCATCCTATATGAGGCTGGATTGGCGCGGCGCCGAGAGGTTCCGCGCCGCGAATTTTTCTGGCCGGGCGCGTCGCTTCGAAAAGCGGCGCCTCAGGGCCGACGGAACCGGGAACCATGGCCAATCCGTTCGAGTTTCTCCAACAGGTTCGTTCCGAGGCGTCGAAGGTCGTCTGGCCGACGCGTCGCGAGACCTTGATCACGACAGGCCTGGTGATGCTGATGGTGGTGTTCACCAGCGTCTTCTTCCTCGTCGTAGACGAAGGGTTGCGGATCGCCGTCAGCTTGGCGCTCGGCCTCGGCCGCGGCGGCTAGACGCGGATTTCTCGCGTCGAGGCGGAGCGGCGCGTTCGCTCGCCTCGAAACAGGAACGTTTTTGGGATGCCGACATGAGCATGCGCTGGTACATCGTCCACGCCTATTCGAACTTCGAGAAAAAGGTCGCCGAATCCATTCGCGAGCAGGCCGTCCAGCGCGGCCTCGAAGACAAGTTCGTCGAGATCATGGTGCCGACCGAACAGGTCGTGGAAGTGCGCCGAGGGCGCAAGATCAATTCGGAGCGGAAGTTTTTCCCCGGCTACGTCCTGGTCAAATGCGATTTGACCGACGACGTCTACCACCTGATCAAGAATACGCCGAAAGTGACGGGCTTCCTGGGCGCCGACAAGAAGCCGATGCCGATCCCGGACAACGAAGCCGAGCGCATCAAAGGTCAGGTCGCCGACGGGGTCGAGCGGCCCAAGGCGTCGATCCGCTTTGAAATCGGCGAGAACGTGCGCGTCGCCGACGGTCCGTTCGCTTCGTTCAACGGCGTCGTCGAAGAGGTCGACGAACAGCGCGCGCGGGTCAAAGTGGCGGTTTCGATCTTCGGCCGCGCGACGCCGGTCGATCTGGAATACGGGCAGGTCGAAAAAGTGTGATCGCGCCGGCGTAACAAACGCCGCCCTCGCGTCGAAGTTGGGGCCAAGAGACAAACGCCTTTCGGTCTTGTCAGCCCCTGTTCGCCTTCGAGCAGGACCAGCGTCGCGAGGTTCACGCATGCGCTATCACCGTCGCCACGGCTGGGAAATCAGCGCCAGCGAAACGACTCCCGAAGCGATTTTTCTCGACCGGCGCGCCTTTGTCGCCGGCGCCGGGGCGCTAGCGGCTTACGCGGGGCTCGCGCGTCGGGCCCGCGCCGACGAACCCGACCCCTCCGCCTCGCTTTATCCGGCCAAGCGCAACGAGGCTTACGCGCTCGACCGCGACGTGACGCCGGAAAAGATCAACCTGAACTACAACAACTTCTACGAATTCAGCACCAGCAAGCATCTTTCGGCGGACGGGTTGAAGATCCGGCCGTGGACGGTGACGATCGACGGCCTGGTCGAACAGCCGCAGACCTTCGCCATCGACGATCTGATCAAGACGATGGGCCTTGAAGAGCGCCTCTATCGCCATCGCTGCGTCGAGGCCTGGTCGATGGCCATTCCCTGGACGGGATTCCCGCTGCGCGCGCTGGTCGAAAAAGCGCGACCGCTGTCTTCGGCCAAATACGTGCGCTTCGAAAGCTTCCTCGACAAGAAAGACGCGCCGGGCCAGCGTTCCTTCATGCCTTGGCCCTACGTCGAGGGGCTGACCATCGCCGAGGCGACCAACGATCTCGCTTTTCTGGTCACCGGAGCCTACGGCAAACCGCTCGCCAAGGTGCAGGGCGCGCCGTTCCGGCTGGCGACGCCGTGGAAATACGGCTTCAAATCGGCCAAGTCGATCGTCAAGATCAGCTTCGTCGACACGCGGCCGGCGACGTTCTGGGAGACGTTGGGGCCGGACGAATACGGCTTCTGGGCCAATGTGAATCCAGACGTTCCCCATCCCCGTTGGAGCCAAGCCAAAGAGACCCTGCTGACGACCGGGGAGATGCGGCCGACGCTCCTCTTCAACGGCTATGGCGAGCAGGTCGCGGGGCTCTATAAGGGCCTGGAGAAAGAGCCGCTCTACATGTGAGCGCGCGCCCAAGCGCGCGACGCTCAATAGCGCCAACGCTGCGCCTTGGAGACCAGGAAGTCCCGGAACGCCTGGACGCGCGCCACGTTTTTCATTTCCTCGGCGTAGACGAGGAAGCAATCCATCTCCGGCATGTCCGTCTGGGGCAACAGGCGCACGAGGCCGGAATTGGGCGGCACGCAATAGTCCGGCAACACGGCGATGCCGACGCCGTGCTCGACGGCGCGAATGATCGCGGAGAGATTGTTGACCGCGATATGCGGCGCCCGCGGATTCTTGGGATCGCGCCCGACCGTCAACAGCGAATTGAGATCGTATAGAAAATGCGTCGCGGTCGGCGCGCCGAAGGCGACCAGGCGATGATGGTCGAGATCGCCGATGGATCGCGGTTGGCCGCTCTTCTTGAGATAGTCGGCCGAGGCGTAGGCATGAAAATGCACGGTGAAAAGGCGCCGTCGGATCAAATCGGGCTGCAGCGGCTCGCGCAAGCGAAGCGCCACGTCGGCTTCGCGCATGCCCAAGTCCAGCTCGTCGTCGGACAGCAAGAGCTGCAATTTCACTTCGGGGTAGAGCTCGACGAATTCGCCCAGGCGCGGGGCCAGCCAATTGGCGCCAAGCGCCAATGTGGTGGTGACGCGCAAGTCGCCGTGCGGTTTTTCGCGGGTGTCGATCAGCCGGCTGCGCACCGCGTCGAGCTTGAGCACGACGTCCTGCACCGCTTCGCGCAGCATCTCGCCCTGTTCGGTCAGAATCAGGCCGCGGGCGTGACGATGAAAGAGCGGCGCGCCGAGATCCTGTTCCAGCGCTCCCACCTGGCGACTGACCGCGGACTGGCTGAGCCCGAGCGTCTCGCCGGCGTGGGTAAAGGAACCGGCGTCGGCCGCGGCCTGAAAGATGCGCAGCTTATCCCAGTCCATCGCTTCCTCTCAGGCCATTTCCATGGCGGGCTTAGGGACCGCGACGCAGGCTGCGCGACGGCGAATTGGCCAGATCGAGACGTCATATAGCAAGTTTTGCGCCCGATTACTCCGCGGCTTCGCGGGCGGGCGCTTGTGCGGCGAGCCAGCGTTCCGCTTCCAGCGCCGCCATGCAGCCGAGGCCGGCCGCGGTGACGGCCTGACGAAAGACATCGTCCGCGACGTCGCCGGCGGCGAAGACCCCTTCGACGCTCGTCGCGGTCGAGCCCGGGGTGGTCAGAACATAGCCGTTCGGCTTGAGGGCGAGCTGGCCGCGCACCAATTCGCTCGCCGGCGCGTGGCCGATCGCGACGAAGACGCCGTCCGCGGCGATTTCTTCGTTCGCGCCGGTCCGAGTGTCGCGCAGCCGCGCGCCGGTGACCTCGGGCGGATCTCGCCGGCCGAGGATCTCGTCGACCGCGCGGTTCCATTTCACCGACACATTCGGGCGCTCCGCGAGCCGTTCGCAGAGAATCTTTTCCGCGCGGAACGAATCGCGCCGATGAACCACGGTGACCTCGGCAGCGATGTTGGAGAGATACAGCGCCTCTTCGACCGCGGAATTGCCGCCGCCGACGACGATCACCTTCTTGCCGCGGAAAAAGAAGCCGTCGCAGGTCGCGCAGGCTGAGACGCCCAATCCCTTGAAGGTCTCCTCGCTCGGCAGGCCGAGCCACTTCGCCTTGGCGCCCGTGGCGAGAATGATCGCGTCGGCGGTCAGCGCCCGGCCGCTGTCGCATTGGATGCGGAACGGGCGCTGGCCGAGGTCGAGCGCGGTGACGTATTCGTTTTCGACCCGCGCGCCGACATGCTCGGCTTGCGCGCGCATCTGGTCCATCAGCCAGGGGCCTTGGATCGGCTCGGCGAAGCCGGGATAATTCTCGACGTCGGTGGTGATCATCAACTGGCCGCCCGGCTCGAAGCCGCTGAGCAGCAATGGCTTGATCATCGCGCGCGCGGCATAGATCGCCGCGGTGTAGCCCGCCGGCCCGGAGCCGATGATGACGAGACGTTCGTGGGTCGCGGAGGAGAGGGACATGCGAACCTCTTTGTCGAATCGGCGAACGCGCGCTTAAGGACGCGCAGGGGAGAAAAGGGAAAATCCGCCGCCATATAGGGGCGCCGAGGGGATTCCGGCAATATGTGCGGGCTTGAGAAAATCCAGCGCGCCTGAGTTGCAATCGCGGACAAAATGTCGCGTCATGCGCGACCGATGGAGGTTCAAATGCTTGTCCTGCGATCGTCACCCGCTTCGCCTTTCGGCCGCAAAGTCAGAATCGCCGCGGCGATCCTTGGCCTGAGCGAACGCATCGAAGTCGTCGCGGCCGACACCAACGATCCCGAGGAACCGCTGCGGCGGCAGAATCCGCTCGGCAAGATTCCAGCGCTGATCGCCGAGGACGGGGAAGCGATATTCGACAGCCGCGTCATCCTCGAATACCTCGATTGGCTCGCGGGCGCGGACGCGCTGATTCCGCGCGATCCCGCGGCGCGGTTTCAGGCCCTGACGCTTCAAGCGCTGGCCGACGGCGTCATGGACGCCGCGATCCTGCAGATCTACGAACAGCGCTTTCGCGAGCCGGCCCTTCGCTCGACCAAGTGGCTCGATCATCAAGCCGACAAGGTGACGCGGGCGCTCGCGGCGCTGGAAAAGCGTCCGCCCGAATCTTCGGCGCGCCACGTCGGCGCGATCGCCTTGGCCTGCGCCCTCGGCTATCTCGATCTGCGCTTCGAAGGTCTGTGGCGTTCCGCTCATCCCCGGCTGGCGGCTTGGCTCGAGGCCTTCGCGGCTGGGGTTCCCGCGTTCGAGGCGACGCGCTTTCGCGCATGACGGGCACGGCGGGCGACAAAAAAAAGCCCGGCGAGTCTCCTCGCCGGGCTCGAGAACCGTGAGTGGTCGGTTCAGAATTTGTAATTCAGGCCGGCGCGGATCAGCGACAGGTCCGCATTGCTCTTGACCCCGTCGTAGGTCTTGCCCTGGAGCGGCGCATAGAGGTACTCGGC
>JBEKFO010000502.1:0-3555 GCA_050013275.1 Roseiarcus sp. | reverse complement strand
CTGCAGGACGTCATCAACAAGTTCGGCGGCAAGATGCCGCAGACCTACGGCGTGCCGATCGAAGAGATTCAGCGCGGCATCAAGAACGGCGTGCGCAAGATCAACATCGACACCGACAATCGCATGGCGATCACCGGCCAGATCCGCCGCGTGCTGCAAGAACACCCGGAAGAATTCGATCCGCGCAAGTATCTGAAGCCGGCGATCGACGCGATGGTGAAGGTCTGCAAGGCGCGCTTCGAGGAGTTCGGCACGTCGGGCAACGCTTCGAAGATCAAGCGCATCATAACCACCGCGGAAATGGCGAAGCGCTACGCGAGCGGCGAACTCGATCCGAAGTTCGGCTAACAATCGCCGGCGCGGGCGGCGCTCAACGCGCGCCGCCCGCGATCAGGGCGCTTGCGATCGCCTGCCACTCGGCGTCGAGGGGGGCCGAGCAAATCGGCTGGCCGGCGCGGCGATACCAATAGGCGGCGTTGTCTTCGTCGCCCGCTTTGCGGTGCAAATAGGCGTGGACCCAGTCGCCGGCGCCGCCTTCGTCGACTTGCGCCAGCGCGTGTGCGCGGTCCCACTCGCCCTTGGCGTCCCACCACAAGGCGTTCAGCGCAGGGCGCAGGTGAGGCGGGGGCGCGGGACGGCCGAGCGAGGCGCGGAAGGCCGCGAGATCCATGTGGGGCTCCTGGCGAAGCGGCGCCGAGCGACGAGCGCTCGGCGCGCCCTTAGCCTTTCCCATGCGAACGCAATTGTCTAGGTAGAGGCCGATGGCGTCGGCGCGGTGCCGCGTCGCACACGAGGGACATGAGCGATGGACGAAGCGAGCGCCCTGGTGCTCTTCTCCGGCGGCCAGGATTCGACGACCTGCCTGGCGTGGGCGCTCGATCGTTTCGATCGCGTCGAAACCATCGGTTTCGATTACGGCCAGCGCAATCGCATCGAACTCGACGTACGGCCGCGCGTACGCGCGGCGCTGGCGCAAGCGTTTCCCGATTGGGGACGAAAGCTCGGCGAGGACCATCGCATCGATCTTTCCGCGCTCGCACAGGTCTCCGAGAGCGCGATGACCCGCGACATCGCCATCGCGACGCGGGCCGACGGCCTGCCCAACACCTTTGTGCCCGGCCGCAACCTGTTGTTCCTGACCTTCGCGGCGGCGCTCGCCTATCGCCGCGGCCTCAAGCGCCTCGTCGCCGGCGTCTGCGAGACCGACTATTCGGGCTATCCCGACTGTCGCGACGACACTGTCAAGGCGTTGCAGGTCGCCATCAATCTCGGCATGGAGACGCGGTTCGTCGTCGAGACGCCGCTGATGTGGATCGACAAGGCGGCGACCTGGCGCCTCGCGCGCGACCTCGGCGGCGAGACGCTGGTGGAGATCGTGCGCGAGGACACCCACACTTGCTACAACGGCGACCGCAGCCGCCGTCACGAATGGGGGTGGGGTTGCGGCGCCTGCCCGGCCTGCGCCTTGCGCGCCGCCGGTTACGCCAAGTTCCGCGCCGAGGGCGCGGATTTGGCGTCCGGCTGAGCGCTCTCGCGCTTCACTGCGGCGCCAGCGCCCAGGTCGCTGCGACGCTTTCCGACAGGGTGATGAGGCCCGGCTCGACGGGCAGCGGCGTCGCCGCCTGCGCCATGTTCAATGTGTGCGCCGCTCCGCTTCCCACGCGATAGAAAGGCGGCGCGAAGTCGGCGTTGATCGCCTGGAGCGCGCCCAGCTTCATCGCCGCGCCCTGAGCGTAAAGCGTCGATGATCGAGCCCGCCTTGTCGATTGCGCGCAGGCGCACGCTCAGCGTGTTCGAGGCCTGATAGCCGCTGAGCGTTCGCTTGACCACTTGGCCGGTCTTGGCGTCCCGCTCGTCGTTCCACACCGGCGAGAGGTTGACGCCGATCGTCTTGATGTCCTTCGTCTCGATTCCGGCGTTCTCGAGACTCTCGATGACGGCCGTCGAGCGCCGCGCGTTCTCACCCGCGGCGTCGCTGGCGGTTGGGCGCTCGTCCAAGATATCGAAGGTCACGATGGCGATGTCGGGCCGCGCGTCTTCCGAGGCGAAGCCGACGACCGTGACGGTCGGGGCAGCTTTCGCGGCGCCGGCTTCCTGGGCCAAGGCCGAACCGCCGAGCGCGAGGCTCGCCAAAGCGAAGGTCAAGGCGAACTTGCTGAGCATCCATACCTCCCTGGGCCGCGACGGCGGCGGCGAAGGTCTACCATGTTTCGCTTGTCGCGGAAGACCGTGAAATTGCGCCGCGGCGCCGTCGGGGGGAACGACAAAAACGGGCGCGCCCACAGGCGGTCATGATGCTGTGTTCGGGCGGCGGCAAGATCGCGATCGCGGGCGCCGGCGGCCCTCCTAAACCCTACCTTAACCTTAACAACCCCTAATGGGCGCGACGGCCGGGCGAATGGTTCGCAAGGCCTTCCCTTTCGTTGACGCCCATACGCACCCATGCTATCCCAAACCATCCCGTCAAGAGACCGTTCCCCCGGCTTGTCGCCGGCGAGCGCGCCTTCGCGGTCGGCGCGGCGCTTGGCGCGCGTCTTTGGGGGTGGGCTGGGCCTTGGATCGCTTCCTTTCCCATTACACCAACCGCTTCGACGCCAAGGGGCGCGTTTCGGTTCCCGCACCGTTCCGCGCGGTGTTGGCCAGGGATGGTTTCGATGGAATTTTCGTCCATCCTTCGCTCGACGCGCCGGCGCTCGATTGCGGCGGACACGTTCTGTTGCGGGAAATCAACGCGCTTTTGGAGTCGATGCCGCCTTACTCGCAGGAGCGGGAGGACCTGGCGACCGCGCTGCTGGGCACGAGCGAAGTTCTGCGCCCCGATTCCGAGGGCCGCATTCTGTTGAGCGAGAGAATCCGCGCGTCCCTGGGGCTGAGGGACGAGGCGGCCTTCGTCGGCCACGGGCACAAGTTTCAGATTTGGGAGCCGGTTCGGTTCGCGGCGCATCTCGAGGAGGCCAAGTCTCGAGTGCGCCGCCTTCGCGCCGAGTTCGGCGCCCGCGCGGCGCAAGCCGCCGCGCCAGGAGCACGGGAATGAGGGGGGCGCGCGGCGCGGACATCGCCGCCGCCGGCGGACCCGCCCACCACATTCCCGTGCTGCGCGCCGAAGCGCTGGAAGCGCTGAAGGTCCGCGCCGACGGCGTCTATCTCGACGGCACCTTCGGCGCGGGCGGTTATTCGCGCGCGCTTCTCGAGCGCGGCGCGCAGGTCCTCGCGATCGATCGCGATCCCGATGCGATCGCCGCGGGCCAGAGCCTCGTCGCCGCCTCACGCGGGCGCTTGACGTTGGTCGAAGGACGCTTCGGCGATCTCGACGCGATCGCGCGCCGCCTCGGCGCTGCGCCGCTCGCCGGCGTCGTCCTCGACATCGGCGTGTCCTCGATGCAGTTCGACGAGGCCGGCCGCGGTTTCTCGCTGCGCCAAGATGCGCCGATCGACATGCGCATGGAAGGCAAGGGGCGCAGCGCCGCCGACATCCTGCGCGAGGACGACGAGCAACGAATCGCCGACATTCTCTTTCATTTCGGCGAGGAGCGCGCGGCGCGGCGCATCGCGCGC
>JBEKFO010000501.1:0-2776 GCA_050013275.1 Roseiarcus sp. | reverse complement strand
GTTGATCTTGCGGCCGAACAGCGCGACGCGGGCGCCGTATTTCTCCGCCTGACGGATCAGCTCGAAACAATCGCGCGTCGTCCCGGCGCCGCCGCCGAGCACCCCGACGACGAGGCCGGGATCGAACGAGGCCAGCTCCTCGAGCGCCCGCGGGCCGTTATAGGCGATCTTGAGAAACAGCGGCCGCTCGGCCTCGAGGAGGCCGGCGAGGCAGCGCACAATCGCGTCGTTGACGAAGCCAGGCATGTCCTCGGCCGAAAGGCCAGGCACGTTCGGATTGAACACTTCGAGGAAATACCGGAAATCGTTGGCGGCCGCGTCGGCGCGAAATTCACGGAACGCCTCCAGCGACGCGACATCGGCGTCGAGGTGGTTGGTGAAGGTGATGGAATAGAGGCCGAGGTCGGTCAGGGCGACCTTGCCCCCCGGCTGCGGCGTCGGCGAGCCGTAACGCACCCGAGAAAGCGAGGCCGTGCGGAACGGCCGCGAGGGATGCTTGGGATGGGTCGAGCCGCGATGCACCCAGATGTCGGTCGTATCGTTGGCGCGGATCGCCGGTTTGACGCCTGTTCCCGCAAAAGCGTCGCGCGCGACGAGGCGTTCGAGATTGGACGCCGAGGTCAGCATGACGTCGACGATATCCTGTTTGATCACCGCCTCGATCGAGGCGAT
Organism: Roseiarcus sp.; assembly: GCA_050013275.1. GTDB lineage: Bacteria > Pseudomonadota > Alphaproteobacteria > Rhizobiales > Beijerinckiaceae > Roseiarcus. Next base: position 2,104 of record JBEKFO010000501.1, on the reverse strand, counting down.
GAATTCGGCGCGGGTGCGTAAGCGCTTCGACGATCCGTCGCGTTCGCGCGCCGGACCGACCGCGTACAGCCCTGGCCCCATATTGGGATCCTTGGCGTCGGCGATGATGAAATCGGAGCGCCGATAGGCGCCGGCGCGAATGCGCGCGAGTTTCTCGTCCAATCGAAGCATCAGTTTGCCTCCACGCCGCTCGCCGGCGCCCGTCCTTATATCGCGGCGGCCAAGCGAGGCAACGCGCCGATCGATTTCCGCTTTGCCCTAGGGACGCGCTTCCGCTAGGGTCGCGGCCTTTCCGCCCTGGGAGTTGGCAAATGTCCGACGCGCCTCGTTTGCGCATTCTCGTCGTGGGGGCCGGCGGCGTGTTGGGGCGCGCCGTCGTCGCCGAACTCGGCGCGCGCCATGAGATCATTTCCGCCGGCTCGAAGTCCGGCCATATCCGCCTCGACATCGCCGATCCCGAGAGCATCGCCGCGGGGCTCAAGGCTGCGGCGCCGCTCGATGCGGTCGCTTGTGCCGCCGGCGTGGTGAATTTCGCCCCCTTGAGCGCCATCGCGCCGGCGCCGATCGCTGGGTCGGCCTATGGCCTCGGCCTCGCCAACAAGCTGATGGGCCAGGTGAACCTGACCCTGGCGGCGCGCGAAGTCCTGCGCGACGGCGGCTCGATCACCTTGATTTCAGGCGTCCTCGCCGACGAGCCGATCGTCGCCGGCTCCTCGGCGAGCATGGTCAACGGGGCGCTGGAGAGTTTCGTCCGCGCGGCCGCGATCGAAATGCCGCGCGGGATTCGCGTCAACGTCGTGAGCCCGACGGTGTTCGAAGAATCGATGGACGGCTACGGGCCGTTCTTCCGCGGCTTCGATCCCGTCCCCGTGGCGCGCGCCGCGCGCGCGTTCAGCCGCAGCATCGAAGGCCGGCAGAGCGGCCAAGTCTACAAGGTGCTGTAAAGCATGGCGCGTCCGCTGATCGTCCTGTTGGCGCTGACCGCGCTGACAATGGTGGTTTTCGCGCTGTGGCCGGGGATCGATCTCGCCGTCTCGCACTATTTCTATGACGGAGGCGGCTTTATCGGCCACAACGAACCCGAGCGCGTCGCCCGCGAGTTTCTCGCGGATGCGCCGTTCGTCGTGCTCGCCGCGTTCGCCATCCCCTACCTTCTGCGCCGCTTCGGCCGCGCGGTTCTTTGGGCGCCCGACGGGCGCTCGATCGTCTTCCTGGTCGCGACCCTGGCGATCGGACCGGGGCTGATCGTCAACGTCGCCCTCAAGGATCACTGGCACCGGCCGCGGCCCTCCCACACGGCGGACTTCCGCGGCGGGGACGAATTCAAGCCCTGGCCATCGCCTTCGGCGTCGCCGCGAGCGTGCTTCGCCTCGCGTTCGGCGGCCACTATCTCTCGGACGTGCTGCTCGGAGGGCTGATTGCGCTGATCGTGATCGAAGCGACCCGGCGCGCGCTGTGGCCTCGCGGCGACCCCTGACGGCTTGCGCGCCGCCCCCGTCCGTCTATAAGGACCGCGGTTGCAGCCGGGACGGTCTCCCGGGCTAAGCCCGGCCATGACGTGGCGGGAAGCGCTCGGAACTTCGCTTCGGCCGCCCGCCGAGACGTCCCCCTCATTCCCCTACCCCCGGTCCCCAATCTCATGTCCAAGCCCAAGACCAAAGTGAAGCGCGTCGTGCTGGCCTATTCGGGCGGCCTCGACACCTCGATCATCCTCAAGTGGCTACAGACTACCTACGGCTGCGAGGTCGTCACCTTCACCGCCGATCTCGGCCAGGGCGACGAACTTGAGCCGGCGCGACGCAAGGCCGAGCTGCTCGGCGTCAAGCCCGAGCACATCTTCATCGAGGATCTGCGCGAAGAATTCGTGCGCGATTACGTCTTCCCGATGTTTCGCGCCAACGCCCAATACGAGGGGCAATATCTGCTGGGGACCTCGATCGCGCGCCCGCTGATCGCCAAGCGCCTGGTCGAAATCGCGCGGCAGGTCGGCGCCGACGCGATCGCCCACGGCGCCACCGGCAAGGGCAACGACCAGGTGCGCTTCGAGCTTAGCGCCTACGCGCTGGAGCCGGAGATCAAGATTATCGCGCCGTGGCGCGAATGG
>JBEKFO010000500.1:0-2502 GCA_050013275.1 Roseiarcus sp. | reverse complement strand
CGAAGCGACGAGCCCCGCCTATTCCCGCGTCGTCCTGGCCGGCGTCGTGCGGGCGGTCGAATGCGCGCTGATCGTGCTGTCGGGTCTGGCGGTCTATCTCGCCTATGTCGTGCGCGACGCCGGCCCGCAACCCGGGTACTTCCCCGTCATCGTCGCCGTCGCCGCGCTGTCGATCGTGACGTTTCAATCGCTGCAGACTTACACCGTGCCGGCGTTTCGCCGTCCCGTGCGCCAGATGTTCCGCGTGAGCAGCGGCTGGGCGTTGGTGTTTCTCGCCGTCTTCGCCGCGATGTTCTTTCTCAAGCTCGGCGGCGTCGTTTCTCGCGTCTGGATGGCCGGCTGGTTTGTGTTGGGCCTCTTCGCGCTCGGCGTCGAGCGCGCGCTGCTTTCGCGCTTCATCGCCAGGCTCGCACGCGTCGGGCGGCTGGAGCGGCGCGCCGTCGTTGTCGGCGGCGGAGAATTCGGCCGCGAATTGCTGCGCGATCTTTCCAAGAGCGAAGAGACCGAGGTTCGCATGCTCGGGGTCTTCGACGACCGCGCCGACGACCGCGCCCCGGACACGGTCGAGGGCTATCCCAAGCTGGGCAACGTCGACGATCTCGTCGAGTTCGCGCGCTCGACGCGCGTCGATCTGGTGATCTTCGCGCTGCCGATCACCGCCGAGGCGCGCATTCTGCAAATGCTGCGCAAGCTCTGGGTGCTGCCGATCGACATCCGCCTGGCGGCTCACGCCAACCGCCTGCGCTTCCGGCCGCACTCCTATTCCTACGTCGGCCAAGTGCCGGTGCTCGACATTTTCGACAAGCCGATCGCCGATTGGGACATCATCATCAAGCTGGCGTTCGACAAGATCGTCGGCGCGCTCGCGTTGATCGCGCTTTCGCCGCTGCTGGCGCTGACTGCGCTCGCAATCAAACTCGATTCTCCCGGACCGGTGTTGTTCAAGCAGAAGCGCTACGGCTTCAACAACGAGCTGATCGAGGTTTACAAGTTCCGCTCGATGTACGTCGACAAGCTCGACCCGACCGCATCCAAGCTGGTGACGCGCGACGATCCGCGCGTCACCCGCGTCGGACGCTTCATTCGCAAGACCTCGATCGACGAATTGCCGCAGCTCATCAACGTCGTCTTCAAGGGCGATCTGTCGCTGGTCGGGCCGCGCCCGCACGCCGTTCACGCCAAGGCGGCCGACCGCCAGTACGACGAAGTCGTCGACGGCTATTTCGCCCGTCATCGCGTCAAGCCCGGCATTACCGGATGGGCGCAGGTCAACGGCTGGCGCGGCGAAACCGACACACAGGAAAAGATCCAGCAGCGCGTCGAACACGATCTCTATTACATCGAGAACTGGTCGATCCTGCTCGACCTTTACATTCTCGCCATCACGCCGGCCTCGCTGCTCAAGACCAGCAACGCGTTCTGACGTCCAGGGCGTTTCGGCGACGCGTGTCCGGCGGCGCGCGCGGCCCCGCTGCAGACGACGCCGAACGCGATCGGGCGCTTCGCAATCCGCGCTCACCTCTTGTTAACCATGACGGACGAAGCTGTGGCGGCGCGTCGTTCGACCGAGGGCCGGACTTGCGAGCGGCTCAGCGAGGAACTCGGCCACATGATCCGGACGGAGCCATTGCGGCGATCGGTGCTGTGGGCGTTCCTCGCCGTGAGCGCCTTTGCGGCGATCGAGCCCTCGCCGTACGAGTTCATGTTCGCCGTCGCGCTGCTCGCCTTCGCTGGCGGCGGCTTGCGCTTCGATAAGGCGATGGCGCCGCTCATCCTGACCTTGGCGGTTTGGAACGTTGGCGGCTTGCTCGCTCTGACGCCGTACGTCGACCAACGCGATAGCGTCACCTTCATTGCGATCACGATTTACATTTCGGCGACCGCCGTGTTCTTCGCCGCGGTCGTCGCCGACGCGCCGAGCGACAGAATGGCGGTCATTCGCTCGGGCTACATGTTCGCCGCAGTCGTCGCCGCCGTGCTTGGAATTCTCGGCTATTTCGACGTCGCCGGTCTCGGCCCCTATTTCACGCTCTACGACAACACCCGCGCGATGGGCCCGTTCAAGGATCCGAACGTGTTCGGGCCATTTCTCGTGCCGCCGATCGTATGGCTGTGCCAGGATGTTCTGGCGCGCCGCGGCGGCTTCATGACGACCGCCGCGAAGCTGACCGTGCTGCTCATCGGCCTGTTCCTCAGCTTCTCGCGCGGCGCGATGATCGATTTCGTCCTTTCCGCGTTGATGCTGCTCGGGCTGACGTTCCTGACCGCGCCGACCTCCAAAGAGCGCAGCCGAACGGTCGTCGTCGCCCTTCTAGGCGCAATTCTCGTGGTGTGCCTGCTCGCGATCATCCTCGCCGTTCCCAGCATCAGGGACATGGCGCTGTCTCGCGCGTCGCTGGCCCAGGACTACGACACGGGCGAGGAAGGGCGCTTCGGCAATCAACTGCGCGCGATCCCTATGCTGCTGGAACGCCCATTCGGATTTGGACCGCTGCGGTTCAG
>JBEKFO010000499.1:0-2516 GCA_050013275.1 Roseiarcus sp. | reverse complement strand
TGAGCGCGACGGTTTCGCCGCGAAAGCGGAAGATTAGGCTGCGGCGCGCCCCGGCCCCCGACGCCCTGGAATCCATCGTCCGGCTCTCCACTTCGGGCCGACATCATGACCGCTTACCGACGAGAACGAAAGCGTCGCTTCCAATGGCCCCGCGCCAAGGACCTTCGGCGTTTTTTGAGTGATGAAAGGCGAGGCGAGAAAGGGGCGGCTGAAGCGCCCGTCAGCGCTGCCACACCCGCTCCACGATTCGCAGCGCCTCGACCTTGAGCGCGCCTTTCGGTTCGAACAGCTCGTCTGCCACGTTGAGTTGACCATCGACCTGCGAAATCCCCAGCATCGCGTAAGCCGCCGACAGCATGCGGGCGGCCGAGCCGGTGTACCAAGACCAGCCGCCGCGTCCGCCGTGGCCGTAGCCTTCGTAGATGTCGGCGGGCTGCTGGATCGGGATTAGGCCGTAAGTGGCTATACGCTCGGGGTCGGTCTTCTTCAGCGGCGAAATCTTCTCGAAGATCTCAAACGCGCGGGCGACGAGCCGCTGGGCTTGTAGCACCTCGCCGTTGGCGCGCGCCTCGCGGGCGAGACGCAAGAAGCCGTCGACGATCCAGCTCGCACCATGACTGTATTGGCCGCCGTTTTCGCGCACGCCCGGCGGATAGTCGGCGATGCGGCCGGGATAGGGCTGGCTGTGCTCGAAGAAAGGCGTCTGCAACAATAGGATGCGATCGGGCCGCTCGATCGCTTTCAGACCGCCTTCGACCGCCGCAAGCGCGCGGTCGAACCCGACGGCGCCCGAATAGGCCGCCCAGCCGGTGGTCATCGCGTTCGGCATTTCGATCGCGCGGCCGTCGTCGCCGAAATCCAACGCGTAATGATCGCCGCGCCACGCTGTCGCCAACGCGGCGCGCGCCGCCTCGCGCGCCGCCTCGCAGCGCGCGGCGAAAGCTTCGTCGCCCCTTCGCCGCGCCAGCGGTATGAAGCCGCTCAGCACGTCGAAGAAGAAGAAGCCCATCCAGACGCTGGTTCCCCTGCCCTCGCGACCGAGGGCGTCGATGCCGTCGTTCCAGTCGCCGGCGCCCAGCAGCGGCAAGCCATCGGCGCCGATGTGGCGCAGCGTGTATTCGATGGCGCGGCAGGAATGTTCGTAGACGTCGCCGCTCTCGCGCGAGAGGCGCGGCGTGACGATCCACGCGTCCTCGTGCGGCGCCCCCATCGGCGCCTCGAGATAGGGAACGACTTCGTCGAGCACGCTCGCGTCGCCCGACTCGCCGATATAACGCGCGAGCACGTACGGCAGCCACAAATGGGGGTCGCTCGCCCGCGTGCGTTGAGCCAGGCCGGTCGCGCCGTTGGGCGCGCGGTGCCACCATTTCAGCACGTCGCCTTCTCGGAATTGCTGGCCGGCGTGCAGCACGATCTGCGCCCGCGCCAGGCGAGGTTCCAGAAGGACCAGCGGCAGCACGTCCTGCAATTGATCGCGAAAACCGAAGGCGCCGCCGCGCTGGTTGGGTCCGACGCGACCGAATAGGCGCGAAGCGTAAAGCTGATAGGGCAGCCAGGTGTTGACCAGCCGGTCGAAGTCGGGCCGGTTGGTGGACACCCGCACTTTGCCGAGCCGCGCGGACCAGGCGGCGCGCGTCGCCGCGAGCTCCCTCTCAACCGTCTCGACTTTGGCCGCGGCGCCCGCGACGAGCGCGCGCCCTCGCGTTCCCGCCTGGCCGAAGACGATGGCGATCTTCATTTCGGCGCCCGGCGCCAGTTCGATATCCGAGGCGAATGCGGCGACGCGACGGCCGTCGTCGCGCTGCGAAAGGTCGCTGGCGCCGGTGTCGACCAAAGCGGGCGTATGGATATCGCGGCCCGCGCCGTCGAAGAAGCGCGCGCGAAGCGTCTCGGTCCTGACGTTAGGCAAGCTCGTCGCCGCGAACGCGATCCCGCGCACGAAATCGTTACGCGGATTCTCGAACAGCAAGATTCCGCCGACGGTCTCGTCCTTCAGCTTGCCCGCACTGTCGTTCGGGCTCTCGGCGAGCGCGATGTCGAAAAACGGCGCGACCCTCAGCCGCAACGCCGTCGCGCCATGATTGACCAGCGTCAGCAGGCGCATGTCGCCAGGGAAGTCCGGCGGCACGAACACGACGTAGATCGTCTCGAGGTCCCCGCGCGTCTTGGCGAATGTCGCCACGCCCGGCTCGTACGTCACGTCGTAGCGTGCATCATCGCGCTGGAACGGGGCAAACCCCGGCGCGTCTGTCTCCTGCCTGTCGAGATCGCGAATATACACGATCTGTCCCGGCTGCGGCACGGTCGTGCTGTCGAAACGGTACGGCGTAAGGCCGTTTTGTTGGGCATTGCCGAAGGCCGAGTAGACTTCGCCGTCGTTGGAAACGACAACGCAAGCGCCCAGTTCGTTGGCCATCACATGGGCCCACGGGCGCGGCGTGCGATGGGTCAGGTGCAGCGCCGTCCCGTCGGCCGAGAAAGCGAAGGGCCAGCGCTCGGGGAGCGCCGGCGAAGGC
>JBEKFO010000498.1:0-2540 GCA_050013275.1 Roseiarcus sp. | reverse complement strand
AAACGATGGCGCAGGTCGGCGCGATAGAACCCGCCCATCCGCTCGACCAGCCTCGACAATTCGCGCGCGACGAAGTCGAAATGAAACGGCGTCAGGCCCATCAACAGCCGCGTTGCGCTCGTCATGGTCTGGGCCGAGCAATCGCGCGCCGCCAAGGCGTCGCCGATGATCGATTCGAGCGCCGGCAAATGTTCGGAGAGCCAGCGCGACGGCGGCAATTGTGCGAGCGCCGTCATCATCGCCAGCCGCACCGGATCCTGTTCGTTCTTCTTCGTGCGGCAATAGTCGAGGATCGCCGGCAGGCGGCTCGACTCGTAACGGCCGACGCCGACGATCTTCGCATTGGCGAGCGCCCGCAGTTCGGCGTCAGGCTGCGAAGCGAAAGGTCCGGCCTCGCGCTGCGCCTCCTCGAAGGGCAGGAACGCGATGAACGGTAGGCGCTTGGCGGGATAGGCGGCGAACGGCGGCAGGCTCCAGGCATGGCGCGCCTCGCGGTGGCGCGGCTCCCGCGGCAAGGCGGCGACGATTCCCTCCGGCAGAGCGCCTTCCGGGCCGCGCAACGCGTCGATCCACGTGGCGTAGAGGCGCTGGCGCGCGCCCGGGCTGAGCCGCTGGAACTCGCGCGGCGTCATCTTGCTGGTTCGCAGACGGAGAAGCGCAAGCCGGGTGGCGTCGTCGACGCGCCGCAGCACCTCGGGCGGGCAGTATGGCGGTTGCGCGGATGTGTCCGCGAGGATCAATGCCGCGATTTCGGCCGGGTAGAAGCTCGCCAACCGTCCGTAATAGAGTCGCGACAACGGCGCGCGCTGCGCGGCCGATCGCAACAGCGCGAGCGCGAGGCGCGGCGCCGTGTTGGCCATGCGTACGATCGCCATGCTCGCGGACGCGACCAAATGGTAGGACGGGTCGGCCGCTTGCGCGAGGCGCTCGGCGAGCGCGCGCTGCGCGATCGCGGGATGGCGCGCTCCGAGGCGTCCCCAATCGTCCGGGCCGAGACGCTCGGCGAAATCCGTGGCCAAATGGGACTCGACGAAATGCGGCGAGACGTAGGCGAGCAGGGCGGCCTGATCGCTCCATCCGAGCCGCGCGAACGCGCCCTCGATCACAGCCGCGCGGCCGACCCTGGCCAAGGCGCGCGAGAGTGCGGCGCGACGACCCTTGGGCAGCTCGGGCAGCGCGGCGATCAGCGCGGCATCGTCGAGCCGGCGGGCCGCGAGATTGCACGCCATGCCGAAAAGATCGCCCGAACGGCCGATGAGCGCGGCGAGAATGATCGCGCAGTCGCCCGAGGCGAAGCTCGACATCAACGCGAGCTGGCGCGGATAAAAGTCCGGCGAGGCCGCCAGGGCGTCGATTTCGTTTCTGGTCTGCGCGTCGGCGAGCGCGCGCCGCCCCAAGGTCAGCATATGCGCCCAGCGCTGAGCGTCGCTCAGCGGCTCGACATCCTCGATCACGCTCTGTCGCATCCGGCGTCGCTTCCTTGCTCGGTCTCGTCGGCGGCTCGCCCAGGGACGGCGCGCCGATGAAAAGAGCGGTAGCGTGCCACATAACGATCGCGGTGAAAATCCGGGGTCGCGCGGGCGAGGCCGCTATCGCCGCCGCCGCCGCCTCGGCGCGTCGCCGCCGCCGTCCTTCGGCGCCGGCAGTTCGACCGCTTTGGCGAGATTCGGGAAAGCGTCGATCTTGTTCGGGATCGCCATCGCGGCGACGAAATGGCGCTGGAAGCTCGACTCGATCGCCGTTTCGACCTTTTCGATGCGACGCGCGACCGCCTCGATCTCGGCGCGCGCCGCCCGGTTGAGCAGTGCGATGCGCGCGCCCGTGCCCGCGGCGTTGCCGGCGGCGGCGACTTGGCTCAAATCGCAATCCGGGATCATGCCGAGCGTCATCGCGTAACGCGGGTCGATGTGGCTGCCGAACGCGCCGGCGAGGGCGATGCGTTGCGCCGGCCCCGCGCCGAGGCGCTCGACCAGCAGCTGCGCGCCGGCATAGAGCGCCGCCTTGGCGAGCTGAATGGCGCGCACGTCGGTCTGATGGACGACGAGACGCGGCTCGCCCTCGCGGAGCACGTAGGAAAACGTCCGACCGACCGCCTCGACGCGCGGCGAGTTTTCGGCGAGCGCGCCGTCGATGACGCCGTCCGGGGAAACGATCCCGGCCAGATACATCTCGGCGATCGCCTCGATGATCCCGGAGCCGCAGACCCCGGTGACGCCGCACTTGGCCGTCGCCTGGGCGAAGCCCGGCTCGTTCGACCACAGATCGCAGCCGATCACCTTGTAGCGCGGCTCGAGCGTCGCGCGGTCGATGCGCACGCGCTCGATCGCGCCGGGCGCTGCGCGCTGGCCACAGGAAATCTGCGCGCCTTCGAACGCCGGGCCGGTCGGCGATGAGCACGCGAGCAGGCGATTTCTGTTCCCCAGCACGATCTCGGCGTTGGTGCCGACGTCGACGAGCAGGGTCAGTTCGTCGCGCAAGTAGGGCCCCTCGGCGAGCGTCATGCCCGCGGCGTCGGCGCCGACGTGGCCGGCGATACAGGG
>JBEKFO010000497.1:0-2569 GCA_050013275.1 Roseiarcus sp. | reverse complement strand
GCCCGCCAGCGGACATCGCCCAACTGGCGAACGAGGTCAAATCCTCCCGCCTATGCCGGCGCCGAAATTCGCATAAAGTCGCTCGCAAGCCGCGACTGGGCGCAGAGGCGTTCGAGAGAGCCGCGGTTTCGGCGCTGAGTTTGGTCTTGCACCCAAGAATCGGTAATAGTGTTCGCAGAGATTGGCGGTCGCCCGCATCGGCGGGTCTGGGGGCGCGGGGGGAGAAGTCCGGTAAAATGCTCGGCGCCATTGGGCGCCGCCCCGCGCTCGACCGCGTCGAGAGCCGGCCGGCGTCGAGCGGCCGCGTGCGATCCGCGAGCGCGTCCGAGCGGTCGGGAGGTGCTGAGGGTCTAGGTGATCCGGATGCAATCACGCGACGCGAACGGGTTGGTCTTTCCTGTCTGGCCGTCATGGCGGCCTCTTGTCGCTTGCGCCTTTCTTGCGCTGCTGACGGGGTGCGCTTCCCGACCGGAGACTGGCTTTCTCAGCCCTGTTGCGGAGGGCGCCGCAGGCGCCGACGATCACGACGTGCTGGTGGTTCTTCTGGTGGGACTGAACATCGAGCCGCATCGGCGCGTTGCTGCGGCTGGTCTCTTTTTCGGTCCGTGTCCGTCCCGCGGTCCGCGGGAAGCAAGAGCGACAACGGCGCGCGCCCGTGCGAAAGGAGCTCATCTTGTCCAAGTCGACGCGGGCGACGAAAGCGCTCGAGCAGGCGGGCGTCGCGTTCAGCGTCCATAGCTACGACTACGATCCCGACGCCGAGAAGATCGGGCTGCAAGCCGCGGCGGCGCTCGGCGAGGCGCCGCAGCGGGTGCTGAAGACGCTGATGGCGCTCGTCGACGGGCAGCCGGTTTGCGTCGTCGTTCCCTCCGACCGCGAAGTCTCGATGAAGAAGCTCGCGGCGGCGTGCGGCGGCAAGTCGGCGCAGATGATGAGGCCGGCCGAGGCCGAGAGGGTCTCCGGCTACAAGATCGGCGGCGTCAGCCCGTTCGGCCAGACGCGGCGGCTCAGGACCGTCATCGAGCGGCAGGCGCTCGCCGAGCCCTACGTCTTCGTCAACGGCGGCCAGCGCGGGCTGCAGCTGCGACTCGCCCCCGGCGACGCCGCCGCGCTGCTGCAGGCCGTGATCGCGCCGCTCGTGGCGTGAGCGGCGCGCATCGGTCGAGCGCGTCGAAAACAACCCTCAGCGGCCCCGTCGAGAAGCCGGCGAGCTTGGCGTTGGCGCGCGCCGGCGCCTTTGGCCGGTTGACGCCGAGCCCACCGGGCGGCGCCGGCGCTCCGCTGCCGCCAGGCAAACAAGGAAGGAATCCGCCTCGGTCCTCGCATCGCCGCGTTCACAAGCGAAGCGGCGTTTGACAGGCCTGAACCGACAGGACGAGATTGCCACGCCGCAGATCCGCCGATCGTCCGGAGGCCCCATGCAAAACGCTCGCGTCGCCGTTGTCGCTGGAGCTACGCGCGGCATCGGGCTCGCCGTGGTCGCGGCGTTGGCGCGGGCGTGGGGGCCTGACGACATCGTCTATCTGACCGCGCGAAAGCCGGCGGACGGCGAACGCGCGGCGGCGGCGGCGCGCCAAGCCGCCGGGCCGTCGGCGGCGCGCATCGATTGGCTCGCGTTCGATCTCGTCGACCGCGAGGGCGCCGACCGGCTGGCGCGAACGCTCGTCGAGCGTCACGGCGGCGTCGACGTCGCCGACCTCAACGGCGCTTTCGCGCCGGCCGAGGATGCGCCGCCCGAACGCGACGCGCGGCCGATGATCGAAGCGAACAATCACGGCGCCCTGCGCTTCCTGCGCGCGATGGCGCCGATCCTGCGCGAGAACGGGCGGCTCGTCGTCACCGCGAGCGGCTTCGGACTGCTGAAGAACCTGCCCGAGTCCTTGCGTCCGCGCTTCGACACGCGCGTCAATTCCGCCGAGGCGATCGACCAGGCGATGGACGACTATGTCGCCGCGGCCGAGCAGGGCAGGCTCGAAGAGGAGGGCTGGCCGCGCTGGATCAACATCCCGTCGAAAATCGGCCAGGTCGCGGTCACGCGCGCGTTCGCGCGGCGCTACGCGGCGGACCCTAGGCGAAAGCGCGGCGTCCTCGTCAACGCGGTCTGCCCGGGCCTGACGTTGACCGAAGCGACCGCGACGCTGCTGGACACGGTGTTCAAGGGCCGCGCCGTGCAGACGCCGGACGAGGCGGCGGCGCATGTGGCGTGGTTGTTGACGCTTCCCGCGGGGACGACGGCGCCCTACGGCGAGTTGGTGCAGCAACGGCGCGTCCTGCCGTACGGCGATTGAATCGCCGACGGCGGCTGAGACGGTTCGACTTGAGCGCTTCGCGCTGCGGAGACGACGCGGCCCAGGACCTGCGCCCCCTCTTCGGAAAAGTCGCGCCCGCGCGACGAAGTCCGTTTCATTTCGGCCGCGAACCGGCGATGACGCGTGCGTCCTTGCCACGGACGCGGCGCCATTCATGAGCTGAGCGCATAAGCGCATGCGACGGCGCACCCCTAATCCGCCGCGCGACGCGTCGCTATTATTGGGCGGCAAGAACAGTCGAGAACGGCCGGCGGGATGAG
>JBEKFO010000496.1:0-2579 GCA_050013275.1 Roseiarcus sp. | reverse complement strand
ATCCGCTCGGGCAGGCCGCCGACATTGTGGTGCGACTTGATGGTCACCGACGGGCCGCCGGTGAAGGAGACCGATTCGATCACGTCGGGGTAGAGGGTGCCCTGGGCGAGGAATTCGACCGGCCCGCGGCCGTCGGCGGCGATCTTTTTCGCTTCGCGCTCGAAGGTCTCAATGAACAGCCGGCCGATCGTCTTGCGCTTGAGCTCCGGCTCGCCGACGCCTTCGAGCGCGCCGACGAATTCGCGCTCGGCGGCGACGTGGACCAGCGGGATGTTGAAGTGGCCGCGAAAGAGGCGCACCACCTCTTCGCCCTCGCCCGCGCGCATCAGGCCGTGGTCGACGAAGACGCAGGTGAGCTGATCGCCGATCGCCTCGTGGATCAGCACCGCCGCGACCGCCGAATCGACGCCGCCCGAAAGGCCGCAGATCACCCTGCCCTTGCCGACCTTGGCGCGGATCGCTTCGCGCGCCTCGGCGCGGAACGCCGCCATCGTCCAGTCGCTCTTGAGCCCCGCGACCTCATGGACGAAATTGCCGATCAGCCGCGCCCCGTCCGGCGTATGCACGACTTCGGGGTGGAACATCAGGCCGTAGTAGCGGCGCGCCTCATTCGCGATCAGCGCGTAGGGCGCGTTCTCGGACGTCGCGACGCGGGCGAAGCCCGGCGGCAGCTTGGTGATGCGGTCGCCGTGGCTCATCCATACCGTGTGGCGCTCGCCCGGCTTCCAGACGCCCGCGAGCAAGGGGCTCGCCGCGCCGACCTCGACCTCGGCGCGGCCGAATTCGCGGTGATGGCCGCTTTCGACGGCGCCGCCGAGCTGCTCCGCCATGACCATCTGGCCGTAGCAGATGCCGAGCACCGGAACTTTCGAATCGAAGATCGCCTGCGGCGCGCGCGGGCTGCCCTCGTCGGGCACCGAGGCCGGGCCGCCCGACAGGATCACCGCCTTGGGCTTGAGCTCGGAAAAGGCGCGCTCGGCGCTCTGGAACGGCGCGATCTCGCAATAGACCCCGGCCTCGCGCACCCGCCGCGCGATGAGCTGCGTCACCTGGCTGCCGAAATCGACGATCAGCAGCTTGTCGTGGGCGAAGGCGGGAGGGCCGGAAGGAGTCGGGGATTTGGTCATGGCGGATGCGCGCCTCGTCGGAGATTGCATGGCTTCGCTTAGGCAAAAGCGCGCGCGGGCGCAATCGCCGAAACGGCGCGACGCGAAATGACGCAGCATTTACAGGGCCGCGGCGCTGTCATCTCGCGCCGCCTCTTGATATAGTCGCCGAGGGGTATGCGTTCCGCGTCGAGAAGGTGAACAGCCATGCCGAAGAGCGATTACGCCAGCGATTTCTATGCATGGGCGACCGAGCAGGCGGCGCTGCTGCGCGCCGGCAAGTTCGCGGCGGCCGACATCGAGCACATCGCCGAAGAACTCGAGAGCCTGGGAAAGACCGAGAAGCGCGAACTGGTCAATTGCGTCGGCGCCTTGCAGCTCGGCCTGCTCAAATGGCGATATCAGCCCAAGGGGCGCAGCGCGAATTGGCAGGCCTCGATCAAGCTCAGACGCCTGAACGTGCGCGAGCATCTCAAGGGCAATCCGAGCCTCGAGGCGAAACTGCCCGAAGCGATGGGAACCGCTTTTCGTTGGGCGGTGACCGAAGCCGCGGAGGAGACCCGCCTGGCCGAATCCGACCTCCCCGCCAATTGCCCGTGGTCGTTCGACGAGATGATGAAGGGCGATTTCTGGCCGAACTGATCGCGCGCAGCTAGGGCGTGTCGCGTTGAGATTAGAACCAAAGCTCAGCCGTCATCGCTCGCGATGACGACAGAGGTCCGCTTCAACCTAAAGACACCGCCCCGCTAAACCCGCGCCAGCGCCCTGCCGAACCGGTCGAACAGCGCGTCGATCTCCTCAGCCGTGATGATCAGCGGCGGGCAGAAGGCGATGACGTCGCCGATGGCGCGGATGATCAGGCCCTCTTCGTGGCAGAGTTCGGCGAGGCGCGCGCCGAACGAGCCGGGCGGCGCGAAGGGCGCTTTTGTCCCCTTGTCGGCGACGAATTCCAATGCGCCGATCAGGCCGACGCCGCGCGCCTCGCCGACTTTGGGGTGGCCGGCGAATCTCTGCAAGCGGGCCTGGAAATGCGGGGCGAGGCGCGCCGCATTGCCGACGAGATCGCGCTCCTCGATGATGTCGAGATTTTCCAGCGCCACCGCCGTGCCGACGGGATGGCCGCTGGCGGTGAAGCCGTGCGCGAACACCCCGATCTTGGCCGAGTTGTCGGCTATCGTCTGATAGATCGCGTCGGTGAAGAGAAGCGCCGAAAGCGGCACGTAGGACGAGGTCAGCGCCTTCGACACCACCATGATGTCCGGCTCGACGCCGTAGGTCTGAGAGCCGAACATGCGCCCGGTGCGGCCGAACCCGGTGATGACCTCGTCGGCGACGACGAGCACGTCGTGGCGCCGGCACACCGCCTGGATCTTCTCCCAGTAGGTTCGCGGCGGCGGCATGACGCCGCCCGCCCCCATCACCGGCTCGCCGATGAAGGCGGCGACGGTGTCCGCCCCTTCGGCGAGGATCAGC
>JBEKFO010000495.1:0-2584 GCA_050013275.1 Roseiarcus sp. | reverse complement strand
GTGTGGCTCAGCGAACTCACCGGCCTGGGCGTCGCCGAGCGTCAAGCGGTCAACCCGCATTTCACGCCGCGCAAGGTCGTCCTGAACATCGACGGGGAGATGCAGGTGTTGAAGCCGCGCACCGTGTTCCGCGGCGTCGCGCCGGGCAGCGGCCGCCAGTTCATGCTGATCCTGCAAGTCGCCGGCCGAACCACAACTTCCTATCAGAACGGCCTCGACAGCGTCGGCCTCGTCTACCACGAGGCCGACGAGGCGGACGTGGTCGCGGTGGTGCGAGTTCTGTTGCACGAGACGAACATTTTCAAGAACCGGATCGTGCTCGTCAATCGCGATCTGCGCACGGTCCGTTCGCGTATGTCCGACCGCTCCTGGGCCGACGTGATCGCGCACGAGCGGGCGCGCGAGGAGCTCGATTTCATCGCCGCCTCGATCCGTGGCCGAGACATGCTGAAGGCGGAGGGGCTGACGATCAAGCGAGGCCTCCTATTGTCGGGGCCGCCGGGCGACGGAAAGTCGACGGCCATCGAGTGCTTCGTCAACGGCGTCGCCGGCGAGGCGACGATCATCATCGTCGAGGCGGTCGATCATATCAGGGCCATCTACCATCTCGCGCAGATGCTGGCGCCGACCGTGGTGATCCTCGAGGACCTCGATTTGATTACCAAGTCGCGCCAGAGCCTTTATGCCATGACGGCCAAAGACGACGTGACCGGTGAATTGCTGCAGGTGCTTTCCGGCGGCTCCGCTTACGCCGATATCATTACCATCGCCACCACCAATCATCCCGAGGCGATCGACGATGCGTTGGCCAAGCGGGCCGGCCGCTTCGACGCGCACGTCCGCATGGGCTATCCCAGCGACGAGGAGAAGCAGCGCATCCTCGCTCTCTATCTCGACCGGTTCGGCGTGGTCGACGAGCTGACGCGCCGGCGCCTGCAAATGACCCTCGCAAAGGACATGGGCCGGCTGCATCTCGTGCCGGCCCATATCGAGGAATTCGTCAAGGCCGGCGTCAAGCGCGCTCGGCTTGCGCGCCGCGTTCCCGAGTATTCGGATTTCGAACCGGGAATCGAGGCGACCAAGTCGATCGCCGCGGCCAAAGCAGCTGCGCAGGCGGGCGCGTAGGTCGTTCACGACCGGCGCCGCCGCGCGGCTCTGCCTTGGCTGCGCTTGACTTGCCCCTCGATTCACATAAGGTCTTCTATAGTAAAAAGAGCTTTCGTCCTGTGCAGAGCGAGCGTTTTCGCCGTCGTCCAATGCCCGGCGCGGCCGTTGCGCCGATGGAGGAATCGATGAGCAAGAGCAGGCGCTGGCTCTCCGCCGCGGCCCTCGCGGCGTCGGCCGTTCCGGCGCTGGCGTCCGTTCCGCTATCTCCGCCGCTCGCCGAGCGTCCGCCGGCCCCCTTGGTCGGCGCCACCGGGCTGACCGCCGCGGACTTGATCGTGGGGCGCGACGCAACGTTGGCTTTCGACGTCAAGGCGCTTGGAGTGAAAGTCGCTGACGGCAACAGCAGTACAAATAGGAACTGCAGTGAGAACACCAATAACGGCTGTTAATGAAGCCTAGCGGCGATCGGAGCGGCGCGCCGACGCGCGCCCGGGGCTGTTCGTGATCCCAAGTTGAAAATAGCCGGCGAGTTTCGACGCGACGTCTTGGGAAATCGCAACGATGGGGGACTTGATGAGCAAGAGCAGGTACTGGCTATCGGCGGCGGCGCTTGCGGCGTCAACCCTTCCCGCGATGGCGTCCGTTCCCCAGGCGGCCTCGCCCGCCGAGCGCCCTGCATCCGCCCTTGTGGCCCGCGCCAGTGGACTGACCGCGGCGGACCTGATCGTCGGGCGCGACGCCACCGTGGCGGTCGACGTGCGGGCGCAAGGCATAGAAGTCGCCGACACCAACACGAACAACGGCTGTTGACGATATTGCCGGCAGACGGAAGTTGGCGCGCAGGCGAAGGCCCGCCCAGGTTTGCCGTGGCTCTAAATCGAGAAATATCCATGCGTTTTGACGCGATGTCTCGGCGCCGGCGCCGACGGAGGAAGCGATGAACAAGAACAAGGTTTGGCTCTCTGCGGCGGCGCTCGCGGCGTCGACCATTCCGGCGATGGCGTCCGGCCCCCAGGCGGCCTCGCCCGCCGAGCGCCCTGCATCCGCCCTTGTCGCGCGCGCCACAGGACTGGCGGCGGCGGACCTGATCGTCGGGCGCGACGGAACTGTGGCCGTCGACGTGCGGGCGAAGGGAACGCTCGTCTGCCAAAACACCAATAACTGCGGCGCGCCTGCCACTAACAACGGCTGCTGATAAATTGAAACACGGAACGTGGGTTCCCGGGCGGGGGAAAGGCCCGCCCCGGTCGTCGACGGTCGTGACCTGAGAAACGCCCATGCGCTTCGACGCGATGTCGCCGGAAATCGCCGCAGCGGTGACCAACGACCATCTCCACCTGATTGTGAACCCGACCGAACGCTGCAATCTGCGCTGCGTGTATTGCTACGAGAGCTTCGCGCTAGGGAAAATGCCGTCGGCGGTCGTTTCCGGCATTTTCAATCTGGCGAAACGGCGGGCGGAGAAGGGGCTCAAGAC
>JBEKFO010000494.1:0-2611 GCA_050013275.1 Roseiarcus sp. | reverse complement strand
CTCAGATCGCCGTGGTGTGGTCGGGGATGTGGAACCTGCTCGGCGTGCTCACCTCCGCCGGCGCGGTCGCCTTCGGCATCGTCTCGCTGCTGCCGGTCGAGCTCATCATGCAGGTCGGCTCCAACGCCGGCTTCGCGATGGTGTTCGCGCTGCTGATCTCGGCGATCGTCTGGAACCTCGGCACCTGGTCGTTCGGCTTGCCGGCGTCGAGTTCGCATACGCTGATCGGCTCGATCGTCGGCGTCGGCGTCGCCAACGCCTTGATGCGCGGCCAGGACGGCACCTCCGGCGTCGACTGGGGCCAAGTGACCAATATCGGCAACTCGCTGCTGCTGTCGCCGCTGTTCGGCTTCATCTTTGCCGCGTTGCTGCTGCTGGTGATGAAGTTCGCGGTGCGCAAGCCCGAACTCTACGCCGCGCCGACCAGCAACGCGCCGCCGCCGCTGTGGATCCGCGCGCTGCTGGTGTTCACCTGCACCGGCGTTTCGTTCTTCCACGGCTCCAACGACGGCCAGAAGGGCATGGGCCTCATCATGCTCATTCTCATCGGCGTCGCGCCGACCGCCTACGCTCTGAACCGTGCGCTGCCCGAAAGCCACGTGCCCGCTTTCGTAGCCGCCTCGCAAGCCGCCTCGCAGATCATCGACGCGCACGGCGCCGGCTATGCGATCATCGGCGATCCGCGTCCGGCGGTCACCGACTACGTGCACGCCCACAAGATCTCCGAGGGGACCTACCCGTCGCTGTCGGTGCTGGTGAAGCAGATCGCCGACCAGGTTCAGCAATACGGCTCGCTCGCCAAGGCGCCCGCCGACAAGGTGCAGAACATCCGCAACGACATGTATCTGGCCTCCGAGTCGCTGCGCATCCTCGCCAAGGACAAGGAGGCCGAGCTGAAGCCGGCGGACGTCTCGACGCTCAACGCCTATAAGAAGCAGCTCGACCTCTCGACCAAGTTCATCCCGACTTGGGTCAAGATCGTCGTCGCGGTCGCGCTCGGCCTCGGCACGATGGTCGGCTGGAAGCGCATCGTCATCACCGTCGGCGAGAAGATCGGCAAGACGCACCTGACCTACGGCCAGGGCGCGGCCGCCGAGATCATCGCGATGGCGACCATCGGCGCCGCAGACGGCATGGGACTGCCGGTTTCGACGACGCATGTGCTCTCTTCCGGCGTCGCCGGCACGATGCTCGCCAACGGCTCCGGCATCCAGTGGACCACGTTGCGCAATATCGCGCTCGGCTGGGTGCTGACCCTACCCGCCGCCATCCTCCTCTCGGGGACCTTGTACTTCCTTTTCCGCCATCTCTTCTGATCGGCGGCGTCGCGGGCGGCGGCTTTCCTCCTTGCGCCGCCCGCCGAAATATCCCCTTCAAGACGTCTCGCGGCGTGCCAGTTGGAGGCGCGCCGCGCGCCTGATAGAAGCGGGGGCGAATGCGGCCGGCGTCCCTCAGTCCGTCCGCGGCGCCGGAGTTTCCATGGCCACGCTCGAGGATGTGCTTTCGACGATCGACGCCAACCAAGGCGATGCGCTCGATCGTCTCTTTTCGCTGCTCGCGATCCCCTCGATATCGGCGATCCCCGCCCATTTTCCTGATTGCGACCGCGCCGCCGACTGGCTGGCGCGCGAGCTCGGCGAACTCGGATTTGAAGCCTCGCGCCAGGACACGCCCGGCCGCCCGATGGTGGTGGGCGCCGCCAAGGCCAAGACGCGCGACGCCCCGCACGTGCTGTTCTACGGCCATTACGACGTGCAGCCCGCCGACCCCCTCGAACTGTGGACAACGCCGCCTTTCGAGCCGCGCCTCGCGGACGGGCCGAACGGGCAACGAATCGTCGCGCGCGGCGCCTGTGACGACAAAGGTCAGTTGATGACTTTCCTCGAAGCCTGCCGCGCGTTCCGCCAGAACGGCGGCTTGCCCTGCAACGTCACCGTGCTGTTCGAGGGCGAAGAGGAGACGGGCTCGCCCTCGCTGCCCGCCTTCCTCGCCAAGAACGCCAAGACGCTGAAGGCGGACTTGGCTCTCGTTTGCGACACGTCGATGTGGGACGCCAAGACCCCGGCGATCACCACCATGCTGCGCGGCCTGGTGCTCGAGGAGGTCGTCGTGCACGGGCCGAACCGCGATCTTCACTCCGGCCTTTACGGCGGCGCGGCGATCAATCCGATTCGCGTGCTCGCGCGCATCATCGCCGACCTGCACGACGCCAACGGCGCCGTCGCCTTGCCCGGCTTTTACGACGGCGTCGAAGAGCTGCCGGAAGAGATCGCCGAGCAATGGCGCGGCCTCGATTTCGACGACGCGGCGTTCCTCGGCGAGGTCGGCCTTTCGGTTCCCGCGGGCGAAAAGGGTCGCTCGACGCTGGAGATGCTGTGGTCGCGCCCGACCTGCGACGTCAACGGGGTCGTCGGCGGCTACATCGGCGATGGGACGAAGACCGTGCTGCCGGCCAAGGCGAGCGCCAAGGTCTCCTTCCGGCTGGTCGGCAAGCAGAATCCGGAGCGCGTCTCGCAAGCGTTCCGCGCCTTCGTCAAGGCGCGCCTGCCCGCCGACGTCACCGCCGAGTTCTTGCCCCACGGCGCGAGCCCGGCGATCGCGCTCTCCTTGC
>JBEKFO010000493.1:0-2625 GCA_050013275.1 Roseiarcus sp. | reverse complement strand
AGAGCGTCATCGCGGCGTTTCCTCGTTCCCGTTGTGCCCGCGCGAGGCCGCTTGAGGGAGACGCTCGTCTTCGCATTTGCGCGCCCGCGCGCAGGCGAAGCGATCGCCGCGAAGGTTCAGTCGCGCATCGCGGCTGAAGCGGTGCGCTTCGCCGCGCTCGACGGGACGGGCCTCCAGCACGATCGGTCTCAAGAGAATCGCAAGAGCCAGCGACAATAGCCGCTCGACGACGAATTGGCGAACGGCGAAATTGCGCGAAAGCGCGGCGCTCAATGCGGCTCGACTTCGGCCGAGGCGATCTTGCTCGAGCCGGTCGGCGTCCATTCGAACGCCGCCGAGGAAACCGGGCGCTTGGCGCGCGCTCCCCGCGTCTTCGCCGCGCTGCGACCATAAGCCTGGCAAAATTGCGAGGAAACGCTTCTGAACGCGCCGGACTTGCGCTAAGGACGGCGAAGCGAATTTCCTCTCGTAACGAAAGCTTCCGGCATGACGTCAGGCTCCGCGGTCCTTCCTCTCGCCGGTTGGCGGCGTTTCCTGATCGTCGCCGGACCGGGTCTGGTCGTGATGCTCGCGGACACCGACGCCGGCAGCGTCATCACCGCGGCGCAGAGCGGCGCGCAATGGGGCTATCGTCTGCTGCTGTTGCAATTCCTGCTCGTCCCGATCCTTTACATCGTCCAGGAGCTGACGGTGCGGCTCGGTCTGGCGACCGGCAAAGGGCACGCCGAACTTATCTTGCAGTATTTCGGGCGACGCTGGGCGTGGTTCTCGGTGGCGGCGCTGATGGTGTCCTGCGTCGGCGCGCTGCTCAGCGAATTCTCGGGGATCGCGGGCGTCGGCGCCCTGATGGGCGTCCCCATTCCGGTCACCCTGGCGCTGGTGGTCACCGCGCTGCTGATCATGGCCTGGACGCGCAGCTATCTCTCGGTCGAGCGCATCGCGATCGTGGTCGGCGGCTTCGAGCTGGTGTTCCTGGCGGTCGCGTGGATGGCGCACCCCAGCCTCCGCGAAATCGTCTCCGGCTCGCTGTCGATCCCGCTCGGCGACCCGAAATACCTCTATCTCGTCTCCGCCAACATCGGCGCCGTGATCATGCCGTGGATGGTGTTTTTCCAGCAATCCTCGATCGTGGAAAAGAAGCTGACGACACGCGATCTGGCCCCTGCGCGCCTCGACACCGCCGTGGGCGCGGTGCTGACGCAGCTCATCATGGCGGCCGTCCTGGTCGCCGTCGCCGCCACTCTGGGCAAGGCGGGCGGCGATCGCGCGCTCGACACCGTGCAGGAAATCAGCGAGGCGATCACGCCCTTTCTGGGAAAAATCGGCGGCGACGTTCTCTTCGCTCTGGGCATGAGCGGCGCCGCGCTGGTCGCCACGATCGTGGTGACCCTGACCGCGGCGCGCACGCTCGCCGAAGTCCTCGGCGTCAATCACGGTCTCCATCACGAACCCGCCGAGGCGCCCTGGTTCTATGGCGTTTACGCCGTCGCGCTGGTCGTCGGCGCGGTCGTGGTCGGCTCGGGCGTCAATCTCGTGGCGTTGAGCGTCGGCGTCCAGGTGATGAACGCGCTGCTGTTGCCGATCGTGCTGACGTTCCTGTTCCTGCTGGCGTTGCGACTGCCCGACCCGTTCCGCCTGAAAGGGGCCTACGCCTGGATCGCCGGCGCCCTCATCGCGGTGACGACCCTGTTCGGCGTCTATGCCGGCATCGCCGGGCTTTGGGGATAGACGCGCCAACGCCGGCTTGACTTCCGGCCTCTCCTGGCTATGTTGCCGCGCAACCGGCGCTGGCGGGGCTTCCCGATGGCGCTGTTTTGTTTTTCCCCGGCGCCGAGCGCGCCGCGCATTTTGGACGTCCTGACATGGCCAAGGCCGCCTCGCTCAAGATCAAGCTGCTGTCGACCGCCGACACCGGCTATTTCTACGTGACCAAGAAGAACGCCCGCACCAAGACGGAGAAGTTCACCTTCAAGAAGTACGACCCCGTCGCGCGCAAGCACGTCGAGTTCAAGGAAACCAAGATCAAGTGAGCGCCAGAGCGCGGCTTGAATAGCTTTCGCTCAGGGCGCCTTCGGGCGCCCCTTTTGTTTGCGGCTCCACCACCGGCGCACGGCGCCTCTGGAAGCCGCGGTCGGCGATAGCGGCGGCAAAGGCTGTCACGCCAAAATATGCCGTTCGATCTCCCAGACGGGATGCCTGGTCAAATCCTTGTCGATTTCGCCGACGACGCGCGCTTTCACGTCGGCGTGAAGCGCTTGGCGCAGGTCCGCCAGAGCGCGCGGCGGCGCTACGATGAGCAACGCCGGGGCGCCGCGTTCGCGCACCAATGCCTCCAGTGCGGCGGACACTCGCTGCGCGAAGCGGTGCTCCTCGATTTCGTGCCAATCCGTCGTCTCCATAGCGCTGTGCCGGCTCGCATGGGCGCTTGCGAAACCGCGACCGGGGCGATCGGTGCCTTGCTCGTGCGTAGGCGGGTTCTCGTCATCGACGATTACGCGCTCGGTCACCAGATTGGGAAACTTCTCGTCGCCGTCGTTGCGCAGGAAAAGCGCTTTGCGGCCGTCGCCGACGAAGACGAACGCGTCGTGCGGAAGGGCGAGCTTGGTCATTTTGGACTCCGGGCAA
>JBEKFO010000492.1:0-2625 GCA_050013275.1 Roseiarcus sp. | reverse complement strand
GCTGCTCGTCCTGATCGGCGTGATCGCGGCGCTGCCTTCGGCCCGAGGCGCGGCGGACTTCATTGACGCGCGCCTCGCCGTGCTGTTGGCCTATCTCGCCCTCTCCTCCCTGCAGGGCCCGCGCGGCGCGACGGCGGCGCGCCTTCTCATTGGAGTCTCGGTCGTGGTCGGTCTGGCCCGGGTCGGCGTCGCGGCGCCGAACTGGGCCCAATACGCGCGGCAGGCGGCCGAATTCCGGCAGGCGATCCGCGTCATAGAACCGGGAAGCCGCGTCCTCGTCGTCGCGCCGCCGCAAGGCGCCTGCCCATCCAGCGACGCGGAGAATTTCTACTCAGGCCTGACGAACTTCGTCGTCATCGACCGTCGCGCCCTGGTCAGCGCCTTGTTCACCGGCAAGGGGATGCAGCCGGTTTCGAAGCTCGATCCGCATCTCGACGACACGCCGTGGACGCCGGTCCATCCCGACTGGCTCACCCGCCGCGAGGGCCTGGCAGGGTCGGCGAACTGGCGCGACGCTTACGACACGCTGATCGCGCTGCACGTCGGCTGCGCCTGGCGGCCCGACGAATCGGGCCTGACGCCGCTCGCCGAGACCCCCGAGGCGACGATCTACCGCGCGCGCTGAGCGCCGCGAGGCGCACGAGATCGGGCGAACGATCGTCGGCGGCGCGGCCGTTCCATTTGGCGGAATCGGCGATTCGGCTTATGTCGGGGCGATTTTTCGCGCGGGCCTTGGGGCCGCGCCGGGGAGAATTAGCCTTATGAAACTGCCGAGCGAGCTTGGCCCCATTCATTTCGTCGGCATCGGCGGCATCGGCATGTCCGGCATCGCCGAGGTGCTGATCAACCTCGGCTACAAGGTCCAGGGCTCGGACGCGAGCGACAACGCCAACGTCAAGCGGCTGCGCGGCAAGGGCGCCGGCGTCTTCGTCGGCCACGACGCGGCGCACCTCGGCGAGGCGGCCGTCGTCGTCGTCTCCACCGCGATCAAGCGCGACAACCCCGAGCTGACGGCGGCGCGCGCGCGGCGCATCCCGGTGGTGCGGCGCGCCGAAATGCTCGCCGAGCTGATGCGCTTGAAGCAATGCGTCGCCATCGCCGGCACCCACGGCAAGACCACCACGACCTCGCTGGTCGCGACGCTGCTCGACGCGGCGGGTCTCGATCCCACCGTCATCAACGGCGGCATCATCAACGCCTATGGCGCCAACGCAAAATTGGGCGCCGGCGAATGGATGGTGGTCGAAGCCGACGA
Organism: Roseiarcus sp.; assembly: GCA_050013275.1. Lineage (GTDB taxonomy): Bacteria > Pseudomonadota > Alphaproteobacteria > Rhizobiales > Beijerinckiaceae > Roseiarcus. Next base: position 1,370 of record JBEKFO010000492.1, on the reverse strand, counting down.
GAGCGACGGCACCTTCCTTAAGTTGCCCGCCGACGTCGCCATCGTCACCAACATCGATCCCGAGCATCTCGATCACTTCAAGACGTTCGAGGCGATCAAGGACGCGTTTCTCGCTTTCGTCGAGAACCTGCCGTTCTACGGCTTCGCGGTGATGTGCCTCGATCATCCGACCGTGCAGGAACTGGTCGGGCGCATCGAGGACCGCCGCGTCATCACTTACGGCGAGAATCCTCAGGCCGACGTGCGCCTGCTCGACGTCGATCTCTCCGGCGGCGTGACGCGCTTTTCCGTATTGATCCGCGACCGCAAGAGCGGGCAGGCGACTTATATCGACGAGCTCGCCTTGCCGATGCCCGGGCGCCACAACGCGCTCAACGCCACCGCGGCGATCGCGGTCGCGCACGAACTGAAGGCGCCGGTGGCGACCATCCGCAACGCGATCGCCTCGTTCGGCGGCGTCAAGCGCCGTTTTACCCGCACCGGCGAATGGAACGGCGCTGCGATCTTCGACGATTACGGCCACCACCCGGTCGAGATCGCCGCGGTGCTGCGCGCCGCCCGCGCCGCATCCAAAGGCCAGGTGATCGCCGTGGTGCAGCCGCATCGCTACAGCCGCCTGCAATCTTTGTTCGACTCCTTCGCCTTGTGCTTCAACGACGCCGACACGGTGATCGTCGCCGACGTCTATCCCGCGGGCGAGGCGCCGATCGAGGGGGTCGACAAGGGCGCGCTCGTCGCCGCGATCAACGCCCACGGCCACCGTCACGCCATCGCGCTGCCCTCGCCCGACAAGCTCGCGGGAATCGTTCACGGAATCGCCAAGCCGGGCGACTACGTCGTCTGTCTCGGCGCCGGCAACATCACGCAATGGGCCTATGCGCTGCCGGAAGAATTGGCGGCGCTCGATGGCGCGAAAGCATGAACCTTCCCGGCATCGCCGCCGAAATCGCCGCCCTCGCCCCGGACCTTCGCGGCCGCTTGACCGCCAATGCGCCGCTCGCGCCCTTCACTTGGTTTCGCGTCGGCGGTCCGGCCGAGCTTCTGTTCTCGCCGGCCGACGAGGACGACCTCGCCTATTTCCTGAAGAACCTGCCGCGCGACATTCCCGTCACGGTCATCGGCCTCGGCTCCAATCTCATCGTGCGCGACGGCGGCGTTCGCGGCGTCGTGATCCGATTGGGCGGCAAGGCGTTCGGCGCGATCGAGACGACGCCCGACTTCCGCGTGATCGCCGGCGCGGCGGCGCTCGACGCTCACGTCGCGCGCGCCGCCGCCGAGGCGGGGATCGACGGCCTCGCCTTCTTTCGCGGCGTGCCTGGCTCGATCGGCGGCGCGCTGCGCATGAACGCGGGGGCGCATGGCGGGGAGAC
>JBEKFO010000491.1:0-2641 GCA_050013275.1 Roseiarcus sp. | reverse complement strand
TTACCCAGGTCCAGTCCTCCAGTCTGGACAAAAGCGTCGCTCACAGGTTGACCGCGAGACACGATTGCGCTGTGAGCCGGTAAGCAAGGCGGCGGGTCCAAGGAAAGGCCCGCCGCCTTAGCGCGTCAATCGGCCTCCGAATCCAAGCGTCGCCCCAGGCGCCCCGCCAGATCCTGAGTGAACTGCCAAGCCGTGCGGCCCGAGCGCGAGCCTCTCGTCGTCGCCCATTCCAAAGCCTCGCGTTCGATTGCGTCGGCCGGCGCGTCTAGCGCGAAATGCCTGGCGTAGCCCTCGACCATCGCCAAATAGTCGTCCTGGCTGCAATGATGGAATCCGAGCCACAGGCCGAACCGATCGGACAAGGACACCTTCTCCTCGACCGCCTCGCCCGGATTGATCGCGCTCGCACGCTCATTCTCCATCATGTCGCGCGGCAGCAAATGACGCCGGTTCGAGGTCGCGTAAAACAACACATTGGCGGGTCGCCCTTCGATGCCGCCTTCCAGCGCCGCTTTCAGCGACTTGTAGGACGTATCGCCGCCGTCGAACGAAAGATCGTCGCAGAACACGATGAAGCGATGCGGCGCCTCGCGCGTCAGCGCCATGAGCGCCGGCAGGCTCTCGATATCTTCGCGATGGATTTCGACCAGTTTCAGTCGGGCGTCGAGCTTCGCGGCGCGATTGATCTCGGCGTGCGCCGCCTTGACGAGCGAGGACTTGCCCATTCCGCGCGCGCCCCATAGCAACGCGTTGTTGGCCGGCAACCCGCAGGCGAAGCGATGGGTGTTTTCGACCAGCAAGTCGCGCACCCGATCGACGCCGCGCAGCAGCGCGATGTCGACGCGGTTGACTTTTCGGACGGGGACGAGCGCGCCGCGGTCGGCGTGCCAGACGAACGCGTCGGCGGCCGCGAAATCGGGACGGGGCGGCGCGGGCGGGGCGAGGCGCTCGAGCGCGCCGGCGATCCGTGCGAGCAGCGCGGCGAAGTCGCCGGGGAGCGGAGGGGAAGCGGACATCGAAGAATCCCAAGAACCGGATTGCCGGCCCGTTTGACACAATCGGGGCCGAAGCTCCAGGGGAGGATCGATCGGGAGGCCGCTATCTTTGGACGTGGAACCCGATTGTTCGCCTCGTCGGCTTGCGCTTTCGCGGGATAGGAGACGGGTTACATCAGGGCGTTCCGCGCCTCGCGGCGCTCTATCTTTTCGGTCGCCAGGTCTTCGAGAATCGGGCACTCGGCTCGGTCGTCTCCGTGGCAGTCGCGCACCAGATTGCGCAGCGTAGCGGCCATCGCCTGCATCTCGGAAATTCGCTTTTCGAGATCCTCGACATGCGTCAGCGCGATCTTCTTCACTTCGCGGCTCGGCCGCCGCCGGTCGCGCCAAAGCGCGAGCAGGGTTGCGATCTCCTTGATGGAAAAACCGAGCCTGCGGGCTCGGCGAACGAACCGAAGTTCGTGGATTTCGTGCTCGCCGTACTCGCGGTAGTCATTGTGCAGGCGGGCGGCGGGGCGCAGCAAGCCGATCGCTTCGTAGTGGCGGATCATCTTGGCGCTGACGCCGGTTGCGGCCGCGGCGGCTCCGATGTTCATTTCGCAAATCCTCTTGACGTTCCCATGATGGGAAGGTGTAGCGGTATTGCGATCGCTCACGCAAGATCGGATCGACGATGAGTCCCGCTGAAGCAGGCAATGAGCAACCGCACGGCGCCGCGCATAGTGGCCACGCCCACGCTGCGACCAAGGGATCGGTCAAGGATCCGGTCTGCGGCATGAGCGTCGATCCGGCCTCGGCCGAGCACAGCGCGGAATTCGCGGGGCAAACGTATTTCTTCTGCTGCGCGGGATGCCGCGCCAAGTTTCTCGACGCGCCGCAGCGCTATGTCGTCGGAGCGCCTGCCGCGCCGCCGCAAATCCCGTCCGTCGCCACGGTCTACACGTGCCCAATGCATCCCGAAATCCGGCAAGCCGGGCCGGGCGCCTGCCCGGTCTGCGGCATGGCGCTGGAGCCGGAAGCGCCGAGCGCCGAGGCGCCGTCGAATATGGAACTGCTCGACATGACGCGCCGCTTCTGGATCGGATTCGCGCTTGCCGCGCCGGTTGTCGCGATCGAGATGGGCGCGCCTGTCGTGGGCGCGCGTTGGCTCACGCCGCAAGTGTCCAACTGGGCGCAACTGGCGCTGGCGACTCCGGTCGTTCTTTGGGCGGGCTCGCCTTTCTTCATGCGAGCCTGGGCGTCGATCCGGAATCGAAGCCTCAATATGTTTACGCTGATCGCGATGGGAACGGGCGTCGCGTGGACCAGCAGCGTCGTCGCCACCGTCGCTCCTCAGATCTTCCCGCCGGCGTTTCGCGATCAAGACGGCGCCGCGCCGGTGTATTTCGAAGCCGCGGCGCTCATTACCGTCCTCGTCCTGCTTGGCCAGGTTCTGGAGCTGAGAGCGCGCGAACGGACGGGCGGGGCGATCCGCGCGCTGCTCGGTCTCGCGCCAAAGACGGCGCGCAAGGTATTCGCCGACGGCGGCGAACGCGACGTCGGTCTCGCCGAGGTCGCGGTCGGCGATCGCCTGCGCGTTCGCCCGGGCGAGAAGATCCCGGTCGACGGCGTCCTCGTCGAGGGCGCGAGCGCTGTCGACGAGTCCC
>JBEKFO010000490.1:0-2656 GCA_050013275.1 Roseiarcus sp. | reverse complement strand
GGCGACTTTGCGACAGATCGCCGCCGGCGACTTCTCTTTGCCGCCCTTCCAGGCGCCCTCAGGACCGAAAATGTTGTGATACCGCGCCACCCGCCCCTCGACGCCGTGGTTCCGCTGATAGGCGAAATAGAGCCTCTCGCTGAAGAGCTTCTCCCATCCATAATCGCTGTCGGGAGACGCCGGGTACGCGCTGTCCTCGGAGCAATTTGGGTTGTCGGGATCGAGCTGGTTGTGCCTGGGATATATGCAGGCGGAAGATGAATAAAAAATCCTCTTCACATTTCTCTTATGACACGCATCGAGCACGTTCAGATTGATCGTCGCCGAATTGTGCATGATATCGGCGTCATGCTCGCCGGTGAAAACGTATCCCGCGCCGCCCATGTCGGCGGCGAGCTGATAGACTTCGTTGAAACGCCGATCGATTACGTCGCGGCAGAAATGCGGATCGCGCAAATCTCCAATGACGAAGTCGTCAGCTTCTGTTTCGGAAAATGAATTGAATACAAGGTCAACGCCACGGACCCAGAAACCGTCGCGTTTCAGTCTCTTGACCAGATGACCGCCGATGAAGCCGCCGGCTCCGAGAACTATTGCCGTCCTGTCGTCCATGACACATCCTCTCTTCGTGACCGAGTAGTCGAGCATCGATCCATTTGAAGTGGCGATATTGTACGCGTGCGAAGATTCGACTGCGGAAGACATGTAGCCGCGTTGGCGCCCGCTTGCGGGAAAGGTCAGGGCGACGTGACGTTGCGACGCCGAACCTGCTTGACGCGTGGCCAATCGCGGCGGCCGCGCCCACGGCTCCCGCCGCCAGGACGTTCAATTCGGCGCGAGTCTCGGCGGGACGCGACGCGGCGCCCGGCCACGCTACCGCCGTTCGGGTGAATCGGGGCAACCCGACCGTCCCGGATCGAAAGATCTCGCGCTACAACTGCCGCGGCGACTACCGCGCTGCAGCCACCATGCGACGCCCGACGGTCGCCTTGACGGCGCCGCCGAGCAAATTGAGCAAAACCTGAACGCGAGCGTCGCCGTCCAAGCGCTGCAGGACGCCCAGAGACCCTGCGAACGGACCCGCCACGAGTTCGACGCGATCGCCGATCGCCAGATCGTCGATCCTATAGATCAGCGCGCCTCGCCGATCGCTCGACTGAATCAAGGTCTCCACGACCCCGGGAGCGACCGCCAACGGGCGTTCGCCGTCCATGATCAGCCGCTGAACGCCGAGCGTGCCGTTGACGCTTCGCCAACGATGCTGGCCGACGTCCAGAACGACGAAAATGTAGCTCGGGAACACCGGCGCGAGGACGGTTCGGAATTTGCGGGCGTGCCGGCGCGTTTCGAGGTGAATCGGCAGGAAATTGCGGTAGTTCTGCTTGGCGAGATTGGCCTCGGCCACACGTTCTTTGCGCGGCAAAGTCGTCGCGACATACCATCTTTCGCCGCAACCAAGCGAGGGCCGCGCTCCGTGCGTCGCGGCGCCGTGTTCGGTCATGGCGCAATCCATGGTCATCGCCCTTCGCCCCGGTCGTCGACGTCGCGGCGGGCGATCGCCGCGGCATCGGCCGCCGAGATCGCGACCATAAGCGCGGTCGCGCCAACGGGCTCGGAAGTGATAATCCACGCCGCCATCGCCATTCGTCTTCGCGTCGCCAACGTCCCTCTCCTAGTTCTTGTCCGTACGGCAGCAATTATTCACGTAGTGGTTGTAGTAATACTCTTTAGAGCCATAGGGTTCGTAGAGAGCGACCTTCTCCATATTGACTTTATTGTAGAGAACGCCGACGCATTTCTGGAAAAGCGCGTTGTCCGAGGTCAGCATGTTTTGCACGACGATCCGCGGGGTGCGGCCCCATTCGACCACCAGCAGAAATGCGTCGAACAGTGAAGCGGCGGCGCGAACGTCGACCACCAGCCCCAGCGGCGGCAGGTCGACGACGATGTAATCGAACGCCACGCCGGCTTGCGCGAGCACGGCGCGCATGCCCGGCGACGAAAGGATTTCGCTCGAGTGATGCACCCGTTTCTTGACGACGGCGGGCAGAACGAAAAGGCCTGAGTCGGGTTCCGACAGCAAGAGGTCGCGAAGTGGGCGATCGCCGCGGATCGCCTCGAGAATCCCGGCCTCGGCGTGGCGCGCGATCCCGGTGGTCAAATCGGGATTTCGCAGATCCGCGTCGATCAGCAACGCGCGCGCGCCGAGATGGGCCAGCAGCGACGCAAAGTTCTTCGCCACCGTCGACTTGCCCTCTTTCGGCAGCACAGAAATGACGCCGACGACTTTCGGCCTGCGCTCCCCAAGCGAAAGGTCCACCGCGACTTTCGCGGAACGCAGGGCCTCGCAAAAGCCTGAAAACGGATGGTCGATCGAATACCGCTGCAAGGAATTGGTCGGATGAACCAGCCTGAGATCGGGATCCTCTTCATTCGCGCTGTCAGCGATCGCCGACGCATCGACGTTTTGCAGCATGCCCAGGAATTCGAGACCCAGTTCATCGCGAACATTGGCCGCGGCGCGAAAGACTCGGTCGCGGTGCTCGCGCAACGCTCCGGCGCCCGAGCCGAGCGCGGCGCCGAAGACGAGCGACAGCGCCAGGACCAGGCCCCGTTTGGGATGGCTCGCGGACTCCGGCGGCGTCGCCGCCGTGAT
>JBEKFO010000489.1:0-2658 GCA_050013275.1 Roseiarcus sp. | reverse complement strand
GAAAGGCGAACAAAGTTTGGCGTCTTCCTTTGAGCGTCATGTAAAAAAAGGCGCAATTGTTGGGGCTTCGCGCCAGCGGTTCGGCAAATATGGCTTCAACATCGAGCGCGCGGTTGTCGAGCGGGCTTTCAACGCTGTGCCCTCGAGTCAGGCGCGGCGGCGGATACGTCCCGGAGGCCGAGGTTCGGCCATGCGGTAGCGACGGTGGGCGCCCTTGCCGGCGGCCTTGGCCTCGTAGAGGGCAGCGTCGGTTTTTTGCAGCAGGTCCTCGTCGCTGTAGGCGTCTTCGGGCACGCAGACGAAGCCTACGCTGACGCCAACATGTAGTGGGCCGATCTTGTCGATGAGGTACGGTTCATCGGTGATGCAGCGGACAATTCTTTCAGCAAAGTTCTCAAACAAACTCTTTCTGAAAATCAGGAAGCGTGATATTGTTAAATCTGGGTTTCAGAGAGCCGAAGCGAATGGTCGCCCCGGCGGGATTCTTGTCGATAGGCGCGGAAGCGTGCAGGGCCGGTGGGCGGCGCGCTTCCTCGAGCGCGTCGAACGCCGCGAAGGTTGCAGCGGCGCGACGACGGCGGGCGTCGCCGGGGGCGGAAACAAAGCAGAGCGAAAGTCATTGAAATCATTCGATCGCGGGAAAATGTCATAGGGGGCGCCGGCGTGCGCAACGCCGCCTCAGGACGCATCCAGCTTCGCCGCTCCGCCCTCAGCCCGTCGGCTTCCGCAGCCACGGCCGCGTCCCCGTCCTCTGCGTCTGGGTCGCTGGCGCCCTCGAACCCGCGCTTTGACGGCTCATTAAGTATTCACGTGCGACAATCAACTTGTGATCGGGAATGCATGCCGTCAGATCGCTTTGTTACGTCTGTAAATACAAACAATTTGATCAGAATATGAGCCAATTACAGTCAAACCCGGCGAACGACGGCGGCGAGCTGATCTGGGTCGGCGACGAGCCGCCGCCGCCGAACCTGGATCGCTTGGTTATTCCCGAGCCGTTCCGCGGCGAACCCGCGGCGCGGGCGATGGTCTTTATCGTCGATAGAGGCGAGCCGGCGGCGACGCTGCTGGCCGAAGCCGGCGACGAAAGCTGTTGCCGCATCGTCGTCCAATCCCGGCCGGACGCTTGGCGTGCGGCGGCGCTGATCGAAGCGGGCGCCGACGCCGTCTGCGCGCAGGACGAACTCGCCTCCCCGAGCCTCGTCGCCCTGCGCGCGCTCGCCGCCGCCCGCATGCGCACGCGCCTGGCCTCGCTGTCGCGCCACAGCGAGCACCTGCAGGCCTGCATCGACAATTTGCCGATGCCGATCTTCTTCAAGGACGCCGACGGCGTCTACGTCGGCTGCAACAAGGCGTTCCTCGCCTTTCTCGGCCGGTCCGCCGAGACGGTGATCGGCAAGACGGCCGCCGACGTCGCGCCGCCCGAACTGGTCCGGGTCTATAACGAAGCCGATCGGCGCGTCTCCAAGGCTGACGAAGGCGCCGAGATTTACGAAGCGCGCGCGCCGTTCGCCGACGGCAGCCATCACGACATTTTGTTCCACAAATCGGCGTTCCGCGCCAAATCCGGCAAGGTCATGGGCGTCGCTGGCGCGATGTTCGACATCACCGACCGCAAGCGGCTCGAATCGCAACTGACCGCCGCGGCGGAACGCGATCCGCTGACCGGCCTCTACAATCGGCGCAAGTTCTTCGACCTCGCCGAGCGAGCCCGCGAAGCGGGGCTCGCTCAAGGCCAGACGCTGTGCGCGATGGTGATGGATCTCGACTGGTTCAAGTCGATCAACGATCGCCACGGTCACGCCGCCGGCGATTTCGTCTTGCAGAAGATCGCCGAGCTCGCGCAGGCGCATCTGCGGCCGGGCGACCTGTTCGGGCGCGCGGGCGGCGAGGAGTTCTACGCCTTGCTCCCGAACACGAAAGAGGCCGAAGGCGAGAATGTCGCCGAGCGCGTGCGCGCGGCGATCGCGCAGGCGGAATTCCTGTTTGCCGGCAAGCGACTGAAGATGACCGCCAGCATCGGCGTCGCCGAGGTCCAGCCGGGCGAGGAGCGGCTCGAACCGGCGCTCGCGCGCGCCGACGCGGCGCTCTACCGCGCCAAGAAGGACGGCCGCAATCGCGTGCAGGGCTGCGCCGCCGCCTGACTGACCGGGCGCCTTACCCCGCCGCCTTCCTCAGCCACGGCCGCGTCCCCGCCGGCGCCTCGCGCGGCGCCACGCTGGGCTGATAGTGAAGCGTCCGCGCGGGCAGGCGCCCCTCGCGCAACGCGCGCAGGGTCGGCTCGTCGGTCACCTCGAAGGACGTGAAGCCGCAACGTTGCATCAGCGGGATCTCGTCGAGCAGCACGTCGCCGGTCGCGCGCAGTTCGCCGGCGAAGCCGAAGCGCTCGCGCAGCAACTCGCCGTAGGAGAACGCGCGGCCGTCGGCGAATTTGGAAAAACTCAGCGCGACGAGCGGGCGCCCCGCCGCTTCCGGCAACTGGGCGCGCGCCTCGGCCCCCGCGGCGATGAAGACCCCGACCGGATCGGCGCGCGCGCCGAGCGCCTCGCGCTCGGCGCTCCAGCGCGCGAACGTGACGATGATCGCGCCCTGCGGCGGCGGCGGCTCGGCCTCGTCGAGCCGCGTCCAGATATCCTCGGCGAAGCCGCCGTCGCGCCA
>JBEKFO010000488.1:0-2669 GCA_050013275.1 Roseiarcus sp. | reverse complement strand
CCAAGACACAAAGATGACGTCACGGCGCGCGAGGCCCGAAAGCCAGCGCGCCGCGGGGGCCGCGCCCTCGGCTGCGGGCGCGCAGGACATCGGAAGGGGATTATTCGTTTGGCGTTTGATTCTGCCATCGGCGCCAAGGTTCGGCGCGGGACGGCGTTGGCGCACCTGTTTGCCGCCCCCGTGCTGCTGAGCCTCGGCTTTGCCCCCAGTTCGACCGAATCCGCGGTCGCCAACGGCGACACGCGCACGATCAGCCTTTCCAATTCCCATACCAACGAAGCCGGTTCGTTCACCTATATGGTCGATGGAGTCTACGACTCGGCGGTGCTGGAGAAGCTGAACTGGTTCTTGCGGGATTGGCGGCTCAACGAACCGACCAAGATGGACCCCAAGCTGTTCGACATCGTCTGGGAGGTCTATCGCGAATCGGGATCGACCCAACCGATCGCCGTGCTTTCCGCTTATCGCTCGCCGCAGACCAACGCGATGCTGCGGCGACGCTCGCGTCAGGTCGCCAAATATTCTCAGCATATGGAAGGCAAGGCGATCGACGCCCATTTCGTCGACGTCGGCACCGCGACGATCCGCGACGTTGCGATGCGCATGCAGGCCGGCGGCGTCGGGTTCTACCCGACCGGGGCCCAGCCGTGGGTGCACATCGACAGCGGGTCGGTCCGCTACTGGCCGCGGATGAGCCGCGACGCCTTGGCGCGGCTGTTCCCGGACGGCAAGACGGTGTTCATTCCCGCCGACGGCCAGCCGATGCCGGGCTACGAGCAGGCGCGCGCCGAAATCGAATCGCGCGGCGGCGACGTGGTGACCGCGACCGCAGGCGCTTCCAATCCCGGCTTGCTGTCGTGGCTGTTCGGAGCGCGCGGCGGCGGCGTAGACGACGAGGAAGAGAGCGGCGGGAGCGAGGCCGTACCGGGCAAAGGCGGCGCCAGGGCCAGCGGCGCGGGGGCCCAGGTCGCGAGCGCGGCTGCGGACCCGCTCGCCTCGGCGAGAAGCGACTTGCCGCGCGGCTCGACTTTCCTGCAACCGGCCGCCGAACCGGCGCCGCAAGTCGTCGCGTCGGCCGATTCGAACACCGAAAACGACGCGAGCCCGGTCACCTTGCAAGGCCCGATCGCCGAGCAATTCATCGCCCCCTTGCCGCCGCGCAAACCGACCGACCTCGCCGCAATGCAGCTCGCCGACGCGGTGGCGCCGACGCCGCCGCAGCGGCCGGCCGAATTCGCCTTTGCGCCTTCCGCGGCGCAAGCGACGAACGAAGAGACCGCCAATCGAGACCTGATCGTCGCGCTTCTCCAGCGCGGCAAGCTTCCGGGCGTGATCACGCGCGGCGTCGGCCTCGGAGCGGCGCCGTCGGACGCCCTCGCGCTCGCGGACGCGCCGTCGGCGTCCGAACAGCCCGAGCGGCCGGCGATGCTCGCTCGCGCCGCCGCCCTCACCGCGCCGCTGCCGCCGCTGCCGCCGACGCGAGCGCCCGCGCACGGCGCGGCCAAGTCGGCGCCGTCCGAAAATGTATCCGTTCAGCCGAAAGACGCGTCGACCGCCCAGGCCAAGACGGTCGCGGCCGCCGCGCCCGCGACGCGCGCCGTGACCTTGTTGTCGTCGAGCGCATCCCAGGCCAAGCCGGCCAACCCCTACGGCGGGCTGTCGTCGAGCGACGCTCGAGCCGCGTCGGCCAACCCCTACGGCGATCTGATTTACGACGCCTTCAAAGTCGCGCCGACGCCGTTAGCGCCGCAGGGCTTCGCGGAACTGAGAGGCTCCTCGGAATAGGGCGCGTCCCCTTCCCCCTTGCGGGAGAAGGCAGGCGCGCCGCCTCGGTCCCCTGCGAACCCGGCGCCGGGACCTCCTTGCGCACAGACGAGAGCAGTGACGTCGTCGTGGTCGACGCGGGCGTGGGCCTTGGCGGCGATCGCCGGCTTGTCAACACGTCAAAACCGAGTCAGATGTCCGGCCACGCCGACGCCCATCCGGCGAATGTCAGTCAAATCCTCAGGAAAGAGAGCCCCATTGACCCTGATAAAGCCCTTTCGCGCGTTGAGGCCGGCGCCGGGACGCGCGGCGGACGTTCTCGCGCCGCCCTACGACGTGCTTTCGAGCATGGAAGCGCGCGATCGCGCCAGGGGCAAGCCGTGGAGCTTTCTGCACGTCTCCAAAGCCGAAATCGATCTCGATCCGGCGATCGATTCCCATGACCCCGCCGTCTACGCCAAGGCCGGCGAGAATTTTCGCCACATGATCGCCGCCGGCGCGCTCGTGCGCGACGACAAGCCCTGCTACTACGCCTACCGCCTGACCTGGCGCGGTCATGTCGAGACCGGCTTCGCGGCGATCGCGTCGATTGCGGCTTACGCCGAGAACCGCATCCGCAAGCACGAGCTGACGACGCCGGTGAAGGAAGACGACCGCGTGCGCCAGATCGAGGCGGTCGACGCGCAGACCGGCTTGGTCATGCTCGCCTATTCGGCGGCGCCGGAGGTCGACGCCCTGCTCGCGCGCGCCGCTGCGGGGCAACCTGCGGTCGACGTCACCGCCGACGACGGCGTGCGCCACCAGCTCTGGGTGATCGACGACGAGGCGACGATCGCGGCGCTGACGCGCGCCGTCGACGCTCTGCCCGCGCTCTATATCGCCGACGGCCATCACCGCTCGGCCGC
>JBEKFO010000487.1:0-2681 GCA_050013275.1 Roseiarcus sp. | reverse complement strand
CTTGATCAGGCCGGCTTCGATCTTCGAAATGTCGAGCAGCGTGTCGATCATCGAGCGCAAGGAGCGCAGCGAACTGTCGACGTTGCCGACCAGCTCGGCCGCCTCGCCCTCGCCCAGCCGTCGCGACAGCGCGCTGACGAACAGCGTCATCGCGTGCAGCGGCTGGCGCAAATCATGGCTCGCGGCGGCCAGGAACCGCGACTTGGAGCGGATGGCCTCGACCGCTTCGTCGCGCGCGGCTTGCAATTGGCCTTCGAACGCGCGCTCGCGGGTGATGTCGAGCAGCAGGACGAAACATCCGAGAACACGGCCCTTGGCGTCGAGGTCGGGATAGGCGAAGCCGCGCACGACGTTGACCATGCCGCCGGCGAAATCAACCGGCGTCTCGAATTCGACATGCGCCCCGGCCAGGGCGCGTTCGATGTGCGCGCGCGAGCTGGCGGCAAACTCGCGCCCGGCCTCGCCAAGGCGCTTGTTGAGATAGGCGGAGGGACGCGCCCCGGTCCACGCCTCGACCGTCGCATTGACAAAATGGCAAACAAAATCAACGTCATAATAGGCAACGACGCCGGGAAGGCCGTCGGCCATGACGTTGAGCATCTGCGCATCGCACAAGAAGCGCGTCGTGCGCTCCATACCGAGGCAAGGAAATGGCAGCTGCGGTTTGTTCATTCCATCGGTTTCCGTGCCGTCATGCCGCGCGAAACCGTTAATGTGTTCATCGCGGCGGCCAATGGCAAGCGCGCGAACGGCCTATGCCCTTTGGCATACCGACATAGGGCGTCTGGCGAATGGCGCCCGGCGGCGATTTCTGGCATTTATCGTCCGCAGGAAACGCGGAGCGCGGCCATGACCATCGCAATCCATCCTTTAGAGAGTGCATTGCGGCCGGCCCCCGATCCGTTCGCGTTCGGCGATCTGGCCGCGGTGAAGTTTCCCTACGCCGACGCCGTCGTCGTCACTTACGCCCCCGGACAAGAAGTGGTCGGGGAGGGCGATCCGACCGAAAACTACTATCTCGTCGTCAGGGGCGTGTTTCGCGCGGTGAAAGTGACCCGCGACGGGCGGCGGCAGATCTTCGCCTTCTATATGCCGGGCGACATGTGCGGGCTCGAGCCGGAAGATACCCACGGTCTGACCATCGAGGCGGTCAACGCCGGGGCGATCGCCGCGCTGACCCGTCAGGCTTGTCGCGCCCGCATGGCTCGCGACCCTCAGTTCAACGCGGCCATTTTCGACAACGTGACGCGGGCGCTGACCCACGCCGTCGATCACATGACCATGGTCGGGCGCAGTTCGGCCGAAGAGCGCTTGGCTTGGTTCCTGTCGATGCTGAGCGCGCGCAGCCCTGGGCGACGCTCCGCTTCGATCGAGCTCACCATGCAGCGCCAGGACATCGCGGACTACCTGGGCCTCACCATCGAAACCGTCAGCCGAACCTTCACGCACCTGAAGGCGCAGGGCCTCATCGCCCTGCCGACGACTCGCCGAATCGACATCCTCAGGCCAGACCTGCTGGCGCGCCTGGCCTCGGCCGACCGCGACGCCCCGATCTGCGATTATCGCGCCGTCTGCTGAATCCGCTAAGCGAAACCCCGGCGGCGTGAGACGCGCACCCTTTCCCCCCGCGCGCGGGACGGAAATAGCAGAACTGGCTGTCACAAGGGGTTGGCCCGCCCCTACTCCGCGCCCTTCGCCAGCCTCAAATTCGGCAGCGCCTCAACCTTGCCCGCGTCCTCCTCGGCGAATTCCATCGCGTCGATGCGCGCGGCGCGGCGGGTGACTTTTTCGGTCGAGGTCGCGATCAGGCCGACGTCTTCCTGCGCCTGGCGGAAATGACCCTCCAATTTCGCCGTGCGCTCGGCGAGCAGGCGCACGTCGTTGAGCAGCTTACCCACTTCCGCGTGGATCGCGTGCGCGGACTCGCGCATGCGCGCGTCGCGCAGGATCGCCTGCGTCACCTGGATCGCCATCATCATCAGCGACGGCGAGACGATGACGACGCGGCTGCGATGCGCCTTCTGCACCACGTCGTCGAAATGCTCGACGAGATCGGAGTAGATCGATTCGGAGGGCACGAACATCAGCGCGATGTCCTGCGTCTCGCCGGGAATGAGATAGCGCTCGGCGATGTCCTTGACGTGCTTGCCGACGTCGACGCGCACGCGCGCCATCGCCGCCTTGCGCGCGTCCTCGCCGCGCGCCTGGTTGAACAGCGTGAACGCCTCGAGCGGAAACTTGGCGTCGACCGCGAGCACTCGGGCGTCGCCGGGCAGGCGGATGACGCAGTCGGGCCGCGTCTTGTTGGAGAGGGCGAACTGGAACTCATAGGCGCCGACCGGCAGGCCGTCCTGCACGATCGCCTCCATCCGCCCCTGGCCGAAGGCGCCGCGCGTCTGCTTGTTGGCGAGAATGTCCTTGAGCGAAACGACTTCCTCCGTCATCCCGGCCATGCGCGCCTGAGCGGCGTCGATGACGGCGAGCCGCTCGTTGAGCTTGTTGAGGTTGGCGCCGGTCGTCTGCGCGTGGCTCTCTAGCCCCGCGCCGAGCCGCGCGCCGACGTTGTCGAGGCGCTCGGCCATCACCCGCGTCATGTCGGCCTGCCGCGAGCCCAGCCATTCGCTCATCGAGCCGAGGCGGCCGCTGAGCTCGGCGTTGGATTGCGCGAGCGCGGCGAAGCG
>JBEKFO010000486.1:0-2689 GCA_050013275.1 Roseiarcus sp. | reverse complement strand
GCTGAAGGTCGCACTGCGGTTCGCGCTGCGGACGATCGACAAGAAATCGCCGGCCAAGGCGGCCCGCGGCATGCACAAGGCGGCGGCGGCGGCCTCGGGCGCGGTCGGCGGCGCATTCGGCCTTGCCTCGGTGGCGATCGAACTGCCGATTTCGACGACGATCCTGTTGCGCTCGATCGCGGAAATCGCGCGCGAAGAGGGCGAGGATCTCTCGCGTTCCGAGTCGGCTCTCGCCTGCGTCGAGGTCTTCGCGCTCGGCGCCGAAGCGCCCGGCGAAGCGGCGATCGAGAGCGGTTACTTCGCCGTGCGCGGCGCACTCGCCAAGTCGGTCAGCGAGAGCGCCCGGTTCATCGTGCAGCGAGGCGTGGCGGATCAGGCGGCGCCGATTCTTGTCCGGTTCATCTCGCAAATCGCGGCGCGGTTCGGCGTCGTCGTCGGCGAAAAGCTCGCGGCCCAGGCGGTTCCGGTTTTCGGCGCGATCGGCGGCGCGGCGGTCAACGTCGCCTTCGCCGACCATTTCCAGACTGTCGCGCGCGGCCATTTCATTGTGCGTCGGCTCGAGCGAACCCACGGGGCAGACGCGGTGCAATTCGAGTACCGGCGCTTGCGCAACCGCGCATGACCCGCGCCAAGCGCGCCGCATCGCCACGGCGACGCGTTAGACACGTTATAAGAGCATATTGATTAATAATCACGCATAGGTTGTCATCGGCGCTGCGACGCAACTGAGTCGCGGACGCGGGAATTTCCGATGACCTTCCATGTTCAAGGGCGCGGCGCCATGATTGCGGCCGGCTCGCTAGCGGCGCTCGGCGCGGTCGCGATGGCGATCGCGGTCCGTTCCCAGGCCGACACATGGCGTTCGACGGGCCGGCCGCTGGCGCAGGCGAACGCGTCCCGGGATCCCAAGAGCCCGATCGTCGGCAGGAGCGAGAAAGCGCAGGCGACAGACGACGGACAAAGCGCCGACGCGTCGCGCGCCCGGCGCGAGCCGGCGCCCGCCGCGCCGCTCGACGAGCATTTCCAACTTGTCGAGCAGCTGCAGTCCGCGGGCGTGAAGCGTTGCCTCCCATTGGCCGACGGTATGGGTCGTTTCGAAATGACGGGCGTCACGCAATACGCCGTGACCTCCACCTGGAGCCGCGCGGATCCGGACCAGCGACTGTTTTCGTCGTTGATGGGTCAACGCTTCAGCCAAAACGCTGCGGCGCCGGTCGGGATCAGCGGAGTCGTTTCCGCCCTGAGCTCCAATGGCAAGTGCGACGCGCTGGGGTTTCAGGTTCTGCCGACGACTTCGACTTGCTCGGCCGTTCAGGCGCAGGTTCTCGTCGAAGGCGAATGGCTCGGCGAGATGGCCGGCGTGCCGATCCTGCGCAATGCTCAAAATCTTCGCGTGATGCTGCTGCCGACCGCCGGGGACGGCTGCGTCATCGTCGGCGTGAAAAATTACTATTCCGAATAAGGCGCGCCGCTCGACGGCGGCCGCGGAATTGAAACGCCGTTCTCGCCTTCACGCGTTTTGCGCGCGGCGCCCGAACCGTTGCCCGCGGCCGCACGATGGCGTAGCAATGGGACGCGAGAGCGCCGAGCAAGCGCATTGCCGCGACGCCGCCGGCAGGGAGGCCTCATGCACGCGCCGGAGTTCGAGATTCTCGACGAGCGTTTCGTCAAGCTCGCGCTCGACAACGTTCATCTGGACAAGCTCTATACCGGCTGCCGCTGGGCGGAGGGGCCGGCCTACCTCGCCGCCGGCAAATACCTCGTCTGGTCGGACATCCCAAACGACCGCGTGCTGCGCTATGACGAGACCAGCGGCGCGACCTCGGTGTTCCTGTCGCCGGCCAACAATCACAACGGCCATAGCGTCGACCGCCAGGGCCGACTCGTTTGCTGCGAGCATCGCGGCCGCTGCGTTTCGCGCATCGAGCATGACGGATCGCGTCGCGTCCTCGCCGACCGCTTCGAGGGCAAGCGCCTCAACTCGCCCAACGACGTCGTGGTGAAATCGGACGGCTCGATCTGGTTCACCGATCCGACTTATGGCATCGACTCCGAGTATGAAGGCGACGCGGCGGCCGAGGAGATCGGCGCCAGCAACGTCTATCGCATCGATCCCGAGAGCGGCGAAGTCACCGCGATCGCAACGGACTTCGTCAAGCCGAACGGCCTTGCCTTCACGCCCGACGAAAAGCGGCTCTACATAGCCGACACCGGCGCCACCCACGTGAAGAACGGTCCGCGCCACTTGCGGGTGGCCGATGTCGCCGTCGGCGGGAAATCGGTCGGCCCCGCGAAGCTTTTCGCGACATGCACCGCGGGCCTGTTCGACGGCTTCCGCCTCGATATGAGGGGCAATATCTGGACCTCCGCGGCGGACGGCGTCCACGTCTACGCGCCCGACGGAACGTTGATCGGCAAGATCAGGGTTCCCGAGGTCGTCGCCAACGTCTGCTTCGGCGGCCCGAAGCGCAATCGGCTCTATATCTGCGCGACGACGTCGCTGTACGCGGTCTACGTCAATGCGCGCGGCGCGGGCTGGCCGAGCTGACGGCGTGGCGATTATAAGCGGTGCCGTAGCCGGAGTGGTTGAAATTTGGAGGTGGCGTAATCTCCAGTTTGTGAAAGCAAACCAGAATCGGCGTTAGCGCGCCGATGGAGATCACGCCATGACAATGGATAGCACAAAGCC
>JBEKFO010000485.1:0-2697 GCA_050013275.1 Roseiarcus sp. | reverse complement strand
CATCGCCATTCAGGACATGGGCGCGGCGGGCCTCACCTCCTCGGCGGTCGAGATGGGCGCCAAGGGCAATCTCGGCGTCGAACTCGATCTCGACCGCGTCCCCTGCCGCGAGACGGGGATGAGCGCCTATGAGATGATGCTCTCGGAAAGCCAGGAGCGCATGCTGATGGTGCTCCATCCTGAGAAGGAGCCCGCGGCCGAAGCGATCTTCCGCAAATGGGGCCTCGACTTCGCGATCATCGGCAAGACCACCGACACCAAGCGCTTCGTCGTCAAGCAGGGCGGCGTGGTCAAGGCGGATCTGCCGATCAAGGAGCTGGGCGACGAAGCGCCGCTCTACGATCGGCCGTGGACGCCGACGCCGAAGTCGCCGGTCCTCGCGGCGGCGGACATCGCGCCGCCGATCGCCAATCGCCTCGCGCTGCTGGAACTGCTCTCTTCGCCCGATCTGTGCTGCAAGCGCTGGGTCACCGAACAATACGACACGCTGATTCTCGGCAACACCATCGAGGGCCCGGGCGGCGACGCCGCGGTGGTGCGGCTAGGCGACGGGCCGAAGGGCCTTGCGCTGACCACCGACGCCACCGAGCGCTATTGCGAGGCGGACCCGATCGAGGGCGGCAAACAGGCGGTCGCGGAAGCCTGGCGCAATCTGATCGCGGTCGGCGCGCGCCCGCTCGCGCTCACCGACAATCTCAATTTCGGCAACCCGGAAAAGCCCGAGGCGATGGGCCAGTTCGTCGGCTGCCTGACCGGCATCGGCGAGGCGGCGCGCGGGCTCGACTTCCCGATCGTCTCCGGCAACGTCTCGCTCTACAACGAAACCAGCGGCGTCGGCATTCCGCCGACCCCGGCGATCGGCGGCGTCGGGCTGATCGAAGACGTCGCCAAAGCCGCCTCGTTGGCGTTCAAGCGCTCCGGCGAGGCCGTGCTGCTGATCGGCGGCGCGCCGGGCTGGCTCGGCCGCTCGGCCTGGCTGAAAACGGTCGCGCATCGCGAAGACGGCGCGCCGCCGCCGGTCGATATCGCCGCCGAGCGGCGCAACGGCGAGTTCGTGCTCTCGCTCATTCGCGCCGGGCGCGTCAGCGCCGTGCACGATCTCTCGGACGGCGGCCTCGCGGTCGCGCTTGCGGAAATGGCGATGGCGGGCGGCGTCGGCGCCACGATCGAGAAGAGCGCGGTCGAGGGCCCCGCGCACGGGTTTCTGTTCGGCGAGGATCAGGGCCGCTATGTCGTGACCGCGCGCGCCGAGGACAGCGACGCCCTGCTCGCCGACGCGCGCCGCGCCGGCGTCCCGGCGGCGCGGCTGGGAACGACAGGCGGGAACGACCTCGATCTCGTCGGCGAGCCGCCGATCCCGCTCGCGATGCTGCGCACCGCGTTCGAATTTTGGCTTCCCGCCTATATGGACGGGAAGAAGGGAGAGCGGAAATGACGGAATTCGTGGCGGTGAAGGCGCTCGCCGGCTTCAACTACGTCCGCCCCGATCAGGTCGTCGGGATCGCGGCGTCCGACCCGACCAAGTGCACCATCTACTTGACCGGCGGCGTGACGATCCCCAGTTCGGAGCCGGCCAAGGACGTGATGGCCAAGCTGGAGGCCGCGTCCTTGGATCAAGCCCGCGAACCGCAGAAGGAGCCCAATTGAACATGGCCATGTCCGTCGCCGAAATCGAGAGCATGATCCGCGAGGCGTTTCCCGACGCCCGCGTCGAGGTCAAGGATCTGGCCGGAGACGGCAATCATTACGCCGCGAGCGTCGTCAGCGCCGCCTTCGCCGGCAAGAGCCGCGTGCAGCAGCACCAGATGGTCTACGGCGCCCTCAAAGGCCGCATGGGCGGCGACCTGCACGCGCTGGCGTTACAGACTTCGGCGGGATAGAGGCGTTCGGGCGGGTCGCTGCTTGCGCGCTCAGGCGCGCCATCGTGCGGTCGCGCCGTAGCCCGTCCAGGCGCCGCTCCCTGCGTCAAGTGGTCTGGTGTCATGGAACGGATTGGCTCTTTTCCAGACCATTCAGGCGCGCTTAGTTCCCTGCCGAATCGCCCCGCCCAGAGAGGCCGTCATGTCAAAGACCAGCGCCGGATCATCCTTCGCAACGACCAAGCGCAACCGCGTCGTGCGCCGACCGGCGCGCGGCCGCTATGACAAGGCGACGGTCTACGAAATTCTCGATTCCGCGCTGGTCTGCAACATTGCCTACGTCATCGACGGCCAGCCCTATTGCACCCCCACCTCGTTCTGGCGCGAGGGGGACCATCTCTATTGGCACGGATCGTCGGCCAGCCGCATGCTGCGCGCCCAAGCCGCCGGCATTCCGGTCTGCCTGACGGTCACGCACGTCGACGCCCTCGTGCTGGCGCGCTCCGGCTTCCACCACTCGATCAACTACCGCTCGGCGATGGTCTACGGCACAGCGCACGTGATCGAAGACGAGGCGGAGAAGCTGGCCGCGATCGACAATTTCATCAACCGCCTTTTCCCGGGACGTTCCAAGTTGCTTCGCCCGGCGACCAAGAAGGAAATCAAGGCGACGGCCTTCCTGCGCATGGAGATCGAGCAGGCGTCGGCGAAGATTCGCAACGAAACGATGGGCGACGACGAGGAGGACTACGCGGTTCCGGCCTGGACGGCGTTGTTGCCAAGTCGCACCGTCGTCGGCGCGGCGCAGGAATGCCCGCGCCAGATGGCGGGCGTGACC
>JBEKFO010000484.1:0-2741 GCA_050013275.1 Roseiarcus sp. | reverse complement strand
AGCGGCGCCGCAAGCGATCGAAGAGCTCGCACGGCTCGGCGTCGCATTCGATCGCGCATCCGACGGCGGCTTTGCGTTGGGGCTGGAGGCCGCGCATGGGCGCCGGCGCATCGTCCATGCCGGCGGCGACGGCACGGGGCGCGAACTGATGCGCGCGCTCGTTGTGGCAGCGCGCCGCACGCCTTCGATCCGCGCGCTCGAAGGATTCGAGGCGCGCCGGCTCGTCGTCGAAGACGGCGCGGTGAGGGGGCTCGTCGTCGTCGGCCCGCAGGGGCCGCTGACGCTCGCAGTCGACAAAGTGGTGATCGCCACCGGCGGCGTAGGCGGTCTCTACGAGGTCAGCACCAATCCCGCCGGCAGCTTCGGCCAAGGCCTCGCGCTCGCCGCGCGCGCCGGCGCGGAACTCGCCGATGTCGAGTTCGTGCAATTCCACCCGACCGCGTTCGACGGGCCGGCGCGGCCGGCGCCGCTGATCAGTGAAGCCGTGCGCGGCGAAGGCGCCGTGCTCATCGACGAGACCGGCGAGCGCTTCATGCTGGACACGCCCGGCGCGGAACTGGCGCCGCGCGACGTCGTCGCGCGCGCAATCTGGCGACGGCGCGCCGAAGGCCATCGCGTCTTTCTCGACGCGCGCCAGGCGCTCGGCGATCGGTTCGCGACGCGCTTTCCCGTCATCGCCGCATTCTGCCGCGAGGCGGGAATCGATCCCGCGCGTCAGCCGATCCCGGTGCGCCCGGCCGCGCATTATCACATGGGCGGAATCGCCGTCGACGAAGAGGGGCGCAGTTCGCTTCGCGGGCTCTGGGCTTGCGGCGAGGCGGCCTGCACCGGACTGCACGGCGCCAATCGCTTGGCGAGCAATTCCTTGACCGAGGCGGCGGTGTTCGCCGGCCTCGTCGCGGGGAGCGTCGCCGGAGCCGCGTTCGCTCGCGGGCCGGCCCCGCGCGCGAGCCTGCCGCCGCCCGCCGCCGACCCGAGCGCCGTGCGCCCGATTCTCTCCGCCGCTGCGGGGGTGATGCGCGAGGGCGGAAGCCTGGCGCGAGCCGTCGCCGCACTGGCGCCGCTGGCCCTCGGGGCCGGGCCGTCCGCCGACCCCGCCGCCGTCGCGCTGCTGATCGCGCTCGCCGCGCAGCGACGCGAGGAGAGCCGCGGCGCGCATTGCCGAACCGACTTCCCGGGCAAAGCGAGCGAGGCGCGTCGCGCGACGCTGCGGCTCGACTCGGCGCTCGCCGCCGCCGGCGAGGACGCGCCGACGGCGCTGGAGCGGAGGGCGAGGGGATGACCCCGGCGCGACTTCCCAAGATTTTGATTGAGCCCCTTGTGCGCGCGGCGCTGCTCGAGGACCTCGGCCGCGCCGGCGACGTCACCACCGACGCGATCGCGCGGGCCGATCTGCCGGCGACGACCGCGATGGTCGCGCGTCAGAACGGCGTCGTCGCCGGACTCGATCTGGCGGCGCTGGCGTTTCATCTGATCGATCCTGCGATCGTCTTCGTCGAGCGGCGCTCCGACGGCGCGCGCGTCGCGCCGGGCGACACGATCGCGCTGATCGACGGGCCGGCGCGCGGCATTCTCACCGCGGAGCGCGTCGCGCTGAATTTCCTCTGCCGCCTCAGCGGCGTCGCGACCGCGACCGCCTCGCTGGTCGCCGCGGTTGCGGGAACGCGCGCGCGCATCGTCTGCACGCGCAAGACCACGCCGCTGCTGCGCGGCGTCGAAAAATACGCGGTGCGCGCCGGCGGCGGCGCCAACCATCGCTTCGGCCTCGACGACGCCGCGCTGATCAAGGACAATCACATCGCGATCGCCGGCGGCGTCGCCGAAGCGATCGCGCGCGTGCGCGCGCATGTCGGGCATCTCGTGAAAATCGAAGTCGAGGTCGACACGCTCGCCCAGCTCGACGAGGCGCTCCGCGTCGGCGTCGACGCGGTGCTGCTCGACAACATGTCGCTCGAAGACTTGCGCCGAGCGGTGACGACGATCGGCGGCCGCGCGATCTCGGAAGCCTCGGGCCGCGTCACCGCGGAAACCGCGCCCGCGATCGCCGCGACCGGCGTCGATCTGATCTCGGTCGGTTGGCTGACGCACAGCGCGCCGATCTTGGATGTCGGGCTGGATTATCGCGGGTAGGGCGCGCGGGCGCTCCATAAAAAGCGCTGGGCCCCGGCGCATTCAAGCGGAGCGGGGCCCTGTTTCGCCTCTGCGAAACGATCTGGGATGCTGCAGATGATATTGCGGCGCTTGAGACGCTTGGCCTTCGCGTTCGCGGCCGCTGGTGAACGTCAAATTTTCTGAAACGCCGTTCCGCCTTGGCGTATCGGGCGGCGTTGGCGTCGCGACCTCGACGGCATCGAGGTCAGAACTTCTGGCCCGGCGGAGTCATGGCTACCCCGTTCTTTCTGCCGACCCTCGCGTACGAGGCCGGCTCTTGGTTTGCCCGCGAGTCGCTTGCGCGACTTGAGACAACGTGGGGAGGTTCGGCTTCGATCGCGGGGCTGTCAAGTCAATTTTTTCGCTTCGTTTGCAACGTCTACTCCGCTCCCGCCGCCTCCGCCGCCGCGATCGCGGTCATGTTGACGATGCCGCGCGCGGTGACCGACGGCGTCAGCACATGCGCGGGCTTGGCCGGGCCAACGAGGATCGGTCCGACGGGCAGGGCGTCGGCGATCACGCGAGTCAATTGCAACGCGGTCGAGCCCGCGTCGAGGTTGGGAAAGATCAGCACGTTGGCCTCGCCCGAC
>JBEKFO010000483.1:0-2776 GCA_050013275.1 Roseiarcus sp. | reverse complement strand
CGAAGGGCGCGTCGCGACGACCTTGTTCGTCGTCTATCCCCCCGGCATTGCGACGGTCGTTCCGGGCGAGCGGCTGTGCGCGCGCGCCCGGCCGATGATCGACTATCTCAAGACCTTCGAGCGCAGCGCCAACGTCTTCCCCGGGTTCGAATCCGAAATCCAAGGCCTTTACCGCGAAATCGACGAAAAGGGCGCAATTCGCTTCTTCACCTATGTGGTGCATGAATCGGAGCCGCCACATCCCAAGCGGGCGCGCCGATGACGATGCAGGACGTCGACAAGGGCCTCAACGGCCAGACGACAAACGGAGTCGTGGTGCGAGCCTCGCGCGAGGCGGACGTGCCTACGATGCTGGCGATCTACCTTCATCACATCCGCAAGGGCGTCGACCCCAACTTCGCCGGCGACATCGAGACGCCCGACGCCGACGACCTCAAGCGGCGGCGCAAGAACATGCACCGCGGGCGGCTGCCGCACCTCGTCGCCGAACAAGCAGGCGTCGTCGTCGGCTACGCCTACGCCGTGCCGTTCCGTAAGCGACCCGCCTACCGCTACACGGTCAAGCATTCGATCTATGTCCATCACGAGCATCTCGGCCGGGGCATCGGCCGCTCGCTGCTCGCCGCGCTGATCGACGCCTGCGCCGCCGGCGGCTACCGCCAGATGATCGGCTATATCGACGCGGCCAATCAGGCGTCGATGCGGTTGCATGACTCCTTCGGCTTCCGCCAGGTCGGCCATCTCCCCTCGATCGGCTACAAATTCGGCCGCTGGACCGACTCGGTGATGATGCAGCGCTCGCTGGGGCTGGGAGCGACCGCGCCGCCGGAGGGGTGAGCCTCGCGCGCGGCAGTGGCGGATTCGCGCACACCCTCCTCGGGTCCTGCGGGCCACCGTCTCCCGCAGGCGGGAGAAGGGTTGCGCGACAAAACCCCTCGCCCGCTTGCGGGAGAGGGGTTGGGGTGAGGGCGCGCGCCGCCTCACGAACCGGTCGTCGGCGCCTCATCGGCGGCGAGGGCGCGCAACAGCGACCAACTGTAGATCCCGGTGTCGTGGCCGTCGTTGAAGGCGATGCGCACGGCGTAGTTGCCGACCGTCTCGACGTCGGCGATCGCGATCCCGCCTTCGGGCGCGGGCGGGCGGCGTTTGTCCGCGCTCGGGCTCGCCGCGCGCAGGCGTTCGGCCGAGATGTCGGCGGTGAAGCCGCCGGCGAACGCGACGCGCAAAACGTGGCCGGCCTCGCGCACCCGCAATTCGCTCGGCGACGGCTCCGGCGCGCTCCCTTTCCCCGCTTCGCCCATCGCGACCCCTCCGCTCACTCGATCACGATGCGCGGCGCCGGGCGCGATGCGCCCTGCCCTTCGAACAACGCCGCGCGCACGCGCTCGGCGAGCGCGATATAGGCCGCGGCCTGCGGGCTGTCGGGCGCGCTGGCGACGACCGGATCGCCGCCGTCGGAGGTCTCGCGGATCGCGACGTCGAGCGGAATTTCGCCGAGGAACGGCGCGCCGTGCGCCTCGGCCTCATGGCGCGCGCCGCCGTGGGCGAAGATGTCGGTGCGCCCGCCGCAATGCGGGCAGAGGAAATAGCTCATGTTCTCGACCACGCCGAGCAGCGGCACGGAGACCTGCTTGAACATGGCGATGCCACGCCGCGCGTCGATCAGCGACAGATCCTGCGGCGTCGAGACGATCACCGCGCCCGACAGCGGCACGTTCTGCGCCATCGTCAGCTGCGCGTCGCCGGTGCCCGGCGGCATGTCGACGACGAGAACGTCGAGTTCGCCCCAGTCGACTTCGCGCAGGAACTGGGTCAGCGCCGACATCACCATCGGGCCGCGCCAGACGATCGCCGCGCCCTCCTCGACCAGGAAGCCGATCGACATCACCTTGACGCCGTATTTCTCCAGCGGCTTGAGCTTCTGGCCGTCGGGCGCGAGATCGGGCCGCTCCGCGATGCCGAACAGCCGCGGCATCGAGGGGCCGAACACGTCGGCGTCGAGCACGCCGACCTTGAGCCCGAGCCGCGCGAGGCCGAGCGCGAGATTGCAGGCGGTGGTCGACTTGCCGACGCCGCCTTTGCCGGAGGCGACCGCAATGATCTTGTCGATGCCGGGGATCGGCCGCGCGTCCGTGACGTGGCGGCGAGGCGCGGCCTGGCCGGCGGGCGCGGCGGCGGGGCCTTCGCTCTCGGCGGTCAACGTCACCAGCGCCGAGGCGACGCCCGGCAGCGCCTTGATCTTGGCTTCGACATCCGCGCGCATCGCCTCCATCGCCTTGGCGCGCGCAGGATCGATCTTGATGGCGACGAACACCTTGCCGTCGCGCACGGTGACGCCGTCGATGGCGCCCGATTGCGGCAGGGGGGTCTTGCCGTCCGGCCCCGGCACGGCGGCGAGCGCCGCGAGGATGTCGTCTTTGGCGAGCATGGCGTTCATTTCCTTCTTGTTTCCCCCCAATCGAGGCCGAGCAGATCGGCGCTTTTATCGCCCCTGCCCGAAGAGGACCAGTTCATTTTATCGCGCGAGGCGAGGACGAGGCCGCGATCGGCTCACGCGACCGCCGCCAGGGCGCCGCGGTCGCGGCCGCGCCAAAGCGCTTCGGCGCGCGCCTGCGCGCGTTCCGGATCGCTTTCGACGCCCATCGCCCAAAGGGCGAGCGCCGCGGTGCCGACGACGCTCGCCTCGCCGTATTCGTCGGCCTGAGAGCCGCGCCACACCGCTTCCAGCCGGTCGAGGTCCATCGTCTCGTCGGGCGCCTGGCGCGGTTCGAACACC
>JBEKFO010000482.1:0-2778 GCA_050013275.1 Roseiarcus sp. | reverse complement strand
ATCGCGGACGGCGACCAGGTTCGAATCGCCGCCGCCCACTTGAAGCCGTAAGCCGCGATCGCGGGCTCGGCAAAATCGGCGAGCGGCGGCCGAGCGTCGGGGCATCTCGGCATGACGATCCGAGAGGTCCGACGGGCGCCGCAAGCCGTCGATCCAAGGCGCATGGGACTCGGCGGCGTGGCCGGGAGGGCCGGGCTCAGACGACTCGAGTTGGCCGATTCCAGTCGGTCCGCTTTTAAGGGGAAACAAATAGGCGGCGGACGTTCGAAGCGGCGTGGTGCGGACACACGACAAGTGACCGCCTCACCCCCACAATCGCTATGACTCTAACGAACGGCCTTGTTCTTTGCGCTGCCCGCGCCGGCGGCGCCTGGACCGGGGGCTGACGCTATTGCCTAAGCCGGCAGGACGACCACCTTGGTCTTGACAGGGGTTCGTGAATAGAGGTCGATCATGTCCTGACTGAGGAGGCCGGTGCAGCCGCTCGTAAGGTTGGTCCCGATCGTTTCGGGGTCGCTGGTGCTGTAGATCGTGTAGAGCGTGTAAACATCGTTCTGATAGAGATAGAGCGTGCGGGCGCCGAGCGGGTTATCGAGGCCGGGCGCCATGCCGCCGGCATATTTGGCCGCCTCCGGCTGGCGCTGGATCATCTCCTTGGGCGGCGTCCAAATGGGCCATTCGGCCTTGCGCCCGACATAAGCCTCGCCGCTCCACAGGAACCCTTGGCGGCCGACATTGGCGCCGTAGCGGGTGGCGTTTCCGTCGTCTTCGACGCGATAAACGTAGTAATTGGCGGGATCGACGATGATCGTGCCGGGCGCTTCATTGGTGTCGTAGCGCACTGTCCGGCGATAATATTTCGGATCGATCTTGCTGACGTCGACCGCCGGGATCGGGAATTTCTCGTCAGGCGCCGGCCCGTAGATCTTTTCCGCCTCGGCAAGGCTCATGCCGTCGGACATCGCGCAACCGGCCAGCCCAAGCGCGCTGAGACCGACCGCAGAGCCGAGCAGAAACGACCGGCGGTTGAGAAGCCCCGACCGAAGCCCAAGCCGAGCTACCTCGCCTATCTCGCCGGCATAGGCAATCCCACCGTCTATGATCATGATTTTGGAGTTTCCCATCTCCCGCTGCCCGACCAGAGAATAGACAGGCATACACCCGCTGAACGTCCTGCTTAGCTGAGATTGCCCTCACACGGCTCGATTGGCAAGCAAGGGCCTTCGCCGCGCGGGGCCGCCAAGCACCAAAGTCGGTAACGTCCACGCGGTCTGGCGGACTTACTTCGCGCTGAGCTTCGACAAGATCATGCAGATCGCGACATCGGTCAGCGGCGCTTTGGCTCATCCGCCCGGCTTTCTGTGGCCGAGAGCGGACGGTATGCTTTTGGGAATGCGGTCCGCAGCTCTCGGCGTCGGAGATGGGCGCAGAGCGGTCGCCGGTCTTGCGTGGACGCGAGGCCTGTTATGCGCCGCAAGCCGTCGATCCAAGGCGCATCCGGACTCGGCAGCGTAGCCGGAAGGGTAGGGCGGGGGCCCTTGCGTGCGGTCGAGACCTCCGTGCCGAGGCGACGTCGCCGCGTGGCCCGTCATCAATGTCTTTCTAATAATCAGAATTTGTGCTATCGTTATCTTTCTCGTTTTCCCCTCTCTCGGCGCCTGCCGCGCCCCTCGGAGCCACCCCGCCATGAACGCCCTTCCCTCTACCGCCGGCGCTCGTCCAGCAGCGCGCGATCGCGATCTCAGGCGGCTGCGCATCCTGGGCTCGGTGCAGGCGGGATGGTCCTATGCGGCGATCGGGCGCGAGGAGGGGATTTCGCGCGAGCGCGTGCGCCAGATCGTCGCGCAGGCGCTGAGCGAGGACTCGGTCGAGACCAAGCTCGATCACGCCAGGGTGCAAATCGCGCGGCTGGAGCCGGCGCTGCGCCTCGCCGCGCGCGCCGTCGCCGACGGCGATCTCAGCGCGATCGACCGGCTGCTGCGCGTGCTCGACCGGCTCGACAAATACTGCGCCGTCGAGGGCGCCGAGGGGAGCGCCTACGAGGGCGCGCGCGAACGGCTGCTCACCAAGCTCAACACGATGGCCGAGCGCATGCTGCAGGCGCGCAAGGCTGGCGTCTTTGGGCCTGACGGCGCCGCCGCCCCGAAAGCGGCCGAAGCCGGCCTTGACGCGCCGGACAGCATTGATATGGCTGAATAATTCGCACCCTTGTCAAGGCGCGCGCTTGACAGAACTTGACAGGACTTGACGAAAATTGACGCGGAGGTTGACGGGCGGCTGGCGCCCCCTTCTCCCGCAAGCGGAGAAGGGGAATTCCTCAGCTCGCGTTCAGGAACCGCTCCGCCGTCGCCAGGTCGACCGAGACGATCTGGCTGACGCCGCGCTCGGCCATGGTGACGCCGAACAGGCGGTCCATCCGCGCCATCGTGATCGGGTTGTGGGTGATGGTGACGAAGCGCGTGTCGGCGCGCTTGCGCATCTCGTCCAGGAGATCGCAGAAGCGCTCGACGTTGTAGTCGTCGAGCGGCGCGTCGACTTCGTCCAGCACGCAGATCGGCGACGGGTTGGTCAGGAACACCGCGAAGATCAGCGCCATCGCGGTCAGCGCCTGCTCGCCGCCCGACAGCAGCGTCAGCGTCTGCGGCTTCTTGCCGGGCGGACGCGCGAGCAGTTCGAGCCCCGCCTCCAGGGGATCGTCGGACTCGATGAGCTGCAGTTCCGCCGTGCCGCCCTCGAACAGCGTCGCGAACAATTCGCCGAAATGCTTGTTGACGACAT
>JBEKFO010000481.1:0-2796 GCA_050013275.1 Roseiarcus sp. | reverse complement strand
CGCGCTCGAGCAGCGCGTCAAGGATCAGGCGGAGGCGCTCGAAAACGCGGCGCGATTCGTCAAGCCGGGCGGACGGCTGGTTTACGTCACCTGCTCGGTGCTGAAGGCCGAGAACGAGGATCGCGTCGCGGCGTTCCTTGAGTCCCGCGCGGACTTCCTGCCGCTCGAAGCGGCCCATTGGGCGCGCGCCTGCGGGCTTGAAGCGCTCGCCGACCATTCTTCGAAGCTCGGCGCGGGAATTCGCCTCAGCCCCTTGCGCACGGCGACGGACGGGTTTTATGTCGCCGCGTTGACCAGAACGACCTGAGAGGCGACGATGGCCGTCGCCGCATCGTCACGCAAAACGCGGAAACTCGCGGCGCGGCGGGCGTGGAGCCGCGGCGCATCGAAGCAACGGGAATTCGGGGAGAGCCATCATGCATGAACCTCTTGGCGTCATGGGCACGCCCGGCGTCGGCTTTTTTTCGCTCATCATCATCGGCGGCCTAGCGGGCTGGATCGCCGGCATGATTCTCGGCATTCGCCACGGGATTTTCACCAATATCCTGGTCGGCATCGCCGGCTCCTGGATCGGCTCGGAATTGGCGGCGTTGGGCCAAATTGCGGTGCGCCACTCGATCGGCCATTTTGTCGCCGCTTTGATCGGTTCCGTGGCGCTGCTTCTCATTTGGCAGTTTCTCCAGGGCCAAAGACCGGCCTGATCGAGCGCCTTCGGCGCGGGGTGAACGATGACTGTTGTGACCAATCTCGTTGACGGCGAACGGCGCGCGACGCGCCCGCGCCACCCCGAAAAGGCGCATCGGCCGGACCAGCCGACCGCGCGCAAGCCGGCTTGGATCCGGGTCAAGGCGCCCGGCTCCCAAGGCTTCGCGCAAACCAACGCGATCGTGCGCGAGCACAAGCTCGCCACCGTCTGCGAGGAGGCGCGCTGCCCCAACATCGGCGAATGCTGGGAGAAGAAGCACGCCACCTTCATGATCATGGGCGAAACCTGCACGCGCGCCTGCGCGTTCTGCAACGTGCGCACCGGCCTGCCCGATGCGCTCGACGACGACGAGCCGGCGCGCGTCGCCGACGCGGTCGCCAAGCTCGGCCTCACGCACGTCGTGGTGACCTCGGTCGATCGCGACGATCTTTCCGACGGCGGCGCCGAGCATTTCGCTCGCACCATACGCGCGATTCGCGTCGCCGCGCCCGAGACCACGATCGAAGTGCTGACGCCCGATTTCCTGCGCAAGGACGGCGCGCTGGAAATCGTCGTCGCCGCCGAGCCCGACGTCTTCAATCACAACCTAGAGACCGTGCCCGCGAAGTATCTCAGCGTTCGGCCGGGCGCGCGCTATTTCCATTCGCTGCGGCTGCTGCAGCGCGCCAAGGAGCTCGACGCGAAGCTGTTCACCAAGTCGGGAATCATGGTCGGCCTCGGCGAAGAGCGCAACGAAGTGCTGCAAGTCATGGACGACCTGCGCAGCGCCGGCGTCGATTTCCTCACCATCGGCCAGTACCTCCAGCCGACGCCCAAGCACCACCAGGTCGTGCGTTTCGTCACCCCCGAGGAGTTCCAGTCCTACGCCGCGGTCGGCGCGGCGAAGGGTTTTCTACTGGTCGCGGCGACTCCGCTGACGCGCTCGTCCCATCACGCCGGCGAGGATTTCGCCAAGCTCAAGGCGGCGCGCCTGGCCAACACCAGCGGGCCTTCTATTGACCCCCGGCGGGCGAGGCTGTAGGCCTTCGCAGCCCAAATGGAGAGCGCGTAGCTCAATCGGTAGAGCATCTGACTTTTAATCAGGGGGTCGTGGGTTCGAGTCCCACCGCGCTCACCACACCCGAAACGCAGCATCAGGCGAATTGCCTCATCAAGAATTCATGGCCGGTTTCCCGTCCGCGTAACTGCGCTACGGCAAATGGCCGGCGGAGGCTTGGAGAGCAAGGATATGGGGTGGCATTTCGAAATGCACCGCTACGTCGGTCCCTTTGGACCGGGCGGCGGTCTCCTGTTGCTCGTTTTCTACTTTGCCCCGTCGATCATCGCCCTGATTCGCGGTCACCTATCCACGGCCGCGATCTTCGTTCTCAATCTCATTCTTGGCTGGACGTTCGTCGGTTGGATCATCGCCTTGATATGGTCACTGACCGGGAACACCGCCCGCAATCGCGACGCGCGTTATTGAGAGTCAGGTCGCGCCCCGGCAGCCCATCGACAGTCCCAGTCGTCTCGCCGCAGCCGCCGGCCCATGCGAGGCGCAGGTTCTCGGCCGCTCAGCGCGATGAAGCGACCCGAACCGCGCGTCGCTCCGGCTTCTTCGCCGTCTCGCGGGCGGGCGGTTCCGCGATTTGACCGATTTCGAAGCGGCTGATCAAGCGGCCCAACTCCTCCGTCTCGTCGACCAGCGAACGGGCCGCCGAAGTCGTCTCTTCGGCCATCGCGGCGTTCTGCTGGGTGGCCCGGTCCATCTGGTTGACCTCGGCGTCGACCTGGCGCAGGCCCGTCGCCTGCTCCTGGGCGCTGGCGGCGATATCGGAAACGACGTTGTCGATTTCGACGACCTGCGCGACGATCCGCTCCAACGCCTTGCCGGTCTGGGCCACCAGATCCACGCCGAGGTCGACTTGCGTCTTTGAAGACGAAATGAGGCCCTTGATTTCCTTGGCGGCCTCCGCCGAACGCTGCGCGAGCGCACGCACTTCGGACGCCACCACCGCGAAACCGCGGCCGGCGTCGCCCGCGCGCGCGGCTTCGACCCCCGCGTTCAACGCCAAGAGATTGGTTTGGAATGCGATCTCGTCGATCACGCC
>JBEKFO010000480.1:0-2798 GCA_050013275.1 Roseiarcus sp. | reverse complement strand
GAGGTCGCGGGCGCCGACCGCGCCCCGCTACTGCGCATCGCCTGCGCCCACCTACGCGCCTACGAGGCCCGGCGCGCGCGCGAACAGGCCGCAGGCGCGCAAGCGGCGAGCTAGGCGCGCCTTGCCGGCGCGGCCATGAACGCCGCGTCGGCGTGACTTTTCCAGCGGCGCCGCGTCGTCCGTGCGCGTCTGGCCGTCCGAATTTCGTCGGCGGCGCTTGACGCCTTCGGCGCGGCAGCGCTACAAGGAACATAACGGGAACATGAAGTCATAGCCGAATGTCGCCCTCACGACGGAGGAAGGCGGATGAATGGCGAACTTGCCGAGGTCGCGTCCCTGACCGCTGAGATCGATGCGACGTCTCATGTCGGCCGGCGCAATAGGCTGATGCAGCAGCGAAGGCGCGTCTTCGACGCCATCGACGCCAATCCTGAGCGTCTCGCCCTGCTGCGAGCGCTGCTCGCGCATGCGCAGCTGGAGGTGCGCGTAGCGGCCGCATGGCATTGCGGCTGGCGGCAGGTTGCGCCGGAGGAGGCGGAGCGCGCGATGACGGAGCTTGCTGAACGGCCGGGCGGGATCGGTCTTGATGCGCGACATTGGCTCGAAAGTCGCGCGCGCATGGCCGCATATCGTGGGCAAGCGCCAGCCCCGAAGACACTGAGTTACGACCCGGCGCCGGCAGGATGCTCGCGCGCCGCGGCGATGAAATTGATCGCGCGCGCGTTCGCGACGGAACGCGCCCGCGCGCTCGCGCCGCTGCTGCGGCGCGCGATCCACCTCTGGCCCCGCGCCCGCGGCGACGACCCGCGGGCGTCCTGTTTCGGCGGCCTGCCCGCGCTGCCGCCGGGTTACGCCTGGCCGGTTTTCGAGGACGAGCCGCTTCTCTTTCTCGGTCAGGTCAATTGCGCCGATCTCCACGCCGCTGTCGGCGCCAATCCGTTGCCGAAGCGTGGGCTGCTGCAATTCTACGGCGACCACGACGAGGTCAACGGCGGCGGCCCGATGGAGTCCGGCGTCGCGCTCTTCTTCCCTGATCCCGACGCGCTGCAGCCGGCCCCTGCGCCGATCCGGGATTTCCTCGAGCTGCCGCGCTGCGGCCTCGATTTCCACCGAACGGTCGAACTGCCCGACCCGGCGAGCGACGTCGTCGCGGACCTGCGCCTCTCGCCCGTCGAGCAGGACGATTATCGCAAACTCAGGAGCGAGCTGGGACCGCCCGGCGGCGGGCGGCGGGACGAATTTGGGAGCAAGCTCCTGGGCTGGCCCAACCTCATCCAGCGCGACCTCGGCGACGATTGCGGCGAGCCCCGCGCCGGCGAGGCGCTGCTGCTCCAGATCGGCTGGTACCATGACGGCGCCCGCTGGCAAGACTGGGGCCCCGGCGGCCTCGTCTATTTCATCTTGAACGAGAGAGCGCTCGCCAAGGCTCGCTTCGACCTCGCGGCGATGGAGATGCAATGCTCGTAGGCGCGCGCCCGTTCGATTGTTCCGACGCGGGCGGCGGTCACTCCCCGGGCGGGAAGTCGGTGGAAGCGGCGAGCTTGGCTTGCGCTTCGAAGCCGGTGATCCGCTTGCGCAGTGTCGCAAGGGTGCTCTCCAGCGCCTGCGAGCCGAGCACCATGCGCAGCGGCGCCGGCTCGACGTCGACGCTCTCGATGATGCGCGCGGCCATTCGGGCGGGGTCGCCGGGGGCGAGGCCATTCTTGGGATCGAGCATCCCAAGGAAGCTGTGCGCCGGGGTCTTGTCGTAGATCGGCATGAGCTGCGCCACCTGCGCGCTGCCGTAGCGGAACTCGGTGCGCGCGCCGCCGGGCTCGACGATCGTCACGCCGATCCCGAAGGGCGCCACCTCTTGGGCGACCGACTCCGCGAAGCCTTCGATGCCCCACTTGGTGGCGTGGTACATCGAGTTCCCGGGGAACGCGACCTGCCCGCCGTAGGTGGAGATCTGGATGATGCGTCCGCCGCCCTGGGCGCGAAGATGCGGCAGCACGGCGCGGATGAGCTGGATCGACCCGACGAGGTTGGTCGCGATCAAGCGATCGATCTGTTGGTCGGAAAGCTCCTCCGCCGCGCCAAAAAGGCCGTAGCCGGCGTTGCTGACGATCACGTCGATGCGTCCGAGCCGGGCGAACGCGCGTTCGACGACGTCGCGGATCGCCGCGGTGTCGGTCACGTCGAGCGCCTCGGCGTGAAACGCTTGCGGATAGCGCTCGATCAGATCGGCGACCTTGCCCTTGTCGCGAACGGTTCCGACGACGCAGTCGCCGCGCTCGAGGAGTTGATCGGTGAGATGACGGCCGAAGCCGCTGCTGACGCCGGTGATGAACCATGTGCGTTGTGACATCGTGAGTCTCCTTGAATTGCCGCAATCGTCACGGCGCAGCGACCTCGCCCAAGACCCTGAGCGCGTTGAGCGTGCGGGGATAGCCGATGAACGGCAGCAGCTGGGTCAAGACGTCGATCAGCCGCGCGCGGCCGTTGCCGACGTTGAGGTTGGCGGCGACATGGCCCTTGACCTGCGCTTCGCACCCGCCGAGCGCGACGAGCATGCTGAAGGTGAGCAGCTCGCGCGTGGGCGCGTCGACGCCGGTGCGGGTGTAGTGGTCGCCGAAGCAGTTGGCGGAGAGGTAGCGCTGGATATGCTGCAGATCGTCGGGCGCGGCGGCGTAGAGCGCGTCGATGACGTCGCCGCCGACGATCTGCTTCTGCACCGCAAGGCCCATCTGCGCGCGGGTCTCCGGCGTGGTCGTCGACTGGCGCGGCAGGGGCAACGCGACGCCGCGCTCGGCGAGGAC
>JBEKFO010000479.1:0-2833 GCA_050013275.1 Roseiarcus sp. | reverse complement strand
TCCTGAACGGAGGCGCGAATGGTCTGCGTGCGGTCGCTCAACGTGAAGATGTCGAGCGACGGCGGCATCGAGGCCTTGATGCGCGGAAGCTCGGCCATGATCTGGTTCACGATATCGATGACATTGGCGCCCGGCTGCTTGAAGATGACGAGGAAGACGCTGCGCTTGCCATCGGCCCAGGCCGCTTGATTCGTGTCCTGCGGGCCGGTCACCGCCTGACCGATGTCGCTCACCCGCAGCGGAGCGCCATTGCGGTAGGCGACGATGACGTCGTTCCAATCCTTGGACCGGACGAGCTGATCGTTGGTGTAGATCGTGAAAGAGCGCGCCCCGCTGTCGATCGCGCCCTTGGGCTCAGACAGGGTCGTGACCGAGAGCGGCGTGCGCACGTCCTCGAGCGACAGCCCTTTGGCCACGAGCTTGGCAGGATCGAGTTGGATGCGAATGGCGGGCTTCTGTTGACCGCCGATGCTGACCTGGGCGACGCCGGGAACCTGACTGATCTGCTGGGCGAGCTTGGTCTCGACATTGTCGTCGACCTCGGTCAGCGGCAGGATTTCGGAGGTAGCGGCGAGCAGGAGAATGGGCGAATCTGCCGGATTCACCTTGCGATAGGTCGGCGGGCTCGGCAGATCCTTCGGCAATTGCCCGCTGGCGGCGTTGATTGCCGCCTGGACATCCGTCGAGGCCGCGTCGATGTCGCGGTCGAGGTCGAATTGGATGGTGATGGCGGTCGAGCCGAGCGTGCTCGTCGATGTCATCTGCGAGACGCCGGAGATCTGCGCGAATTGCGTCTCGAGCGGCTGGGCGACCGCGGAGGCCATGGTGTCGGGACCGGCGCCCGGGAGCTTGGCGGAAACCTGAATGGTGGGGAAATCGACCTGCGGCAGCGGCGCGACCGGCAATTTCGGATATGCGATAATGCCGACGAACAGGATGCCGACCATCAACAGCGAGGTTGCGACGGGATGCCGAATGAACGGCTCGGAGACGCCGCCCGCCATGGTCAGGGCGCCTTCACGGGCGCGCTCGGCGCCGCGATCGCAGGCGGCGTGGCGGAACTCGCCGCGCTCGACTGAACCAACGAGCCCTGAACCAATCGGTATTGGCCCGCCGTGACCACGTTCTCGCCGGGCGCCAAGCCCGTTAAGACGACCGATTGCCCATCGCCCTCTTGACCGACCGTGATGTCGCGCATCTCGACCTTATTGTCGCTGCCGACGACGAAGGCGTAGAGACCGTTCGGTCCGCGTTCGACGGCCCCGTCGGGTACGACGGTGACTTGCTTCAGCGTGTCGACCAGCAGGCGAGTCGAGACCGACAGGCCAGGCCACAGGGCGTCGTCCGTATTCTCGAACGTCGCCTTCATCCCGATGGCGCCGCTCGCCGGATCGATCGCGTCGTTGACGACGGAGAGATGACCCTGCGAAAGCGTCTTCAACCCGTCCGAGCTCAGCGCGGTCACCGGCACGACGCCGGCCGCGAGCGCCTTGTTGATCTCCGGCACATCCTCCTCGGGCGCCGTGAACACGACCGAGATCGGCCGTAGCTGCACAATCGTCACGATGCCTGTCGTGTCGGCGGCATGCACGATGTTGCCGGCGTCGACGAGACGAAAGCCGGTCTTCCCCGTGAGTGGAGAGCGGATTGTCGTATAATCGACTTGCGTCTGGGCGTTGTCGATAGTCGCCTGATCGCCCTTGATCTGCGCGATGAGTTCGTTGACCGTCGCCTGCTGCGTGTCCAACTTCTGCGCCGAAACGGAATCCTCTTTGGCGAGTGCGGCGTAGCGCACGACGTCGAGCTGCGCGTTCTTGAGGGTCGCCTCGTCCTGCGCCTTCTTCGCGACCGCCTGATCGAGCGCCGCCTGATAGGGACGCGGATCGATCTGCACGAGAACGTCGCCTTCCTTGACCATCTGGCCCTGTTTGAAGGCGATCTTGGTGACCGCGCCATCGACGCGGCTGCGCACAAGAACGGTCTGATAAGGCTCCACGGCGCCGAGCCCGTTCAGATAGACGGGGAAATCGGCCCTTTTTGCCTGCGCGACGGTGACAGGGATGGGCGCGGGCGCCTGCACACTATTGGCCGCACCCGGACCCGCCGTCCCGGTATCGGCGCCGTAAAAGTGGCGCCAGCCGAAGGCGCCGCAGAGCGCGACCACGGCCAGGGCGGCCGCGAGTGTCCAACGATTGTGGAGAAGCGAAGCCAAAACGCGCTCCAAAGATCGACGGGTCGACGAGATCGGCCGCTCGCCGACCGTTCGGCAGTCCATTGCTTGCGCATGGGGTCACCCTGTTGGGGATAGCGGACAGCGGGCGGCGTAGGGAGGGTCGGAAAATACCTAGACGCGGCGAGGCTCGACGATCGCCGCGCCTGTGCCGCGGTCTCCGCGCGACGCAGCCGAACGCGGCCAAGCGACGTGGGTAGATTCCGAGTCTGACGGCGCCCTCCGGCAAGCCCTATTGTTGATGCAGGTCGATGTAAGAGAAAGCGGGGCGTCGCTTTACCCGCCGCTTGGCTTCCGCGTTCAACATGAGAATCGGCTGTTGAAATGCCCCATGCCGCCCTAGCGCCTCTCCTCGGAGCGGAGTTCGATAAATTCCTCTGCGCGCCGATCGGCGAGGATCGAAACGGAACGCCGCTCAGCGTCCTTTCCGCGCTTGCGCGGCTGGATGTCGATCCGTGGCAAGAGGCCGCCGACCTGGCGCCAGGGCTATCGCATTTGGCCGAGCATGGATCGGGCGAAGGCGTCGGACCATCCGGACCGTTTTCGTTTTCGCCGGATTGAGATTTCGGGTCTGGCGCGTTTGAGAACGTTTAGGGCGAGCTT
>JBEKFO010000478.1:0-2836 GCA_050013275.1 Roseiarcus sp. | reverse complement strand
GACGATCGGGCGCGCCGCGCGCAACGTCGACGGCAAGGTGATCCTCTATGCCGACCAGATCACCGGCTCGATGCAACGCGCGATCGGCGAGACCAACCGCCGCCGCGCCAAGCAGGAAGCCTACAACACGGCGAACGGCATCACCCCGGCCTCGATCCGCCGCGGCATCCAGGACATCCTCAACTCCGTCTACGAGGCCGACCACGTCACCGTCGACGCCGGCCTCGCGGCGGGATTCGCCGGCGCGCCGATCGGCCACAATTTCCACGCGACCATCGCCGACCTCGAGAAGCGGATGAAGGAGGCGGCGGGCAATCTCGAGTTCGAGGAGGCGGCGCGCCTTCGCGACGAGATCAAGCGGTTGCAGACGGTCGAACTGGCGATCGGCGACGATCCGCTGGCGCGCCAAGCCGCGATCGAGGCGGCGGGCGGCGGCTACGCCGGCGAGAGGAAGTACGGCCGCGCCGCCAATCTCCCGGCGAGCCGCGCACACAAGCCGACCGACTCCGACATGGGGCCGCACAACTGGGGAGGCGGCGAGGCGAGGCCGAAGGGCGGAGGGGGCAGGCGCGGCGGAAAAGGCCGGTAAGCGGAGAGCGGACCCGAATCAGGGCCGTCGGAATCCGGGGAGACCTGAGATCGGCCAAGTCCAGCCAGCTCCGGGCAAGCCTAGTTGTGGTAATTGTGTCTCCCGCGAAACCTGAGAATTAACCACGATCGGCCGTCGCCGAGTACGGCCCCCTCGGAAACCATCTGCAAACGCAGACGTTGCGTCACATGATCTTCTCCCTTATCCCGACCGGGGCGGGACGGCGCTGTCGAACGGGCGCCGCAAAATTGACTCAGTTGCGCTGGAACAATGCTCGGCGCCAAAATTCGTCCAATGTGGCAGGGTCTTGGCCGCGAACGGGGTTAATCGGGTCTAAACATGTTTCCTACAAACTCATCGCATGTGCGAAGCGTGAGCGTAGGCGTGACATGCAGGTAATCGATCCGACCATCTTCGAAGTTCCGTTCGACCCCGGGCGCGAGTCTCGCGAAAGTCTTCTGTGGCTGCTTCCCTGGTGCGTCGCGCTTGGTTTCGGCGCGTGCATGGTGGGATGGGTCCTGCAAGCGCATCCTGTCGCCGCTCCGCAAATCGTCGCAGCCCGCTCCGCCACGGCGATGGCGCTCGTTGCGCCGAACCCAGAAATCGTCGCAGCTCGGCGCGCCGCGGCGCCCGCGCCCGTCGCAAAGAAAACGGTCGCCAACCCCTACGGAGGGCTGGTCGATTTCTTCGCCGACGCGCGGCCGGCCGCGCCAGCCTCCGCGCCTCCGGCGCCGGCGAACCTCGCGGCCGCACAACCGGCTCCCGCCCCGGCGGCAAAGAACGCCAATCCCTACGGCGGGCTGGGCGATTTCTTCGCCGACGCCCGGCCGGCCGCGCCGCGCCCCGACTCTCCCGTGCAGGCGAGCCTCGAGGCCGCCGCCCCCGCTCCCGTCGCCGCGATCCCGCAACCGCAGGAGATCCCTCTGCCGCCGAAACGGGACGTCGCCTCGATCGACGATGCGGCGCCGCTGCCGCCGGCTCGCCCCGCCGAATTCGCCTCGCTCGAAGCGCCCGCGGCGCCGGCGGCGGACGACGGCAACATTTTCCAAAAATTGTTCGGCGGCGGGCGCCCGTCCAGCCCCGCCCTAGGCTATGCGGCGCCGGAAAGCCCCGTCCCGGGCAACGGCAAGAGCGCCGCGCTCGCCGCGACGGATCGCGCGCCCGGCTTTTCACTGTTCGGCCGATCGGCGCCGCCGGCGGGCTACGACCAGTGGACCGCCGTCTACGACATCTCGGCGCGCACGGTCTACATGCCCGACGGGACGCGACTGGAAGCCCATTCGGGCCTAGGCGATCGGCTGGACGATGTGCGCTACGTGAGCGAGCGGATGCACGGCCCGACGCCGCCGCATCTCTACGAGCTGCAGCCGCGCGAGGAGTTGTTCCACGGCGTGGCGGCGCTGCGTCTCACCCCGGTCGGCGACGGCGACGTGTTCGGACGGGCGGGCCTGCTCGCGCACCCCTACATGCTCGGCCCGAACGGCGATTCCAACGGCTGCGTGTCCTTCAAGGACTACGACGCCTTCTTGCGCGCCTATCAGCAAGGGCAGGTCAAGCGCCTCGCCGTGGTGGCGAAGCTGGACTGATTCGCTTTTCCCTTATTGCGCCGCGCGACCGTCCGCTCCGGCGCGACGACGGGCGGCAACGCTCAATCGGGCGCGTTCGCGCACTTCGCCACGTCGCCGTCGCCCTCGCAACCGTCGATCGCGGTGAAGCGGCGCTCGAACGCCTCGCGCGCGCAATCGCGGGCATGCGCGCTCGCCGCGGCGTCGGTCAGGCGGCAGTCGGCCGCAACCTTCGCCATCCATTTGCGCTCGTCGGCGTTGAGTGCGCGCTGCTCATCGGGGGTCAGCGATTGCATCGCCTGCCGGTAGACGCGCGACAGCATCACGTCGGCGCGGCCGAGTTTGGGGTCGGCGCAGATCGTCTTTTCCAACGGCGTGCGCGCCTTGGCGCAATCGAAGCTCGCCGCCGGAAGCGGCCGGTCGGCGAGACGCGGATCGCCGGCGAAGCGCAAGGCGACCTCCGCCCGGCACAGCGCGGCCTGCGAAAGATACATCGTCCCTTCCTGGCGCTGGTGTTCGTAGTCGCAGAGTTCCGACTCGGCGGCGTAGTTCCCCTTCCCCGCCGGGCTCAGCGTGTTCAGGAACGCGCCCGCGCAGGCTTTCACGACGATGTCGGAGAACTGGTTGTCGGCGCTCGAACCCCAGGCGCACTTGGAGAGCAGCGCGTAGGCGGCGCGGCAAG
>JBEKFO010000477.1:0-2884 GCA_050013275.1 Roseiarcus sp. | reverse complement strand
GCATTTCCCCTGGACGGGAACCGCGCCGGCGCGGGCCGCCGGCCAGAGAAAATTCGTCGGGAAAATTCCCCTCGACCCCAGGGACGGACCGGCCGACAATGGTCGGGCGGAACGACATGATTCGCGGCCGAATTCACGGCAGCGGCAGGTGGAGGGATTTGGGCCGAGCGTGCGCGACGAAGTGAACGAGCCTCTGGGGCGGACCTCGCCGGCGCCCTTGTGCGCGGCGGCCCTCGCCAAGCGTTTCGGGCCGCGCTTCGCCCTAGGGCTCGCCGCCGTCGCGGTCGGGCTCGCCGCGCTTGCGATCGTGAAATCGGACAATCGGAGCGGCGGCGAGCCGTTCGCCGTCGCGCGCATCGAGCAGGCGCCGCCCGCGCCGCCGCCCCCCGCCCCGGGGCCCGCCGCCGTGGCGCTGCCCGCGACCGCGACGGGCGATCAGATCGAGGCGGCGAGCGGCGTCAAGGTCGTGCGCAACGGCGGCGGGGCGTCCGACGCCCTGATCATCGACGTGCCGCAGGCGCTCGGCGTGCGCCTGACCGCGGCGCCCGACAAGCGCCTCGTCGAAAAATCGCGCTACGGCCTGTTGCCGCGCATCGGCGCCGACGGCGCGCGGCCCGCCGACGTCTACGCGCGCCCTGTCGTCGCCTCGGCCCGCCTGCCGGCCGGCGCGCCGCGCGTCGCCATCATGGTCGGCGGCCTCGGCATCAACGCCGAGGGGACCGCCAACGCGATCGCCAGACTGCCCGGCGCCGTTTCCCTCGGCTTCGCGCCTTATGGCGGCGACCTCGAGCGCGACGTCGCGGAGGCGCGCGAGGCCGGCCACGAAGTCCTGCTGCAGGCGCCGATGGAGTCGTTTGCGTACCCCGCGGACAATCCCGGTCCGCACACCCTGCTCGCCGGCGCCTCGCAAAGCGAAAATCTCGACTCGCTGCATTGGCTGATGTCGCGTTTTTCCGGTTATGTCGGCGTCGTCAATTATCTCGGCGGGAAATTCACCTCCGACGCGCATGTGCTGTCGCCGGCGCTCGCCGAAATCGCAGCGCGCGGACTCGTCTACCTCGACGACGGCTCGTCGCCGCGCAGCCTGGCGCGCCAGACCGCCGCGACCATCGACTTGCCGTCGGGAACCGCCGACGTCGTCATCGACGCCAATCCGACGCCGGAGGCGATCGAAGCGGCGCTGATCCGGCTGGAGGCGCTCGCCAGGAGCCACGGCGGCGCGATCGGCGTGGCGGTGGCGCTGCCGGTCAGCGTCGAACGCATCGCGCGCTGGAGCGCCGCCCTGGAGGCGCGCGGCGTCGCCCTCGTGCCCGTTTCGGCGTTGATGGCGCGAGGTCCCGGCCCCGCCGCGCAGGCGAGCCCGTGATCCATGACAAGAGACGAGAAGCACGTGACGAGAGACTTGCCCTACCGCCGGAGCGCCGGCGTCACGCTCATCAACCGCGACGGCGCGGTCTTCATCGGCCGCCGCAAGAAGAGCCGGGAGGGCCTCATCGCCGGCCACGAATGGCAAATGCCGCAGGGCGGCATCGACGACGGCGAAGACCCCTACGACGCGGCGCGGCGCGAATTGTTCGAGGAAACCAACATCGCCTCGGCGTCGCTGATCGCCGAAGCGCCGCAATGGCTGAGCTATGATCTTCCGGCCAACGCCGGCAACCGCTGGCGCGGCCGTTACCGCGGCCAGACCCAGAAGTGGTTCCTGATGCGCTTCGAGGGCGAGGACTCCGAAATCGACATCGCGCGCCCTGGCGGCGGCGCGCATACGCCCGAGTTCGACGCTTGGCGGTGGGAGCGCCTGGAGGCGCTGCCCGACCTCGTCGTGCCGTTCAAGCGGCGCGTCTACGAAGACGTCGTCGCCGCGTTCGCGCCGCTCGCGCGCCCGGCCTAGGCCCCCGCCGCCGTGGCGCGAAGCGCGCCGGCTCGTCGGAAGAGCGGACCGGCTTAGTCGTCCGCGCCATTGCGCAGGGGCGGCGCAGGCGGCGGCGGTCGGGTATAGAGCGTCAACGGGTCCGCCGCGCCATAGCGGGTCGCCATGACGCTCGCCGTCCTGCGGTAGCCGGCCAGCCAAGCCGCGACGCGCGGATCGGTGAAGTGTTTCGCCGCCCATCCCTCTTCGACGATGACGGCGTCGGGCCACTCCCGTTCGACGTCTGACAGAAACATTTCGAGATCGAGTTTCTTCAGCGCTTCCAGGCGTCGGCGCGAGTCCGCGTCCGGCGCGTCGCGCTCGAAAATTCGGTCGACCTGATCGGTGAGGAGGAGGCTGATGACCCGTTGCGTCCATCGTCCCTGCACCCGGCTGACCAGCGGATGAGCGAGATCGCCGAGGTCGGAAACGAGCGCGATTTTGGGATGAGCGCCGATTGTGCGCACCTCGCGTTCGAACTCCGGCGCGCCGCGCCACTCCGAGTGGAACACATACAGCATCAGTCCCAACGCGCTGCACGCGAGGGCGCTGGCGAGGAACGACGCGAGGGGGCGCGACTGGTGATCCGGCGGGGCCGAAATCGCAGAGATCGTCAGCGTCGCCGCCACGGCGAACAGAAAGTCGCCGCGCATCGGGACGCCGCCGAAGTAGCCCAATGCGGAAGCCATCGCCGCGCAATTCGCCAGCGGCGCGAAGATCCAGACGGCGGGGCGGCGCAGATCGCGCGCGGCGACGATCGTCACGGCGACGAACATCAGCGCGACGGCGAATTAGGCGTGATAGGCGAAGCCTTTGCCCTGCACGAAATAGGCCGTCGCCGCGCCGGTCGACGCCAGCGCGGCGACGTCCGCGAACGCGTTCCCGGCGCGGCTCGTGCGCCGGACCCTCAGCGCCGACGCCAGCGCCGCACTGATCGCCATGAGTGGGTCAACAGCGCCGACGTGAAGCTGATGC
>JBEKFO010000476.1:0-2917 GCA_050013275.1 Roseiarcus sp. | reverse complement strand
CGCATCGTCGTCGTCGGCGGCGGCGACACCTCGATCGACGTCGCCTCGGTGGCGCGCCGTCTCGGGCATATCGCGCAATCGCACGCGCACGACGCGGCGGCCGCGACGCAATTCGGCTACACCGCCCACGACGTCGCCGGCGTCTCGCGCCGCGAGGGCGTGCAGGCGGTGCTGACCTCCCTGTTCCCGATCGAGAAAATGACGGCGGCGGAGCGCGAGCGCGAGGACGCCAAGCGCGAAGGCATCGAGATCAAGGGCGGCGTGATGCCGCTCGAAGTCGTCAAGGACGCGGACGGCAAAGCCGTCGCGTTGCGCATGTGCCAGTGCACGATGAAGGGCATGACGCCCCAGCCCGTCGAGGGCACGGAATTCGAGATCGCATGCGACATCATCGTCTCCGCGATCGGCCAGATGGCCGATCTCGCCGACGGGCTGGAGCGGCTCGACAGCGGCCGCGGTTCGATCGCCATCGACGCGGTCTACAAGGTCCGCAATTCGGACAAGCATTTCGCCGGCGGCGACGTCGTCAAGCCGCATCTGTTGACCACGGCGATCGGCCACGGCCGCATCGCAGCCGAGACGATCGATCATTTTCTCGCCGGCTCGCCCGAGGAGCGGCGGCCGAAGATCGACGTCCACCAGTACAATCTGCTCGACGAACTGCAGGCGCGCGGTCTTGCTCCGGCGCCCTACGATCACTCGCAGTCCCGCGGCACGTCGGAGAGCGCGTTCGCCGTCCACAATTTCGAGGATCGCGGCGCGACGCAGATCGTTCCCCACACCGATCTCTTCAAGAGCCACTTCCCCTATGTCGCGCGCAACAAGCGGGGCGAGCGGCACGTCGAAGCCGACAAGGTGCTCGGCGACTTCCAAGAGCGCATCGTTTCCCTGAGCGAGGAGCAGGCCAAGAAGGAAGGCGAACGCTGCATGAGCTGCGGCCTGTGCTTCGAGTGCGACAATTGCGTCGTCTATTGCCCGCAAACCGCCGTCGCGCGCACGCCGAAGAAAGAACGCGCGGTCGGACGCTACGTCTACACCGACTACACCAAGTGCGTGGGCTGCCACATCTGCATGGACGTGTGCCCGACCGGCTACATTCAAATGGGTTTGGGGGACTGACGCGATGCGGCGAGCCTGGCTCACTCCGCTAGCCTTGGCGCTAGCCCTCCTCGGAGCGGCGGCTGGCGCGGCCTGGGCCGTCGACGCGAGCGGCGACACCGGGCGCACGCCGGTTCCGCATCCGCCCAAAGCGCAGGGCGATCATTGCGTCGCGGACACGACGTTCATGCGCCGCAATCATATGAAGATGCTGTTTCATCAGCGCAACGAGACCGTTCATCTCGGCGTGCGCGGCGAACCGTACAGCTTGGCTTCCTGCGTCGCCTGCCACGCCGTGCGCGGCGCCGACGGCGTCGCGGTGAGCTACGCCGACCCGCGTCACTTCTGCCGTTCGTGCCACGACTACGCCGCCGTTTCCGTGGACTGCTTCGAATGCCACGCCTCGCGCCCGGGCGATCCGAACAAGGCGGCGGCGACCGACGCGGGCGACAAGGATTTGACGGCGCTGAACGACTATCTCAAGGGGACCAAGCCATGAGCGCCGGCGCCGCACCGACTCGTCTGCTGGCCGATCGCCGCACGCTCCTCAAGGGCGCCGGCGCCGGTCTGGCGACGCTGATCGCTCCGGGCGTCACGCTCTACGCCTTCGGCGCCGACGACGCCGGCGCGCGACCGGCCGGCGAGCCCGCTTCGGCGAAGGTGCGCTGGGGCATGCTCATCGACTCCAGCAAGTGCGCCCCCGGCTGCGACCGTTGCGTCGCCGCCTGTCGCGACGAAAACGGCTGGCAGAGCACGGGCCACGTCGAATCCGACCCGCAATGGATCCGCATCGTCACGGTGCGCGATCCCAAGACGGGCGCGCAGAGCGCCGCGCCGGTGATGTGCCAGCATTGCGCCAACC
This sequence comes from Roseiarcus sp., assembly GCA_050013275.1. Classification (GTDB taxonomy): domain Bacteria; phylum Pseudomonadota; class Alphaproteobacteria; order Rhizobiales; family Beijerinckiaceae; genus Roseiarcus. Next base: position 957 of record JBEKFO010000476.1, on the reverse strand, counting down.
CCGCCTGCGTCGACGTCTGCCCGACCGGCGCCTCGTTCAAGCGCGCCGACGGCCTCGTCCTAGTGGACCGCCACATTTGCATCGGCTGTCGCTATTGCATGATGGCTTGCCCCTACAAGGCGCGCTCCTTCGTTCACGAGGCGATCGAAGACCAGAAGACGAACGCGCCGCGCGGCAAAGGCACGGTGGAAGGATGCACGCTCTGCGTCGACCGTATCGACGCGGGGCGAAAGCCGGCCTGCGTCGAAGCCTGCGCAAGCGAAGGCGGCGGCGCGATGACGTTCGGCGACCTGAACGATCCGAGCAGCGACATCGCCAAGGCGCTCGCCTCCCTGTCGACGACGCAGATCCGTTCCGACCTCGGGCTCGACCCCGGCGTTCGGTATCGCAACCTCTAGGGAACGATCGATGGCGACGTTGAAATTCCGCAAGCTCGACCCGCACAGCCCGCTGTTCCGCGGCCTCATGGCGGTGCACGTGGTCGTCGTGGCGCTCGCGCTGGGGGCCGCGCTTTACATGGAGAGTTACGGACATGTCGTCACCGGCATGAGCAATCAGGTCGTGTGGGGCGCGCCGCACGTCTTCGCCGTGTTCCTGATCGTCTCCGCCTCTGGGGCGCTAAACGTCGCCTCGGTGTCGTCCGTCTTCAATCGCCTCGCCTACAAGCCCTACGCGCGCCTCTCCGGCATTCTCGCGGTTTCGCTGCTCGCCGGCGGTCTGGCGGTTCTCGTGCTCGACCTCGGGCGGCCGGATCGACTGGTCGTCGCGATGACGACGTACAACTTCAAATCGATCTTCGCGTGGAACATCTATCTCTATACCGGATTCGTCGTCGTCGTCGCCGCCTATCTCTTTTCGATGATGGACCGCCAAGCCTCGAAATCCCCGGCTTTCGGCAAGGTCATGGGATGGATCGCCTTCACCTGGCGCCTGGTGCTGACTACCGGCACAGGATCG
>JBEKFO010000475.1:0-2918 GCA_050013275.1 Roseiarcus sp. | reverse complement strand
ACTTCCGCGACCTCGCCCTCGGCGAGATCGCCGAGTTCGAACGGGCCGAAGGAGACGCGGATCAGCCGGTTGACGGAAAGGCCGAGATGCTCGAGCACGCGCTTGATCTCGCGGTTCTTGCCTTCGCGCAGGCCCATCATCAGCCAGACGTTGGAGCCCTGCTCGCGCTCGAGCCGGGCCTCGATGCCGGCGTAGTTTACGCCGTCGATGGTCACGCCTTCGCGCAGCGCGTCGAGCCGGGCCTGGTCGATCGCGCCGTGCGCGCGCACGCGGTAGCGCCTGAGCCAGCCGGTGGCTGGCAGCTCGAGGACGCGCGCGAGGCCGCCGTCGTTGGTGAGCAGGATCAGCCCTTCGGTGTTGATGTCGAGCCGGCCGACCGCGACGACGCGCGGCAGATCCTCGGGCAGCGAATCGAAGATCGTCGGCCGGCCCTCGGGATCGCGCGCGGTCGTCACCAGCCCGCGCGGCTTGTGAAAGAGGAACAGCCGCGTGCGCTCGGGCTCCTTGAGGGGCTGGCCGTCGACGCGCACGTCGTCTTCCGCGCTGACGTTGAACGCCGGACTGTCCAGCACCTTGCCGTTGACGCTGACGCGTCCGGCGAGAATCCAGCCTTCCGCGTCGCGGCGCGAGCACAGGCCGGCGCGCGCCATGACCTTGGCGATGCGCTGGCCTTCGCGCGTCGGTTTCGCCGGGGACGCCGCGGGGGGATTTTCGTTCATGGCCTCGTCTTGCTTTGCTTCACGCGGTGTCCTAGCAGCTTGCCGCGCCGCTGTCGCGAGGCGCGAGGAGCCCGTGTAGGTGCACAAAGACCCGATGAGCGTCGCCTTCGCCGAGGCGCGCGCCGCCGAGCAGCGCGGCGAAGTGCCGATCGGCGCCGCGCTCGCCTGCGGCGGCGAGGTGATAGCGAGCGCGGGAAACCGCACGCGCGAGGCCGCCGACCCGACCGCCCACGCCGAAATGCTGGTCATCCGCGCGGCCGCCACACGCCTCGGGCAAGCGCGCCTGATCGACTGCGATCTCTACGTGACGTTGGAGCCTTGCGCGATGTGCGCGGGCGCGATCAGCCACGCGCGCCTGCGCCGCCTCTACTACGCCGCGCCCGATCCGAAGGGCGGCGCCGTCGAACACGGGCCCCGCTTCTTCTCGCAAGCCACCTGCCTGCACGCGCCGGAAATCTACGGCGGCATCCGCGAGAGCGAAGCGGCGGCGATGCTGAAGGAATTCTTCGCGGGAAAACGCGGCTGAAGCGCGCCGCCCGGCCTCACTCCTCCAGCCGCCGCGCCTCTTCCGGCAGCATGATCGGAATGCCGTCGCGGATGGGATAGGCGAGCTTGGCCGCGCGCGAGATCAGTTCCTGGCGCTCGGCGTCATAGCTCAACGTCGCCCGCGTCAACGGACAGACGAGAATTTCGAGCAGCCGCGGATCGACCCGGGTCGGCTCGGGCGGGCCCGGCGACGCGGCGGGCAAGGCGGGATCTTGCTCGGTCATGGCGAGGTCTCTGGGTCTTGGCGACGCGCCCTCGCCGCCGATATAGCACGGCGGCGACGGCGCGCCTTTATTTTCCGCAGCGAGGGCGATCGGCGTTTCAGAACTTCAGCGCTTTGGCCTGCTTCACGCCGGGGATCTGGCCGACCTTGGCGAGCACCGCGTCGGGAACCGGGCCGTCGACCGCGACCAGCGCGATCGCCGAGCCGCCCTGCTTGTCGCGCCCGAGGGCGAAGGTCGCGATATTGACGCCCGCTTCGCCGAGCAGGCTGGCGAAGCGCCCGATGAAGCCGGGCTTGTCCTCGTTGGTGACGTAGATCATCGACGGGGTGAATTCGGCGTCGACCTTGATGCCCTTGATCGACAGGATGCGCGGCTTGCCGTCGTGGAACACGGTGCCGCCGACCGCACGCTCCTGTTTGGCGGTCGTCACCGAGAGCGTGATGAAGCTCTCGTAATCGCCGGCGGCCGCGCGCGTCACTTCCTCGACGACGATGCCGCGATGGGCGGCGATCGACGGCGCGGAGACGACGTTGACGTCCTCCAGCGAAGGCCTGAGCAGCCCGGCGATCGCCGCCGAGGTCAGCGCCTTGATCTTGAGATCGGCGACGGCGCCCTCGAAGGTGATGGTGATCTTGGCGATCGGGTCGTCGGTGAGCTGCCCGGCGAACGAGCCGAGGCCCTCGGCGAGCGCGATGAAGGGTTTCAGCAACGGCGCTTCTTCGGCGGTGATCGAGGGGAAGTTGACCGCATTGGTGATCGCGCCGCGCATCAGATAATCCGACATCTGTTCGGCCACCTGCAGCGCGACGTTTTCCTGCGCCTCGCTGGTCGCGGCGCCGAGATGCGGGGTCGCCACCACATTGGGATGGCCGAACAGCGGGTTCTTGGTCGCCGGCTCCTCGACGAACACGTCGAACGCCGCGCCGGCGACATGGCCGCTATCGAGCGCCGCGCGCAACGCCGTCTCGTCGACCAGGCCGCCGCGCGCGCAATTGACGATGCGCACGCCCTTCTTGGTCTTGGCGATGTTTTCCGCGGAGAGGATGTTCTTGGTCTGCGCGGTCATCGGCGTGTGCAGGGTGATGACGTCGGCGCGCTTCAGCAACTCGTCGAGTTCGACCTTCTCGACGCCGATCTCGGCGGCGCGCTCGGCGCCGAGGAACGGATCGAACGCGATGACGCGCATCTTCAGGCCGAGGCCGCGCGAGGCGACGATCGAGCCGATGTTGCCGCAGCCGATGACGCCGAGCGTCTTGCCGGTGAGCTCGACGCCCATGAAGCGGTTCTTCTCCCACTTGCCCGCCTGCGTCGAAGCGTCGGCGGCGGGAAGCTGGCGGGCGAGCGCGAACATCAGCGCGACCGCGTGCTCGGCGGTGGTGATCGAATTGCCGAACGGCGTGTTCATGACGATGACGCCGCGCGCGGTGGC
>JBEKFO010000474.1:0-2919 GCA_050013275.1 Roseiarcus sp. | reverse complement strand
GATGCCGCCCATGGCCTCGATGGCTTGGCGCACGACTTGGCCGCTTCGTTCGGCGTCGACTTTGGCGGTCGAGACCACGGCGCGCGCGTGTTTGACGACCTCGGCGGTCTTCTCCACCGTACCGGCGATCTGACCGATCGCCGCGGTGGTTCTCTCAAGATTGGCGGCCTGCTGCTGGGTTCGCTTGGAAAGATCGGAGGTCGCCGCCGAAATGTCGTCGGTTCCCGAGCGGATCTGCAACGCCGCCGCGACGATCGTCGCCAGCGTCTCCTGCAAAGCGTCGACCGCTTCGTTGAAGTCCAGCCGCAGCTGGTCGGCGCCCTCGTGAAGGCGCGTCTCGACGCGGGAGACGAGATCGCCCTGCGCCAACTGCGCGAGCGCGGCGCCGAGCGCGCCGCGCACGGTTTCGAGCCGGTCGGCTTGTTCTGCGCGCTCGGCGGCGATCGCCATTTCCGCCAATTTTTGCGAGGTCAGATCCTGGAGCGTCTCGACCACCGCGACGACGGCGCCGTCCGCGTCGCGAATGGGGCCGGCGTCGATCGCAAGATAGACGCGGGCACCGCGCGGCAAGTCGCACCAGTTCTCAGCTCTTAGACGCGCGTCGTCGCTGTGGTGGTCTTGACCTTGCGCGGCATAGAGCGAGCCGATCTTGGCCTTGCCGCCCTCGAGCGCGAGATCGGCCAGGCAAGGGCGGGCCGCCGGGTAGAATCCCTTCCAATGGTCTTTGGTGCCGATGACCTTCGAGGCGGGCAGCCCTGTCAGGTGTTCGCAGGCCTCGTTCCAGACGATAACGCGCCCCTCGCGGTCGAGTGCGAACATCGCGACGATCATATGCTGGATGAAGCCTGTCGCGCATTCGCCGACGGCGAGCGCCTTGGCGCCCTTGTCGGGCTGGCTGAACGGCGACGCTTTCGCCAGTGACGCAATCGCTTGCCTGAAGCGCAAAGGATACCTCCTGCGACCTTCGTCTCGAGAATTCCGCGCCGTAACGTTCCGGCCGTGAATGCGCAAACCGCCTCGCCGCGTTCGCGCTGACGCTTTCCGACGAAACTCCCGGCAACGCACGTCGCACCTTCGGCGGCCTCGCCGGGGCGGTTCCCCGACCTCCTCGACGCGGCGTCCGACCGATTCGAGGTCTAGCCGTCTTTGCCGCGTTTCAGGAGGCTTGACCGAAAAGAACCGCTTCGAGCGTTATCGAGCGGAGCTTGCTTCAGACTGGCGTGCGGCGCGGTGCGCGCGGCGACAAAGTTCCGCTTCGCCCGTCGAACGAGCGCCAATCGAACAGCGGTCCGGCGGGCCTTGGATCAGGCCCGTCCCGGGACGAGATCGACGCCCTTCAGGTAGGACAGGAATAATGCGTAGTTTCCCGCGAGACTTTCAACGATCTGGGCGAGATCGTCGAGGGTGTATTCGATGCGGTCCTCGTTGTCCTCGACGTAGGTCCCCGGCCTCATCGAATCGCCCCGCGAAGGTTTGACGCTCGGCGGCACGCGCAGAATCCAATTGGGTTGCACGCCTGTCGGGGCGACGCCGGGCTTCCAAGCGGCATGAGCGATGTTGTTGCGCAAGGGAGTCAGATTATGGGGAATGACCAGGTAGGCGCGGATGCGATCGAATTGGTCCATCGGAACCGGCCGATGGCGAAGCAGATCGAGCAGGACCCGGCGCTTGTCTGTGAAGTCGAGGCGACGGGTCAGCAACATGACGGCGGCGGAGTCGGAACCGGCGACAGTGGCCATGACGTCCTGCATGAGCAGCTCGTAGCGCGCGAACCATTGCATGATGGTTCCGAAGAGCTGCAAGTGGCGCGGGGTGAGGCAGTCCAGGGTCGCGTTCTTCATTCGCAAGTTCGCCCCTTGATTCGCTCGTTCGAACACGCCTCGACTCGCAGACGAGGTGTTCTTTTAGTACACGGGCCCTCGGCAGTCACGCATCGACCCTCGCCGCCGCCGCAGGCGCGACGAACGGACGCTGCGACCCGATGCGGCATTGCTGCGATGCGGCAAAAGCATTGCCGTTTTCCTCGGTTTGTGGCATGAGCGCGCGGCGAAGCAATCATCAAGGGAAGCAATGTCGTTTCTGAATAGCAACAATTTCCTCGACCGTCAGGCCGCGGCCGCCAAGGCGCGCAAAGCTTTGGCGGAGAAGTTCCTCTCCCGTCCGAAATACGATCCCAACGATCCGGCGGTCATCGAGCGCGAGGCCAAGCGCCGCGCGATTCTCGAAGCGCGCGCCGCACGCGACACCGAACGGCTGAAGCGCAAGGCCGAAGCCGAGGCCGCCGAAGCCGCGCGCCGCGCCGCTGAAGAAGCCTCGCGCCAGGAGGCGTTGCGCCTCGAAGCCTTGGCGCTTGAAGCCGCCGAAGCGGCCCGCCGCGAGGAGGAAGCTCGGCTCGAATACGAGCGCAAGCTCGATCGCGACGCCCGCTACGCCGCGCGCAAAGAGCGCAAGAAGAAGGCCAAGAGCGCGATCGAGCGCTACCGCTGACGCCTGGATTGATCGCCGGCCGCAAGTCGGGCAAGAAGGCCTAGGGCCGGCAAACTCGGCTTTCTCGGTGGGGCGCGATCGAATGGCGAAACCTCTGCGTGTCGGCGTGGCGGGCCTCGGCAGTGTCGGGTCTGCGCTCGTCAGGCTCTTGGGGCGCCGGCGCGCCGATCTGGCCGCGCGGACGGGCCGTGAAATCATCGTCGTCGGGGTCAGCGCCCGCAGCCGGCGCGATCGCGGTCTCGATCTCGATGGCGCGGCTTTCTATGACGATCCGACGTCCCTCGCGACATCAGGGGATATCGACGTTTTCGTCGAGCTGATCGGCGGCGCCGAAGGCCCGGCCTATGACGCGGCGAAAGCCGCTTTGTCGCGCGGCCTGCCGCTCGTCACCGCCAACAAGGCGATGATCGCGGCCCATGGCCTCGAACTCGC
>JBEKFO010000473.1:0-2922 GCA_050013275.1 Roseiarcus sp. | reverse complement strand
GGTTCGCGACCGGGCTCCTCTACGACGCCGACAAAGCCGCCAAACGACTCGGCGGTCCTCCCGTCTCATGGGCGAACCTGTTCGCCCCCGCCGAGGCGCGCAAGATGGCCGATTGCGGCATCGTGCTGCCGGATGACCGCGACGCATTGTTCATCGCGGCCTGGCAGACGCTGGGCGTCAATCCCGCGCGTGCGGGCGCCGCCGGGGTAAAGGGCGCGAGCGCGCTGATCGGCCGCGCCCGCCTCGCCGCGCGCGCGTTTCCCGCGCCCGACGTCGCCGGCGCGCTGGCGAGCGGCGCGGCATGCTTGGCCATCGGCGACGCCGGCGAAGCGGAAGCGGCGAATGCGCGCAGCCGCGAAGGCGGCGCGCCCGCGAACATCCGCTTCGCCCTGCCCAAGGAGGGCGGCGCGCTGTCGATCGACGCCTTTGCGATTCCGCGCGACGCGCCCCATCCGGACGAGGCCTATGCGCTGCTCGATTTCCTGCTGCGGCCAGACATCGCTGCGCGCGACGCTCGCGCCGCCCGTCTCGTCGGCGCTCAGCAAGCCGGCCAGGACGCAATCTTGAAACGCCTGTGGCCGGAAGGCGCCTACGACGCGCGCCTCGCGAGCGCCGTGCAAGCCGAATGGACGCGCCTGCGCTCGGGCAAATGAATGCGGTCGGTCGCGCGGCCGGATCGGCGCCGGAGGGGAGCCGTTCGGCGCGCTGGACAAGGCGGTCAAAGGCTCTGCGATCGTCGAAATCGGGCGGACAAAAACGCACGCCTGCGTTTATCTCCCGCGTTGAATCGACCAAGAGGACGCCACGATGGCCGCCGTTCCCCAACGCGCGATGACGCCCGCAGAGTGGGGGTTGCTGCTGCTGCTGTCGCTGCTGTGGGGCGGCTCGTTCTTCTTCATCGGCGTCGCTGTGAAGGAACTGCCGCCGCTGACCATCGTGACGGCGCGCGTTTGCCTCGCCGCGACGCTGCTGTGGCTGACGGCGCCGCTCACCGGGCTGTCGCCGGGAAGGATATGCGCCAACGCGCCAGCGCTCGCGGTCCTCGGCCTCGTCAACAACGCAATCCCCTTCACGCTCATCGTTTGGGGCCAAACCCATCTGGCGAGCGGACTCGCGTCGATCCTCAATGCGACGACGCCGGTCATCACCGTCGTCGCGGCGCATTTTCTTACCGCCAGCGAGCGGCTGACCGCACGCAGATTCGGCGGCGCCCTTTGCGGTTTCCTCGGCGTGGCGTGGATGATCGGGCCGGATCTCGCGCGCGGGCTCGCCGACCATGTCGCGGCCGAGTTCGCCGCGCTCGCCGCCGCATTGTCCTACGCCCTGGCGAGCATCTTCGCGCGCCGTTTCCGCGGCCTCGGCATGGCCCCGATCGACGTCGCGGCGGGACAAGTCGCCGCCTCCAGCCTGATGCTGGCGCCGCTGGCGCTCGCCGTCGATCGCCCCTGGGATTTGCCGACGCCGAGCCTTGCCGCGGCCGGCGCGGTGATCGCCATCGCTTCGCTTTCGACGGCGCTGGCCTACGTCGTCTACTTTCGGATTCTGGCCGGCGCAGGCGCGACCAATGTCGTGCTGGTGACCCTGCTGGCGCCGGCGACCTCGATCCTGCTTGGAGCGACGATCCTCGGCGAGCGGCTGGAGGGGCGCCATTTCGTCGGCCTCGCGCTTATCGCCGTGGGCCTCGCCTTCATCGACGGACGCCTGCCGAGCGCGTTCGTCGCGCGCGCCCGGCGTTAACGCCGTCGATCAGAAATCGCCACGGCGACAAGCCCTTGCGACTCCCCAAGGGCGCCGGAGCGCGCTAGGATCGGACGAGGAGGCGGGAATGGCGATCGAACGCGACCGGCCTATCGACCTAGTCGCGCGCGTCGCCAAGCGGCGCGCCGGGCGCCAGAGCCGGAGTCTGGACGCGGATATGTGGCGGCGCGAATCGTTTTGCCTGCCACGTCCGGAAGCGCGCGCCAAAGCCCGCGAATGGTTCGAGCGCTACCCCAAGGCCGCCTACATGACTGAGATCGAGTTCTGGCGCGAACGCGCGGACGGTCAGATCGAATTCGTTATGCGGCGGTTGCCGACCGCTGACTGAGCGCGGCGATCGCCGATCGGATCGGCGCGCGCGGCGAAGCCGCGACGGGCGAAGCAACCGCCGGCGCTGACCGGAACACGATATTTTCATCTCGAGGCGCTGGCGCGCGTTGCCGCATTCATCGCCCGCAGGGGTCGGCAATGCGGCGATGCGACGGATTTCGTGAAGAAACCAGTGACGCGAATGCGGCAACTTTCAGGATAGAGTTGAAAGTAAATAAATTGTTTACCAATTTGGATCGCGCTTCGTCTTGGCTATCCGCGGCTTTAGCAATTAATAAACCAATGTTATTGCAGTGCACTCTGTCTGTAAATTCGTTCAATTTGTAATCAAATTACTCACCGATTGTTGCCAGATTCTCGCCACATTGGTAGGACGATTTGTGATCTGGGGGCAACAGACTTTCGCCCAGATTTCCTCTATATCGTTTCCATGCCGGCGGGGTGGTTGGAGTTCCCTCCGTTATGGTTCGTAACGAGGAGATTATGATGAAGAAATTTCTGTTGGCCGCGCTGCTGGCGGGCGTTGCGACGAGCGCGTTCGCAGCGGACCTGCCCAACCGCAAGGCGCCCCCGACGCCCGCTCCGTACTATGCTCCTCCGGTCTTCACCTGGACCGGCTTTTATGTCGGCCTGAACGGCGGCTATGGCGTCGGCACCGGGTCGAATTCGGGTTTCGGCAATCCGTCTGGCGGCCTCATCGGCGGCACGGCCGGGTACAACTATCAGATCGGTCAGTTCGTCCTGGGCGCGGAAGGCGACCTCGACTGGGCCGACATGACCAAGAACGGCACGAATGCGACCGTCGGCGCGTACAAGACGGACATCAACACCTTG
>JBEKFO010000472.1:0-2925 GCA_050013275.1 Roseiarcus sp. | reverse complement strand
GCAGGACATTCCGGCTCGCAAACCCCACAATCGATGCATTCATCGGGGTGGATGACGAGCATATTTTCGCCTTCATAGAAACAGTCGACGGGACAGACTTCAACGCAATCCATGTATTTGCATTTGATACAATTTTCGACCACCACATAAGTCATAGAGCTGTCCCTCACCCGATCGAACGCCGACGCGGATATTGGCCCAACAAGCCATCGCTCTCCGCCGACGAAAAAGGCTCCATTCAGGAATTCGCTATCAGCAATAGCATTCCCCGGCCAAGGCGATCAATTGCCGCATCACAACCCTGGCCGCGAAACTTTCCGCCTTTTCGTCCTGTCCTTATCGTTCGCAGCCTCGCTTTCAAGCGACCCGCCCGCTCGATTCGGCGGCGGCGCCCATTATTTCGTGGTGTCGCGCGCCTTCAGCAATGGCTTGAGATCGAGCAACTTCGCAAAAGGCGAATCAAGATTAACACTTGGCTTACGTTGTTCCGGCGGCGACCGCGGGCGGCCCTTGTCGGCGCTTGTCGCTTCCCCCGCCCGGCTGTCGTCGCCCCGCGGCCCCTTGGGTGAATCGCGACGCCAGGAGGGGCGACGCGGCTCGCGCGGCGGCTCGACCGGCGGCTTTCGCGCCTCGCCCGGAGGACTTTGATCGGCCGCCTGCGCCGCCTCGGACTGCGCCGGACGCGGGCCTCCCGCGTGGCGTCGATCTCGCCACGGCTTGCGCGGCTGGGAGTCTTGCGCCGGCGCGCGCGCCTCGGAAGGGCTTGCCGCCCCGCCGTCCCGCGCCGGTCGACGGTGGTCCCTGCCGGCATGGCGCGGCCGCCGCGGGGCCGGCCGCCAAACGTCGATCAGTTCGTCGTCGCCAGACTTTTCTTCCTCGGCGCCGGAGGGGCCGGCTTGGGCCTCGGCGGTCTCGGCGACGGCGGGCGTCGGCGCGCTGGCGGCGTCGGCCTCGTCGGCGGGCGAATTTTCGGTCGACGCGGGCTCGCTTTCGCTCGGCGTCGATTCGCCGCCCGCGGCGGCTGGCGAAGGCGCGCCGTCCTGCGGGGGCGCGGCGGACGCCGCATCCGTCGCCGCCTCGGCCGGCTCGCTGTCAGCGCTTTGCGCCGGGGGCGGCGGCGCCTCGACGGCGCTCGCGGCCGCGGCGTCGGCTTTGTGCGACGCGGCGAGAAACGCCGACTTTTTCACCTTGTGGCTGGCGAAACCGAGAGACCGCAGAATCGAGGCGAAATGCTCGCCCGAACAGCCGGTCAAAGACGTCATCTGATTGCTGACGACGAAGCCTTGGCTCCCTTCCTCCGCCGGCGCGTGGCCGCCCGACTGCATTGAACGCGGCAGGGCGGCGCGGATCAGATCCGTCAGGCGTTCGACGATGTCGACGCGAACGGCGCGATCCCCGCAAATGCGGAAGCCCGCGACGCGATAGACTTCGCCCGAAGCGGGCGGCTCCACCGCGAACGACGTTCTCCCCGACGACGCGAAATGCAGCAGTCGCTCGGCGATCGTCTCCCTCTCGGCGTCGCCGCGAAGCAGCGCCCAGAGCTGCGTGCACAGGGTGCGGGACGCGGGCTTGAGGAGGACGGGAACATAGACGTAGAAGGCCCCGAAGCGCACGCCCATCTTTCTCAACGCGCCGCGCGCGTTCTGATCGAGCGCTTTCACTTGCGCCTTGACGCGCTCGCGCTCGAGCACGCCGAGCGATTGCGCGAGCTTGACGGCGATTTCGCGGGCGCCCTCCGGAACGGATTCGGGCTCGGGCTCGGCCAGCGAGAGCAGCGGGCCGAGGGTCTTGCGCACGTGCGCGGCCAGCCAGAGCGCGACGCGCTGCTGCACCGCTTCCCTGCCTTCCAACGACAACGCGTCATCGGCGAGGATGACGGCTCTCGGCTTCAGCGTCTCCTCGCCCGCCACCAGCTTGGCGACGGGATCGCCGAGCCAGCGGATGGTGCCATCGTTCGCGAGCACGAGCGCGTCGTCGACGGCCTCGGCGAGGCGGCTTGCTCGCGCGGCGAATTCCTTGGCCAGCGCGAGCTTGCGCGTTTCGTCGTCGACCGGGTTCGCTTCCGGCGCCTCGTTGGCGACCGGCAAGATCTGGAAGCCGCGAATGTTCGTGACGTCCAAGGCGCGCGCGGACGGCGTTTCGGCGGGCGCTTCGCCGTCCTGCGTCGCTTCTGCCTCTGCCATCGCGCGTCCTTCGAATCGTCGTCGTCAACCAGCGGCCCGCCGTCGGCGGCGCTATTGCGGCCCGCTGCGCGCCCTCTGCGCGGCGAGGTTCTTTACCTGACCGTTCGGGCGCTGCCAATGCCGGGCGCGGAGCGCTTGGCCCGCGTCGGCGGCGGCGCCCGACCGGGTCGGAGCCGTTCCCGCCCCGCGGCGAACGGCCGCGCGGCGGCGAAAAGCCAGTTCCATAACCGAAAACCCGAACTTACGCGAAACACAATATTCGGGATAAAGGCGTCAATCTGCGATTCGGGGCTATTCTTCCCATCGGTGATTCGAAGCCAAGGCATGTACCGAAACTTCATTTCCGTAGGCGGGTTCACCGCGTTGTCGCGGCTGACGGGATTCGCGCGCGATCTCATGATCGCCGCGATCTTGGGCGCCGGCCCGTTGGCCGACGCGTTTTTCGTCGCCCTTCGCCTGCCCAATCAATTTCGCGCCATCTTCGGCGAGGGCGCCTTCAGCTCGGCCTACGTGCCGACCTATTCGCGGGTGCTGGTCGCCGAGGGCAAGGAGCGCGCGACGGTCCTTTCGAGCAGGATCTTCACGCTGCTGCTGATCTCGCAATTGGCGTTGCTCGCTTTGGCGTACCTGTACACGACGCAATTCGTCGAGCTCATCGCTCCGGGCTTCGAAAGCGATCCGCAGAAATTCGCATTCGCGGTGGGCATGACGCGCATCACGTTTCCCTACCTTGCGTTCATCA
>JBEKFO010000471.1:0-2942 GCA_050013275.1 Roseiarcus sp. | reverse complement strand
CGAGGACCGCGAGGGCCGCTGCTGGCTCGACCTCGCGACATTGTGAACGGCTGCGCGGCTCGCTGCGACGAAGCCGCCTTACAACGGATCTTGCCTCGCCCGCGCAGCGGCGCCAAAGTTTGGCCGCGGCGGCGCCCAACGGCTAAAACGCGGTGTCTTGGCGAGCGCTCGCCGCACCGATCCGCCCTTGATTTCCAGCACCCGAGCCGATCGGAAGGTCAGGGAGGGGAATATGGGATTGGCGCGTTTGCTGGGCGGCCGAACGGGCCTCGCGGCGGTCGCTCTGGCGAAGCTTCTGTCGGTCATCGAGGTCGGTCGCCTCGCGGTCGAGTTGCCGTCCGGCGAGCGCGTCGAACGCATCGGCGCCCTGCCGGGTCCGAGCGCGGACATCTCGTTCCGAAGTTGGCGCGGCGTGCGGCGCCTGTTCGCTCAGGGCGACATTGGGTTGGCCGCCAGCTATTTCGACGCGGAGTGGGCGAGCTCGGACGTCGAGGCGCTGATCGAACTCGGCGCTCGCAACGGCCAGCGCCTGATGAACGCGCTCGGCGGCCTCGCGCCGTTCCGTCTCGTCAATTGGCTCGCGCATCGGCGCCGCGCCAACACGCGCTCGGGCAGCCGGCGGAATATCGAAGCGCATTACGATCTCGGCAACGAATTCTATCGGCTCTGGCTCGACGCGCGCATGATCTATTCTTCGGCGATTTACCCGCGCGCCGACGCGACGCTGGAACAGGCTCAGCAAACCAAGCTGGCGCGCATCGTCGAGGCGCTGAAACTCTCTCGCGCCTCGACGGTGCTGGAAATCGGCAGCGGCTGGGGCGGGCTCGCCGCGTCGATCGCGCGGGCGGGGGCGGCGCGGGTCATGGGCGTCACGATTTCGCCGGCGCAACTGTCGCGCAGCTGCGCCTTGGCGCGCGAAGAGGCGCTCGACGACCGTGTCGAATTCAAGTTGCAGGACTACCGCGAAGTCGAAGGCCGGTTTGATCGCGTCGTTTCGATTGAAATGATCGAGGCGGTCGGGCGCGAATTCATTCCCCGATATTTCGAGACGATCCGCGATCGCTTGAAGCCAGGGGGACTATGCGTGCTGCAGGCGATCACCATCGCGGAAGATCGCTTCGCCGACTATTGCCGCAGGCCCGATTTCATCCAACGATTCATTTTTCCCGGCGGGTTCCTGCCCTCGCCGACGATGCTGCGCGAAGCGATCGAACGGGCCGGCCTGAAACTCGTCGCCGTCGAATCGTTCGGCGACAGTTACGCGCTGACCCTGCGCGAATGGCGCCGCCGCTTTCTCGCCGCTTGGCCGGAAATCGAGCGGCTGGGGTTCAACGCGTCGTTCAAGCGTTTATGGGAATACTACCTGTGCTATTGCGAGGCGGGGTTTCGCGCCGGCTCGATCGACGTCGGCCTTTATTCGCTCTCCCATGCGGCGGCCTGAGCGCGCGCGCGTCGACGCGAACATGCTCGTTGTCGTTCAGCGGGTCTTAACTCAGCGGAAACTGGTCACTGATACGTTGATGCTGCCCCAACGGCGTCACGATCGACGCGCGTGAGCGAGGGAATTCCTCGGGCGTGAGTTAAGTCATGATCAAGTTCATAAAGTCCTTCGTCGCCGACGAGACTGGCTCGGCGGCGATCGAATACGCGTTGGTCGCTTCGTTGATCGCTATCTTCACCATCGGTTCCTTGGCGGCGCTCGGCACAAAACTGAGCGTAGAATTTACCGAAGTCGACGCCAACATGGAGTGAACGCGCAAGCTTTTGCGAGAGCTGTCGGCGGCCGATTGCGGCGGAGGTAACCCCGGAGCAATGTTTGGCCGCTAAATTCGACAGCCGCGACCTCTCGATCACGACTGGCGGACCATGGCTGCGACGATCCTCACACCGGCGATAATCGTTTTCTTTCCTGCGGCCATGGCGCTGGCGGCGTCGATGGACCTCGTCACGATGACGATCCCCAACCGCGTATGCGCGGCCCTGGCGATCGGCTATTTCGTGCTCGCCGTCGCGGTCGGCGTTCCCTTCGACGTCATCCTGATCCATCTTTCCTGCGGCGCCGCGGTGCTGGTCGCGATGTTCACGATGTTCGCGCTCGGCTGGATCGGCGGCGGCGACGCCAAGCTCGCGGCGGCGACGGCGCTTTGGCTCGGCTGGGGCATGCTTCTCGAGTACGGCGCGTCCGCCGCCCTCTACGGCGGCGCGATGACCGTCGTCATTCTGCTGGGGCGCCGCTTCGTCTTGCCGACCTGGCTTTCCCGCCACGAATGGATCGCGCGGCTGCATGATCGCAAGAGCGGCGTCCCCTACGGCATCGCGCTCGCCGCGGCGGGCCTGATGCTCTATCCCCACACGCAGATCTGGCAGGCCGCGGCGAGCCTGTAAACGCTTGATTCGCCTGCGATCGGCCGGCCGCGCTACGGCGACCGAAGCCGCCCCGCCGGGCGCGGCGCCGGCCCGTGCGCGTCACCATTCGCTAAACACTTAGATACGCCTGATTAACCGTAATTTGACGATTGGCTGCTCTTATTGCCGTCGCGCGGCGTTTCGAGGCGCGAGAAGGGCCTTAAGTTTATGAACAAAGTGCAGATCGCGGTTCTCGGCGTTACCGTCGTCGCTTTCGGCGCGGCCTATGTCCTATTCAACAGTTCGTCGCCGCCGCCGCCGGTCGTCCATGCCGTTCAGGCCCCCAAGGTCGAAACGGACGAGGTTCTCGTCGCCGCGCAGGACATTCCAATGGGCGCGGAAGTCGGCGACGTCTCGATCGCCTGGCAAGTGTGGCCGAAGGCGGCGATCTCGGAATACATGATCGTCAAGTCGAGCGGCCCCCACGTCATGGAGGACGTCAAAGGCTCGTTGACCCGCGAGGCGTTCTTGCGCGGCGAGCCGATGCGCCGGGACAAGCTCGTCAAGGGCGGCAACAGCGGCTTCATGTCGGCGAT
>JBEKFO010000470.1:0-2944 GCA_050013275.1 Roseiarcus sp. | reverse complement strand
CGCCTACGTGACGCTGATGTCGGGCGTCGAGCCGACCGAAGATCTGCGCAAGGAGCTGGTGGGCTGGGTGCGCAAGGAAATCGGGCCGTTCGCGTCGCCCGATCTCATCCAGTTCTCGCCGGGGCTGCCGAAGACCCGCTCCGGCAAAATCATGCGTCGCATCCTGCGCAAGATCGCCGAAAACGAGTACGGCGCGCTCGGCGACACCTCGACGCTCGCCGATCCGGCCGTGGTCAAGGAGTTGATCGACAACAGGCAAAACCGCGGCAAGGCGTAACGGCCGGCCGCGACGGCCCTCTCAGGGGGAGGGGGCCAGCTCCTGCATCTTCTCGATCTTGGCGGCCAGAATGACCGCCTGGGTCCGGCTCTCGACGCCGAGCTTCTGCAGAATCGCCGAGACGTGGGCCTTCACCGTCGCCTCGGAGACGCCGAGCTCGTAAGCGATCTGCTTGTTGAGCAGGCCTTGCGACAGCATCATCAGGACGCGCACCTGCTGCGGCGTCAACGAGGAGAGCCGGCGCACCAGCGCGCTCGCTTCCCGGTTGGGCTGGGCGCTCATGTCGAGATCGGGCGGCGTCCACTGCCCGCCCTCCAGCACTTTGCGGATCGCTGCGCGCATCGTCTCGACATCGAGGGATTTGGGGATGTAGGCGGCCGCCCCGAACTCGATGCAATGGCGCATGACGGCGCGGTCCTCGTTGGCGGAGACGACGATCACGGGAACGCCCGGCCGTTCGGAGCGCAGGAACAGCAGCCCGGAAAATCCCCGTACGCCCGGCATCGTCAGGTCGAGCAGCACCAAATCCATATCCGGCCGCTTCTCGAGCGCCGCCGCGAGGCTTTCGAAGTCGTTCGCCTCGTGGATCTTGACGTCCGGAATGGCGCCGCTCACCGCTTGGCGCAAAGCGCCGAGGACGAGCGGATGATCGTCGGCGATCAGCACCTGCACCGTGTCGTTCAAACCCAATCCCCCCCTTTACTCCAGCTTTTTCCCTTGGCCCCCGCCGGCCTAACAATCGCGCAAGTCGAGCCCATTGTCACGCCCGTGTCGCGTTCTCCGTCATTGCGGCGGTGGGAAAGGCGCGGATCGCTCCTCCGTCGTCGCGCAACTGGCGCCGCGCTTCGCCCAACGCCAGCGCGGCGGCGACGGCGACATTGAGCGAACGCAGCGGCGCGCAAATGGGAATTTTCACCCGCGCGTCGGCCCGCTCCCGCACCGCAGGCGGGACGCCGGCCGACTCGCGCCCGACGAGAATGACGTCGCCGGGACGGAATGCGAAGTCCCACAGCGCCGCTTCGCCACTCGTCGTCAGCACGACGAGGCGCCGCGCGGACTCGGCCCGCCAGGCCTCGAAGCGCTCAAAGGACAGGTGCCGGTCGATGATAAGCGCGTCCAAGTAGTCCATCCCGGACCGGCGCAGGCGCCGATCGGAAAGGGCGAAGCCCGCCGGTTCGATGATCGCGGCCCCGACCCCGAGGCAGGCGCAGGTGCGCAGCATCGCGCCGGCGTTTTGCGCGATGTCGGGCTCGTAGAGCGCCAGCGTCAGCGGAGCGGAGCGATTCGTCATCGCTTTCGTGCATAAGCAGGATTCGGCGCGTTTGTCATGTCCGCGGTCGCCGAGAATCGCTTTTCCGGCGGGCGCGGGCCGTCACAAAGGTCCCCGCCGCGTCGATGGCGGCGACCTGTCGCAGGCTGATTTTGCGCTGGCTAGCCTATGGACAACCATGAGGAACGATGCGAAATAGCCGCGTCCGAACGGAGGCGCGCTCGAACGAGAGCGGGTTTTTGTGCCCGGTTCGCGGCGCGGGAGCCACTTCGGCGCAGCGCGAGAGCCGCGGAATTCATTCGCCGAGCGACTGGCCGGCGGGAACGAATGGGGGAGCATTTGTCGAGCGCGGCCATTGAGAATCCAAACCGCCGGGACTTCCTGTTCATCGCCACCGGCGCGGTGGGCGCCGTCGGGGTCGCCGCCGTAGCTTGGCCGCTTATCGATCAGATGAACCCCGACGCCTCGACCCTCGCGCTCGCCTCGATCGAGGTCGACATCGGCGCGATCGCCGAAGGTCAGATCGTCACGGTCAAGTGGCGCGGCGGTCCCGTCTTCATCCGTCATCGCACGAAGAAAGAAATCGACGACGCGGTGAATACGCCGCTGAGCGAGCTCAAAGATCCGCAGAGCGATCAGGATCGCGTAAAGAAGCCGGAGTGGCTGATCGTCAGCGGCGTGTGCACGCATCTGGGATGCGTGCCGCTCGGCCACGAGGGCCAGTACGACGGCTGGAAGTGCCCGTGCCACGGTTCGGTCTACGACACGTCCGGGCGCATTCGTCAGGGACCCGCGCCGCTCAATCTGCCGGTGCCCGAATACACCTTCTTGAGCGACACGAAAGTGAAGATCGGCTGATCGTCACGCCGTTCGCTTCGCCTCCGACCGCCGCGCCCAGAACCCATCTTAGAGTAGAGAATTGAGACCATGAGCGGAAACTCGACCTACGTCCCCAAGAGCGCCTTCGGGCGGTGGTTTGAAGCGCGCCTGCCGATCATGGGCTTGGTGCATTCCTCGTTCGTGGCCTATCCGGTGCCGCGAAATATCACCTATCTCTGGGCTTTCGGCGCGATCCTGTCGTTCATGCTGATCGCGCAGATCGTCACCGGGATCGTCCTGGCGATGCACTACATACCGAGCTCGACGCTCGCCTTCGCCTCGATCGAGCACATCATGCGCGACGTCAACTACGGTTGGCTCGTCCGTTACCTCCACTCCAACGGCGCCTCGATGTTCTTCTTCGCCGTTTACGTTCACATGTTCCGCGGCATTTACTACGGGTCCTACAAGGCGCCGCGCGAGGTGCTGTGGATTCTCGGCGTGATCATCTACCTCCTGATGATGGCGGAGGGGTTCTTCGGCTACGTGTTGCCTTGGGGCTCGATGAGCTTCGCCGG
>JBEKFO010000469.1:0-2953 GCA_050013275.1 Roseiarcus sp. | reverse complement strand
TGACCGACATCGCGCGGCTCTACGCCGGCCTGGCGCGCGGCGGCGAGGCGCCGGCGCTGATCGAGCGGCTCGACGGCGCGCCGCCGATCATCGGCCCCAAACGGGTCACTGACCCCGTCGCCGCCTATTACGTCGAAGACATATTGCGCGGCGCGCCGCCACCCTCGAGCGCGCTGAGCGGCCGCATCGCCTTCAAGACCGGGACGTCCTACGGCTTTCGCGACGCGCTGGCGATCGGCTACGACAAAGGGACGACGATCGCCGTCTGGGTCGGACGACCCGACAACGGTCCGACGCCCGGACTGATCGGCCGCGAGGCCGCGGCGCCGATTCTGTTCGACGCCTTCGCGCGACTCGGTCGCGACATCGAACTGATCCGTCCGCCCAAGGGGGTGCTGCGAGTCGCGACGAGCGCCGCGCTGCCGCCGCCGCTGCGCCATTTGCGCAAGGATGCGCCCAAGACGATGGCCGCGACCGCCGCGCCGCCGCTGAAAATCGCCTTTCCGCCCGACGGCGCGCGCATCGACCTCGGCTTGAAAGACGGCGCGCACGGCGAAACGTTGGCGCTCAAAGCGCTGGGCGGCGCCCTGCCGATTACATGGTTCGTCAACGGCGCGCCGATCGGGCGACCCGACGAGCGCCGGCAATCCGCGTGGCGCCCTGACGGCGCCGGCTTCGCGCGCGTCTCGGTGATCGACGCCAACGGAGCGTCGGATTCGATTCTGGTTCGGCTGGAGTGACGGGGCCTCGAAGGCGAGGCGCGCGTCACGCGGCGTTCAGGCGCTTCTTTTCGTCGAGCATTCTGCGCGCTTCCGCTTCCGGCACCGCTGGGCTGAAATAGAAGCCTTGAACCTCTGCGATCGAGCCGACGCGTTCGATGAAGCGCAGTTGCAGGTCGGTCTCGACGCCCTCGACCAAGACGCTCATGCCGAGTTTGGCGCACATGTGCGCGACGCTTTCGATCAGGATCGAGGCGCGCTCCTGCAGTCCGAGACCGATGGTGAACGAGCGGTCGATCTTGATGCGGTCGAGTGGGAAAGCCAGGACGTAGCTCAAGCTCGAATATCCGGTGCCGAAATCGTCGAGCGAGATGCGGACGCCAAGCTTGCGCAACGAGTCGAGAGTGGCCCGCGTCGAGCCGCGGTCGTCGAGTAAAGTGGACTCGGTGATCTCGAGGTCGAGGCGCTCCGGCGCGAGTTTGGCGGCGGAGAGAGCATCGAGAACGGTCTGTTCGACCTGGCCGTTGCGAAATTGGATCGGCGATAGATTGACGGAGACGGAGATGTTGTTCGGCCAGGAAGCGCAGGCCATGCACGCTCGTCGCAGCACACTGGCGCCCAATTCCTCCATGAGGCCCAGTTCCTCGACGATCGGAATGAACTCGCCGGGCGACACCCGCCCGCGCACCGGATGGTTCCAACGCGCGAGCGCCTCGAAGCCGGAGACTTCGCCGGTCGCCACGCTGACAATGGGCTGGTAATAGACCTCGATCGCGTCGTTCGCCACCGCCGCGCGCAGATCGAGTTCGATGAGGCGACGGATTTGAATCTTGGCGTCCATCGACTTCTCGAACGCGCGCCACTTGCCCCGTCCGTCGCCTTTGGCCGCGTAGAGCGCCATATCGGCGTTAGAAAGGATCGCCTCCGGAGTCGAACCGTCGTCGGGCGCGCTCGCGCTGCCGATGCTCGCGCCTACGATCACTTCGTAACCATCGACGAACACCGGCCGCCGGATTTCTCTGATGATCTCGTTGGCGAGCTCCTCGGTCTGCGGCAGACTCCTGACCGAGCGTTGCAGAACAGCGAACTCGTCGCCGCCCCAGCGCGCCACGAGATCGCTCGGCCGGACGATCGTCTGCAGCCGCTTGGCGATGGCCGCGAGCAATTTGTCGCCACGCGCGTGGCCGAGACTGTCGTTGACTTGCTTGAAATCGTCGAGGTCGAGAAACAGCACGTTGACAGGGTCTTGCGCTTGGCCGCGGACGCGCAGCATCGCCGAGAGCTCTTCTTCGAAGCAACGACGATTGGGAAGTTCGGTGACCGGATCGATCCGCGCCATCCGATCGATCGCGAGCGCCGCGTTGCGCCGTTCCGTCACGTCTTGGACGACGACGACGACGCCCTCCTCGATCATGCGATGAACCGTGATTTCGATCGCGCGCTTGTCGATGGTTTCAAAGGGAACCACGAAGTCGCCTTCGCCGCTGTTGTGGAAGAGCGCCTGCCAGATGCGATCGACCTCGGTCCGCGCGACGACCTTGTTTCGCACCAATTTACGCAGGATCGCGCGCATATCCGCCCCGACCTGCAGATCGTCTTCGCGCAAGCCGAAGAGCTGTAAGATCTGACGGTTCGCCAAGGTGAGACGATCGTTGGCGTCGACCATCACCAGTCCATGCGACATGTTGTTGAGCGCCATGTCGAGCCGCTTGGCGAGCGTGGCCGATTGGCCCTGCGCCGCGACCACGGCGAGGAAGTTCGCTCGCATGCGGCTCGAGGAGCCCATTATGAAAAGGATGAGCGGGAGATAGCCGACGATGATTCCTACCGGGTACCAGCCGCCCGCGATGATCAGCGCAGCGCTCAACGGGACGAAAGCCGCAATGAGTTGCATCGTGATCCCGCGGTAAATCGCGAAGTTGCGCGTCAACATGCCAAAGACGTAAGCGATGGTCATCGTGGCGCCGAGGAGCCACACAAACCCGTTGTCGGTCACCCAGAACGCCGCGAGAGTCCACAACGAGAGCGCAGCCAGACTGGACACCGCGCCAATGGCGAACATGAATTCTTGTTTGCGCGCGATTTCAATATTCGCGCTGGGCACCTTCCGGGCGTGAAGCTGCATGAAGAACAGTGGATCGCGCAGACGATGAGCTGAGAGGTCGACAATTCGCAAAGGAAAAGACTCTTGGCGGCGATCGCGGCGACAATCTCAATGCCGGTCACCGACAAAG
>JBEKFO010000468.1:0-2960 GCA_050013275.1 Roseiarcus sp. | reverse complement strand
GAGGTAGAAGGCGATCAGGTACTTGCTCGCGAGGCTGATCGCGACGACGACGCCGAACGCGAGCCACGTTCGCTCGTCGCGGGTCTGGGCCAGGCGCACGAGGAGCCAACTGCAGCCGAGCCAGGTCAACGGCTGCAGCATGTCGGTGGACAACAGAACGCCGTCGACGAGAAGGACCGGAGCGAGCAGGACCGCCAAGCCGCTCAGCCATTGCGCGAAGCGCCCGCCGCCGAGCATTTCGGCGAACTTCGCGGTCAAGGCCACAGTGGCGGCCATCGCCAGCGCCGGAATGAGCCGCAACGGCGTCAGCGCGGTTCCGAACAGCGCGTGCGAAGCCCCGGCGATCAGCGGAACGAGCGGCGGCTGATCGACGTAGCCGAAGGCCGGCCGTTCTCCGCAGACAATGAAGTAGAGTTCGTCGCGGAAGACGCCGTAATGGTCGTTGGCGACGAGGTGGACGCAAAGGCACACGGCGCCGAGCACGATCGCGGGGGTGGCGAACTGCGGCCAATTCGATGTGCGCGGATCCGTCATGGCGCGCTCGCCGCCCGGTTCTTTGTGTCGTTGTGGACGCTGCGCCGGCAAGCTTAGAGCACGTCGCCTCGGCAGGGAATCGCCATTTCGACAAGCGAAGCGGCTACTTGCGGATCGCGTACCCATCCCTCAGCGTGTTGAGGAACGCCACCACGTCCTTGATCTCGGCTTCGTCGAGCGCCGGCTGATCGCCGAGTTTGCGGTCGAACGGGGGGTCGATGAAGTCGATGTTGGGCCAATAGCGCTTGGGCACGTCGTCGAATTTGTTCACGGTCCCGTCGGCCGCGCGCGGATACCATTGCTCGGGTCGAGTGTCGCGCTGGACGTAGAAGCGCACGACGTCTTCGAGGCTGTGGAAGACGCCGTTGTGGAAGAACGCGCCGCGCAGCGCGACGTTGCGCAACGTCGGCGTCTTGAACAGGCCGCAGTTGCCCGATTGCTTGGCGTAGTCGTCGCTGCGCAGCGGCGCGCAAATGCCGAGGTCGAAGAAATCGGGGTCGGCGTTGGCGGGAATCGCGGCGTTGCGCGGCGGCGCGAGCGCTTCGTACTGATAGTCGGTGAAGACGGGGAACTGGCCGTCCTTGCCGACCTTGTCGAGATGGCACGCCGCGCAGCCGCCCTTCTTCGGGTCGTCGAACAATTTGAGGCCGCGCGCTTCGGCCGCCGAGAGCGTCGCTTCGCCGCGCAGGTAAGCGTCGAACTTGCTGGTGAGGGGATGAAAGCTCGGCTCTTCGAACTCGAAGCGCGCGACGGCGAAGGCGACTTCCGAGAGCAGCAGCTTTTCCTCGCTCAACACCCGCGGCCCGAACAGCTGCGCAAACCCTGGAGCGTAAGGGGCGCGGACGATCTTTTGGTAGATCGCGTCGGTATTGGCGTTGTCCATTTCGAACGGCGACAGCATCGGGCCGACGCTCTGCTCCTCCAGCGTGTCGGCGCGCCCGTCCCAGAAGAATCCGCCCTGCGGAACCATCGCCGGCGCGGCGCTCGCCGCCTTGGGCTGGCCGGTGAGGCTGGCGACGAGAGGGCCGGCGACGGGCGCCGGCGCGTCGGCCGGCGCAAGCGCGGCGATCGTCGTGGGGTTCTGCGCCGGCTCGACCTCGGACGTGCTTTCCGGGCCGACGGAAAAAGGCGGCGTCATGACCATGTAGCCGAGCGAGGGCGTCGCGCGGATGCCGGGCGTGGCGAGCTTCGGGCCGCCGAATTGCACCGGCAGATCGTTGGCCGGGGAGTAGCCGTGCGCGGGATCGTGGCAGCCGGCGCAGGAGAGCTTGCCCGAACTCGACAGCGAGGGATCGAAGAAAATCGCGCGGCCGAGTTCGGCGACCGCGCTCAAGGGTTTGGCGGCGCTCGCCTGCGGCGAAGAGTCGGCGGCGGCCGCCGCGCCGACGAGGAATGCGCCCACCAGCGCGAGCGTTCCGGCTCGGCTCGGCCGCCGCGCCAAATTCGAAATGCCCCGGGTTGCGCCCATCGCCTGGGTCTACATCGCTTCGCCCGTCTTGGGGTCGAGCGTCAGTTTCGGATTGGCGCCGTTCGACCAGTCGAACATGCCGTCGAGCGGCCCGGCGAGGGCGTCGAACGAGCCTTGGCCGATGCGCCGGCCCTCCAGCCAGTTGTCCTCGACGAAGCGGATGACCGAGGTCTGATCGGTCAGCGTATGATCGACGGTGTTGGCCTTGGCGTAAGGCGAGATCACGAGCAAGGGCTGGCGCGCGCCGTAGCCGCAACGCCCTTGCGCCGACTGCCCCGCCACGCCCGGCAGCGGCGTTCCGGTTCCGCAAGCCTCGCCGTTGAGAACGTCGTAGCCTTTGACCGCCGACGGATTGACGATCTTGTGAGCGTGATCGTACCAGCCGTCCGAATCGTCCCACAGGATGACGACCGCGGTATTGCGCCATTCCGGCGACTGCTCGAGCGCGTTGACGGTCTCGACGACGAAGGTCTGTTCGTCGAGCGGGTCGGAATAGCCGGCGTGGCCGTCCTGGTAGGCCGGCGCCTTGAGGAAGCTCACCGCGGGAAGCGCGCCGCTCTTCAGCGCGGCGGTAAAATCGGTCAGGTCGTACTGATGGTTGGCGCCGCCGTCGTCATTTGTTCCGATCGCGGCGACCGAGCTCGGTCGCTTGTGCTGCGGATTGGCGGTCGAAGCGTAGTACTGGAACGGCTGGTGATGGGGAATGTAATCGGCGTATTTGACCTTGGTGACGTCCGAGGTCGTCGCGCGCGCGCACCCCGTCGAGCCGTCGGCGTTGGTCGCGGTCAGATCGAAGCCGCCCTCGAAGAAGCCCCAGGTGATGTTCGCGCCGTTCAAGAGGTCGCCGATATTCTTGCCGGACATCGACGCGGTCTTGCCCTTCGAACAGACGTCGCCCGTCGGGTCCAGGTCGCCGATCGTCGTCCAGCCGCCCGCGCCGTCAGGAACGATCGCGCTT
>JBEKFO010000467.1:0-2969 GCA_050013275.1 Roseiarcus sp. | reverse complement strand
AAGGGCGCGGCCGGCATGCCCGGCGTCATCGCGCCGCGCAAGGCGGTCAGCGAAGTGCAGAAGCTGCTCGAGGACATGACGCAGGAAGTCGCGGTCGAGATTTCGACGACCAAGGCGCGTTTCCAGTTCGGCGACGTGGTGCTGACGACCAAGCTGATCGACGGCACGTTCCCCGATTACAGCCGGGTCATTCCGACGCACAACGACAAGCGCCTCGTCATCGACAAGGAGCCCTTCGCCAACGCGGTCGATCGCGTCTCGACGATTTCTTCCGAGCGCGGCCGCGCGATCAAGCTCTCGATCGCCGACAATAAGATGACGCTCTCCGTCAACAATCCCGATTCGGGTTCGGCGAGCGAAGAAATCGAGGTCGACTACGATTCCGCGCCGATCGAGATCGGCTTCAACGCGCGCTACCTGCTCGACATCGCCGGGCAGCTCGCCGGCGACACCGCGCTGATCAAGCTGTCCGATCCGGGCTCGCCGACGATCATCCAGGATCGCGACGGCTCGCCGGCGCTCTACGTCCTGATGCCGCTCAGGGTGTGAGGGGCGCGCGTCAGGCCCGTCCCGTTTTCAGGGTTCTCAGCACCATAGCGACGATCGTTTCGAATCGCGTCGCCAGCGCGGCGCTCGCGACGTCCTTGTCGAGCCGCAACGCAATCGGATGGATGAAGCGATGCGCGGCGTCGAAGATCAGCGACATCGCGCGGCGCCGGTCGGTCATGGCGAAGGCGCCGGAGGCGACGCCTTCCTCGACGACGCGCTGGATTTCCGACTGCACCCGCGCGCGGTGTCGGCGCGCGCTGCCGCGATCCTCCTCGAGCGCCTCGATCAGCAGGTCGAACAACGCGGGGTCGCTCTCCAACTGCTGGCGGTAGGCGCGATGGACGGTTATCAGAATGTTTTCGAGCTTGTCGTAGGCGGGAGCTGCGCCTTCGACCGCCTCCCGCAGGCGCGTCTCGATCGGGCGCAGCCAGGACGCCGTGATTTCCTCGAGCAGCGCCGCCTTGGAGGGAAAATAGCGATAGACGTTGGCGTGCGTCATGCCCGCTTCTTGCGCGACGCCGACGACGGTGACGCGCGCCGAGCCAAATTTACGCACGTGAGCGAGCGCGATCTCCAGAATCCGCGCTTCGACGGAGTCGGCGGCCGAGGATTGTGACAAGTGTAGTCTGGCTCCCGCAGGCGCCCCCGCGGCGATGCTGACATGAAATGCGCTGACGCGCCAGCTAGGTTTCGACCAAACCGCCGAGATCGCCGGAAATGGCTCGTTCTGCGGCGCCGTGCGGCTCGCCGAGATAGTCGATGGAGCGCATTTCGATGAGGCGCGACGCGGCGCGAGCGAACTCAAACGCTTCTGCGCCGTCGGCGCCGCAATAGAGTTCGGACGGCTCGGCCGCGGCCGAGGCGATTAGCTTCACCTTCATGTCGTAAAGCGCGTCGATAAGCGTGATAAATCGTCGCACCTCGTTGCGCTCGTCGGCGCGGAGCTTGGGCACGTGATCGACGACGACGGTATGGAATTCTTCGGCGATGGCGAGGTGGTCCGCCGCCCCCAAGGGGCGCCGGCACAGATCGTCGAACGAGAAGCGCGCGACGCCGTCGATCGCCTGGGGAACGCGTAGAGTTCGGCCGAGCAGCGCAATGTCCATCGGCGCGCCGCGCGCCGCGCCGGTCAGCCTGTGGAACGTCTCGTCGAGCGCCGCGCTGGCGCGCGCGTCGTCGGGCCAATAATAGACCGGCGCGCGCGCGAGCTTTTCCAGGCGAAAGTCGGTGCGGGCCTTCAACTCGACGACGTCGAGCCGCTCGCGCATCAGCGCGACGAAGGGCAGGAACAACGCGCGGTTCAACCCGTCCTTGTAAAGCTCGCCGGGCGCGACGTTCGACGTCGCCACGACCACGACGCCGGCGGCGAACAACGCCGCGAACAGCCGCGCCAGGATCATCGCGTCGGCGATGTCGCGCACGCCGAACTCGTCGAAGCACAACAGCCAGGCTTCGCCCGCCAGCGCCGCGGCCACCGGCGCGATCGGATCGTCGCCGAGGATTTCGCCGCGCTTGCGCATCTGCCGCCAGCGATGCACCCGCGCGTGGACGTCGGTCATGAAGGCGTGAAAGTGGACGCGACGCTTGAGCCCGATCGGCGCGCCCTCGAAGAAGAGGTCCATCAGCAGGGTCTTGCCGCGCCCGACAGCGCCGTGAACGTAGAGGCCGCGCGGCGGCTCGTTCGGCTTGGCGCCGATCAGGCGGGCGAGGGCGCCGGCGCGCCGCCCCGGCCGATAGCCGGCGAGCCCCGCAGCGAGGCTGTCGAAGCGCGCCGCGAGCTCGATCTGCGCGCCGTCGGCCTCGATGCGGCCTTCGGTGACAAGCGTCCTATAGCGCCGGAGGACGGAGCGGCTCATCGCGGCGATATCTCGCCGCGCGGCGCGATCGCGGCGGCCGGAAGGGAGGCGTTGCGCCAAAATGGGGCGCCGGGCGCGGTCGTCGATCGGAAGGCGTTAATCATCGAGTAACGTTCTGCTGCCGCCCGCGCGACGCGCGTGGCGGGACAAGGGGTTGGAGCCATGCGAGCGGGCGTTGGAGGCGGCGCCGCGGAGTCCCGACCCGCCGCCCTCGCCGCCGCCGGTTTCTGTCTTGTTGCGACGCCGGAGTCAAAGGCCGCGGCCGGCCGGCGAGGTTGGCCGAACCGGGCTCCGTCACGCCGCCGCGGGCGCCACCTCGACCGAAATCCGCGCGCCGAGGTCGCGTTCGGCGACGGCCAATTCGTAGGCCATCTGCAAATTGAGCCAAAACCGTGCGCTGTTGCCAAAGTACCGCCCGAGCCGCATGGCGGTTTCCGGAGAGATGCCGCGCTTGCCGTTGAGAATGTCGGTGATCCGGCCCGAGGGCGTGCGCAACGCGAGAGCCAGCGCGTTCGCCGACAATCCGCGCGCTTCGATCTCGCGCCTGAGCACGCGTCCGGGGTG
>JBEKFO010000466.1:0-2971 GCA_050013275.1 Roseiarcus sp. | reverse complement strand
GCCTAAGCGCGGTTGCGCGAACGGCGAGATAGCTGTCAGAAAAGGCCGACTCAATGGATTTCCTCAAGCCACGGTTGCACCGCATGAACCGCCGCCGACGCATTTACGAAGGCAAAGCCAAGGTTCTCTACGAGGGCCCGGAGCCTGGCACGTTGATTCAGCACTTTAAGGACGATGCGACCGCTTTCAACGCCAAAAAGCACGAAGTCATCGAGGGCAAAGGCGTTCTGAACAATCGTATCTCCGAATATCTTTTCCAGCGCCTCAACGAGATCGGCGTCCCCACGCATTTCATGCGCCGCATCAATATGCGCGAGCAACTGATTCGCGAGGTCGAAATCATTCCTCTCGAGGTCGTCGTGCGCAATGTCGCCGCGGGCTCGCTGGCCACGCGCTTGGGCATCGAGGAAGGCACGCAGCTGCCGCGCTCGATCATCGAGTTCTATTACAAGAACGACGCGCTCAACGATCCGATGGTGTCCGAGGAGCATATCACCGCCTTCGGCTGGGCCTCGCCGCAGGAAATCGACGACATCATGGCGCTCGCCATTCGCGTCAACGACTTCCTGACCGGTCTGTTCCTCGGCGTCGGCATTCGTCTGGTCGACTTCAAGATCGAATGCGGCCGGCTGTGGGAAGGCGACAACATGCGCATCGTCGTCGCCGACGAAATCAGCCCCGATTCGTGCCGCCTGTGGGACGTCAAGTCCAACGAGAAGATGGACAAAGACCGCTTCCGCAGAGATCTCGGCGGCATGATCGAGGCCTATACGGAAGTCGCGCGCCGTCTCGGCGTCGTGCAGGAGAACGAGACGCCGGGCGCCGCTGGACCGCGGCTGGTAAAGTAACGCGGGCCGGTCCCCTTCCGCTTGCGGGGAGGGCGGCCGGGCTCAGACCGACCGAATAAGGGGCGCGCGCCGCAAGGCGCGCAACGCCTCTTGCGCCGCTAGCCGAGATGCTTGGCGAAAAACTCCAGCGTGCGCGATTTCGCCAGCGCCGCGCTCGACGCGTGATAGCCCGCGCCGACGTCGCGGTTGAACGCATGGCCCGCGGGATAGAAGTAGACCGGCACTTCCGGATGCGCCGCCGCGACCTCGCGCACCCCGGCGACCGGAATGTGTTCGTCTTTTTCGCCGAAATGCAGCATCGTGGGCGCGCGCGGCGTGAGGTCCTTGAGGCCGATGATTCCGCCCCCATAGTAGCCGACGGCCGCGGAGAGATCCTGCAACTGCGCCGCGGCGACCCAGGCGAGGGTGCCGCCGAGGCAATAGCCGACGACGCCGACCTTGCCAGCGCTCTTGGCCGCCTCGACCGCCGCGCCGATGTCGAGCATCGTCGCCTCGCGCGGAATCTCTTTCACCAAGGCCAAGCCGCGCGTGAAGCTCTCGGGGCCATAGGCGAGATCGACGTCTCTTTCGCCGCGGTCGAAAATGGCGGGGGCGATCGCCAGATAGCCGTCGGCGGCGTAACCGTCGGCGACCGCGCGGATGTGCGCGTTGACGCCGAAGATCTCCTGCACGACGACGACGCCGCCGCGCGGGGCGCCCTTGGGCTCGGCGCGCCAGGCGCCGAGCTCGAAGCCGTCGCTCGCCTTCAACTTGATCCAGTGGCCCATGACCGACGCTCCTCCTCTGACGCTCAACGACATTACCGCCGATGCGGCGGGCCGCGCTGAGCGATGGCGATCCCGCCGACGACCAGAGCCAGCGCCGCGACATGGTATGCGGCGAACGGCTCGCCGAGCAAGACGACCGCCATCAGCGCGCCGAACGCCGGCACCAGATTGACGAACACGCCTGCCCGGCCGGGCCCGATCAATTCTACCCCGCGCATATAAAAGACCTGCGACGCAAACGCCGGCCCAAGCGCGGCGAACAGCAGCAACAGCAGACCCTCGACCGTCGGCCAGAAGAAATCGCCGGCGGCGACCTCCCACACGAACAGCGGGATCGAGGTGACAAAAGCGGACAGCGCCATGCCGGCGAGAAGGCCGAGACCGGACACGCGCGGCCGGTCGCGCAGTCCGACGGTGTAGCCGGCGTACAGGAAGCAGGCGATCAGCACCATGAGATCGCCGCTGTTGAAGGCAAGCCCGGCGAGCCTCGACCAATCGCCTTGCGCGGCGATCGCCGCCACTCCGAGCATGGTCGCGAAGGCGCCGAGCGCTTGCAGCGCGCTCACCTTCTCGTCGAACACGAAGCGTGCGCCGATCAGCACGAAGGCGGGAATTGCGCCCTGGATGATCGACAGATTGAGCGCGCCGGTGCGATGCGCGGCGACGTAGAACAACGCGTTGAACCCGGTGAAGCCGAGTGCGCCCATCGAGACCACAAACAGCCAGCGCCCGCGCAGGGCTTCGATGTCCCGTCGCAGCGTCCCGCGCGCGGCGAAGACGATGGGGCCGAGCGCCACCGCCCAGCGCCCGCAGGTCAGCGTCATCGGAGCGATTTGTCCGACCGCCATGCGGCTGACGACCGCGTGGCCGGCCCAGATCAGCGCCGTCAGCGACAAAAGGAAAACGGGACTGTCCCAGGCGGCCTTCCAAGGTCTGGCCCACCGGGACGGGGAAATCTCCGACATTGCGACGTCGCCTCGAGCGCCCTCCAATCGGACGCGCCGCGGCGGCGGCGCTTCGGCGCGTGAAGGCAGGGCCGCGCACTTACGTCGCTTAGCGGACGAAGGCAATGCACGCCCTGTCCGGTCGCTGATTCTCTTGCCGACCTCGGCGTCGAAGGACAAGCTCATATCAATTTTCATAGCTATTCTAATATGCAATGCTGTCGTCAAGCCAAGTGTTCGATTTGGCGCACGGAGGAGGAGGCAGTCCGAGATGCGTTTCGTCAGGAACGACGACGCGATTGCGCACATCGAGGCGAGCCAGGTCGTCTTCGTCAGCCCGCTCGGCGCGAACCTTACGTTCTGCGAGGCCCTCGTCCCGGCGCGGGCGCGGGCGCGCCTCGGCGCCGTCCAT
>JBEKFO010000465.1:0-2973 GCA_050013275.1 Roseiarcus sp. | reverse complement strand
GGCCGCCTCGGCGGGCGTATCCGCGACCGCGTCCCAAACGCTGGCGAAGGTCTCGATCTCGGTCATTTTCTGTCCTTCATCAGTTGGGCGAACCGCGCCTTGGCGAGCGCGACGTCCCGCAACGATGTCGCTTGGGTCTTCTTTTGAAAGACATGCAGGACAAAGACGGCTTCCGCGAGACGCGCGACATAAATGAGGCGATAAGCGGCGCTTCGATCGAAAACTCTGATCTCCTCGACGCCCGGGCCAATGCTGGGCATC
This sequence comes from Roseiarcus sp., assembly GCA_050013275.1. GTDB lineage: Bacteria > Pseudomonadota > Alphaproteobacteria > Rhizobiales > Beijerinckiaceae > Roseiarcus. Next base: position 2,712 of record JBEKFO010000465.1, on the reverse strand, counting down.
GGCTTGAAGTCGTCGGGCTGCATTCTCATGTTGCGGTGAGGCCCATCTTCGGTAGTGGGCCAGTTTGAATATGGCAGCCTGGAGCGGGTGCTCGACTCGCCAATTTTCCTCTTTGGTGCATACTGACCAAGGGGAATTTGCATGGCAAACATTATCGAGACGCTTCGCAGGGAGGCTGCGGTGATTCGCGGCGCTCCATGGTCTGTTTCGGTCATCGCTTTGGCTGTTGCAGGGTGTGTTTGGTTTCTTGTGAAAGAGATTGATGCCGGGACGATTTCGGCCAAAAATGCCACTATAGAAACGCAAAGAACACAAATTGATGCGTATAGGGATAAACTTAATGGCGCTACACCAGACGAAGCAAAAGCGCATCTCGATGATTTGACAGCGCGAATAGTAAAATTAGAGCCACGAACATTATCTCGGGATAGGACGCTGTTATTACAGCTACTTAATCAACCGAGCGGAAATCAATACGTTGTGGATATTGACGTTGATCAATTCTGTACCGATTGTGGCCAGTACGCACAAGAGTTCTGGACTCTTTTGTCTGACGCACATTGGAAGATAAGCACAACGACAGGAATTCGTGACTCTCAGTCAATATCGTCAACCGGTCTCGCTGTCTTGACGCCATCCCTGACGAATCCACTTCCCGAGGCAACCGCGTTAACGCGAGCACTTAAAGCCGCGAACATTCCATTTGAATTGAAAGCCGGAGGTGCTCCGCAAGTCGACGACGCAATTGCGAAAGTTGCGGGTGTAGTTATTACCAGGGCTAACCACTAGGTTTATTCTGTTCCCACGCCTCAAGAACACCAACCATATCGGCGATTTCCCAGAGCCGATTGGTGACTCCAGCGGCCATCGTTGGCGTCGTCTTGAGCGTCTTATGTATCCGAACGAAATTGTAATAAAAGAAGTGTAACGCCATCGCATGCGCGTGGTTTTCCACGCTAACGGTGGCTAACGGGCTAACGGTGCGGGCTAACGGTGACACTTTACTAAATCCCCAGGCTAACCAGGCTAACGGTGACACTTTACTAAATCCCCAGTTTCCTAATTTCTCCGCTTTGCCATGGCCCTTCGGGCGAACTCGCCCGTGCGCCGGCGCGGCGCGTCGCCGCGTCTAATTCCTCTGAACTTTCAATCGCTTGTACATTTATCTTTCTGAAAAACCCAATTCATGCTATTCTTTTTATATAGCTCCCACCGCTCCCGGACCCCGGCCATGGCGAAGAAAGACAAGAAATCCCGCCGCGCCGAACCGCCGCCGGCGCCTCACAAGGCGCCACGCATCGAAGAGCGCCGGGCGACGGCGGAGCGCAAGCAGCGCATTCTGGAACGACTGACGATGGGCGCCTCAGGGGTGAATATCGCGAATGTGGAAAAGATCACGGTCCGCCGCGTGCGCCAGATCATCGCCGAGATGCTCGCAAGCCGCGAGGTCGACCCGCCCGCCGGTTTCGTCCAGTTGCAGATCGCGCGGCTCTCAGACGCGATGGTCGTCGCACATACGATGATGATGGAGGGCGATCTCCATGCGATGGACCGGCCGATCAAGCTCACCGGGGAGCTCGACCGCTATGACGGCTTCGGCCGCGCGCTGATCGCAAACGCGCCGGAAGGGCCGCCGCCGCTGCGGATCACCGGCGCGCCGCGCGAACTCCGGTTGCCGACGCTGGCCCCCGATGACAGCGACAGGGAAATTTTCCGTGCCGCAAGCCCTTGAAAGAAAAGCAACCGCGGAAAGAAACGCGTGCCCCTTCCTCCCTTGCGGGCTACGGCGTTCACGCAAGTGTTTCGCTCCAGCGTTGCGGGAACACGGCGACAGGCCCGCAAGACCTAAATTCCGGCTAGCTCGGCGCCGCGCGCGTCAACAAGCGCCGCCGCCCCCGACCGCCCCCTTCACCCTCGCGCTCGCCTCCGCATCGACCTCGACGCCAGCGCAGTCCGCCCCCGCCAGCCACTCCCGAACCTCCCGGCCAGCGACGTTGAGATGCGGCGCGATCTCCGCCAGCGGCGCGAGGACGAAGGCGCGCTCGGCGAGGCGCGGATGCGGGACCTTCAGATCGGGCTCGTCGATCCTCGCCTCGCCGTAGGTCAGGATGTCGATGTCGAGCGTGCGCGGCCCCCAGCGCTCGAGCCGCTCGCGACCGAGGGCCCGTTCGATTTCGAGACAGAGCGCGAGCAGCGCCCGCGGCGGCAAGGTCGTCTCGACCAGCGCCGCCATGTTGAGAAATTGCGGCTGGTCGAGTTTGCCCCAGGGCGGCGTGCGGTAGACCGAGGAGACCCGCGCGAGCCTCACCCCCGGCGTCGCGGCGAGGCGGCCCAGCGCGTGAACGAAACCCGCCGCGACGTCGCCGATATTGCCGCCGAGGCCGAGCGCGACCTCGACGGGGCGGTCAATCGCCACGCTTGACCTCGATCTCGACGCCGACCGCGCGCAGCGGCGCGGCGATCGGCGGCGCCACCTTGCCGACCCGCACCACGACCGACACGATGCGGGGAAATTTCTCCAGCAGCGCGTGCGCGATATCGAACGCCGCGGCCTCGACGAGCACCCGCGGCTCGCCGCAAAAAACCTGCTGCGTCACCGCGACGACCTTGCCGTAGTCGACGGTCGCCTTGAGATCGTCGCCCGCCGCCGCCGCGGCGAGATCGGCGACGAGGTCGAGATCGATCTCGAACGTCTGGCCGTATTTGCGCTCG
>JBEKFO010000464.1:0-2977 GCA_050013275.1 Roseiarcus sp. | reverse complement strand
CGAGGAGCGCCGCGCCCGCCAGCGCGCCGATCAGCCAGTTTCGTCCGTTCATCGTCTGATTCGGGCCTGCCGCATGGAATCCCGCGCGCTCCATTGCTTCGGCTCCCCGTGACGGCAAAGCAGGGCGAAATGAAGGCGGCGTCTTCAGCCTTCCGGCGTCCACGCCTGATAATCGCCGTTCGAAGCCTGGCGCGGGCCGCGCCGCAGCGTCGAGCCCTTGGGGCGAATCGCCGCAGGGGTTCCCGTGGGATTGCCGATATGCGGGCGCTCCCACTCGTGCGGCTTGTAGTCTTCCTGGCTCGGCGCGACGTCGACCGTGTGGTGCAGCCAGCCGTTCCAGCCCGGCGGCGTCATCGAAGCTTCGGAGGCGCCGTTGTAGATCACCCAGCGGCGCTCGAAGCCGAGCGCCGGATCGATCGCGCCGCCGCGCGTGCGATAGTAGCGGTTGCCGAACGCGTCGCTGCCGACGAATTCGCCGTGGCGGCGCGTGTGCCAGAGCGTGTTGAGCGTCGCTCCGTTCCACCAGGTGAAGAATCTGAGGAGAAATAACTTCATCGTTTCCCGCCGCTGGCGAAGGAGCGCGGCGGGCTCGCGCCGCGCGGCGGACTATGGCGAGGCGAGCGGAGCCTGTCCAGCGCGAATAGCGAGCGGGAATCGCAAAAATTTTCCGCTTGCGAGGGCGCGCCGACTCGGCCGATGGTGTCAAGAGGCCGCCGCGTTAACGCAACGTTATACATTTTTCTCCACAATATATTGTGTTCGAGGCGAGGTCTCGGCACAAGCTGTTGACGCTCAGGTCACAAAGTCGTAATAGTCAGGACGTTCTCGGCGCGCGTCGCTCGGCGCCCCTTGCGAGGGGCTGAGTGAACGTCGGCGCCCGCTTATGGGAACGTTCTTTGGGTTGCGGGGCGAAGCGCTTGCGGCGCGTTGAGCCGGGGCGTTCAATCGCCTGCGCTGGTAAAAAACGGGACAATGGCAATTTGGGGGGCTGCTTCGGCGGTCGAGGGCGGATCATGTCCGCTGCATATCGGGAATGGGTCTCATGCATATCGAGCGGCGCTACACCAAGGGTTCGCAATCGCCTTACGCGTTGATCGCGTTCGAGACGACGAAGAGCGAAATTCGCAACCCCGACGGTTCGGTGGTGTTTTCGCTCGAGCGAATCGAAGTTCCGGCCGGCTGGAGCCAGGTCGCCGCCGACGTGCTGGCGCAGAAGTACTTTCGCAAGGCGGGCGTGCCCGCGCGGCTGAGAAAAGTCGAGGAGAACGGCGTGCCGTCGTTCCTGTGGCGCTCCGTTCCCGACGAGGCGGCGCTGGAGGCGTTGCCCAAGGCCGAGCGCACCGGCTCGGAGACTTCGGCGCGCCAGGTGTTCGACCGGCTCGCCGGCGCCTGGACCTACTGGGGTTGGAAGGGCGGCTATTTCGATAGCGAGGAGGACGCGCGCGCCTATTTCGACGAAACGCGCTTCATGCTGGCGCGCCAGATGGCGGCGCCCAATTCGCCGCAATGGTTCAACACCGGCCTGCATTGGGCCTACGGCGTCGACGGGCCGGGGCAGGGCCATTATTACGTCGACTTCGAGACGGGCAAACTGACCAAGTCGAAATCCGCCTACGAGCATCCGCAGCCGCACGCCTGCTTCATCCAGTCGGTCGCCGACGACCTCGTCAACGAAGGCGGCATCATGGATCTGTGGGTGCGCGAGGCGCGCCTGTTCAAATACGGCTCGGGCACCGGCTCCAACTTTTCCAGGCTGCGCGGCGAGAACGAGAAGCTCTCGGGCGGCGGGCGCTCGAGCGGCCTGATGTCGTTCCTCAAGATCGGCGATCGCGCCGCCGGCGCCATCAAGTCGGGCGGCACCACGCGCCGGGCCGCCAAAATGGTGGTGGTCGACGTCGATCATCCCGACATCGAGGCCTATATCGACTGGAAGGTGAAGGAGGAGCAGAAGGTCGCCGCGCTGGTGACCGGCTCCAAGATCGTCAAGCGCCACCTCAAGGCGATCCTCAAGGCTTGCGTCAACTGCGAGGGCCCCGGCGACGATTGCTTCGCCGTCGAAAAGAACCCGGCGCTCAAGCGCGAAGTGAAGCTCGCGCGGCGCAATGACGTGCCCGACGGCATCATCAAGCGCATCATCCAGTTCGCGCGCCAGGGCTACGCCAATCTCGAGTTCGACACCTACGACACCGACTGGCAGTCGGAGGCCTATCTGACGGTCGCCGGCCAGAACTCCAACAATTCGGTGCGCGTCACCGACGCCTTCCTGCATGCGGTCGAGACCGAGGGAGAGTGGAACCTGACGCGCCGACTCGACGGCAAGGTCCACAAGACGGTCAAGGCGGCGGATCTGTGGGAGAAGATCGGCTACGCCGCGTGGGCCTCGGCCGATCCCGGCCTGCAATATCACACCACCATCAACGATTGGCACACCTGCCCGGCCTCGGGGCCGATCCGCGCCTCGAATCCATGCTCGGAATACATGTTCCTCGACGACACCGCCTGCAATCTGGCGTCGCTGAACCTGTTGCCGTTCCGCGATCCCGAAACGCGCGTGTTCGACGTCGCCTCTTACGAGCATGCGGTGCGGCTGTGGACGCTGACGCTCGAAATCTCCGTCACCATGGCGCAATTCCCGTCGAAGGAAATCGCGCGCCTGTCCTATGACTACCGCACGCTCGGCCTCGGCTACGCCAATGTCGGCGGGCTCCTGATGTCCTGCGGCATCGCCTACGACAGCGACGAGGCGCGCGCGATCTGCGGCTCGCTATCGGCCGTCATGACCGGGCGCGCCTACGCGACCTCGGCGGAAATCGCGGCCAAGCTCGGCCCCTTCGCCGGCCACAAGGCCAACGCCGATGCGATGCTGCGCGTCGTGCGCAACCACGCGCGCGCCGCCGAGGGCGCCGCCGACGGCTACGAGAAGCTGTCGGTCGCGCCGACGCCGCTCGATCATGTTTCGCTGGAGAAGGCGGGCGCC
>JBEKFO010000463.1:0-3044 GCA_050013275.1 Roseiarcus sp. | reverse complement strand
GCATCTGCAGAACGAGATCAACGCCATCCTCGCCTTCGTCGAGGAATTGAGCGCCGTGGACGTCTCGGGCGTCGAACCGATGACGTCGGTCATCCCGATGAAGCTGCCGATGCGCGAGGATGTCGTGACCGACGGCGAGATCGAGCCGCTGATCCTGGCCAACGCGCCGCTCGCCGAAGACGGTTTCTTTGTCGTCCCCAAAGTCATTGAGTGACGGGCCCCGCCGCTTTTCCTTTTGTTTGAGATGGAAACCGACTTGACCGAACCCACCTCCCTGACGCTCGCCGAGGCTCGCGACGCGTTGCGATCCCGCCGACTTTCGAGCGTCGAATTGACCGAGGCGCATTTGCGCGCGATCGACCGCGCCAAAGGCCTCAACGCGTTCGTCGCGACGACGCCGGATAAAGCGCTGGAGATGGCGCGGGCGAGCGACGCGCGCCTCGCCGCGGGCGCGGCCGCGCCGCTCGAAGGCCTGCCGATCGGCGTCAAGGACCTCTACGCGACCAAGGGCGTGCATACCCAGGCGTGCAGCCACATCCTCGACCGCTTCAAGCCCCCTTACGAATCGACCGTCACCGAGCATCTATGGCGCGACGGCGCGGTGATGCTCGGCAAGCTGAACATGGACGAGTTCGCGATGGGCTCGTCGAACGAAACCTCCTACTACGGTCCCGTCGCCTCGCCATGGCTGCCGCCGAACTGGAGCGTCGAGAAGGCGCGCGCAGCGCTCGCCGGCGACAAGCGCGGTCTGTTGACGCCCGGCGGCTCGTCGGGAGGTTCGGCCGCCGCGGTGGCGGCGCGATTGTGCCTGGCGGCGACGGCGAGCGACACCGGCGGTTCGATCCGCCAGCCCGCCGCTTTCACCGGAACGGCCGGGATCAAGCCGACTTATGGGCGCTGCTCGCGCTACGGCATGGTCGCGTTCGCCTCGTCGCTCGACCAGGCGGGACCGCTCGCGCGCACGGTGCGCGACTGTGCGATCATGCTGCGCTCGATGGCGGGCGCCGACCCGAAGGATTCGACCTGCGCGGACGCTGCGGTGCCCGACTACGAAGCGGCGGTCGGCGCCTCATTGAAGGGGCTGACGATCGGCATTCCCCGCGAATATCGCCTCGAAGGCATGAACGCCGAGATCGAGGCGCTGTGGCGGCGCGGCGCCGATTGGCTGCGCGCAGCCGGCGCGAAAGTGGTCGACGTCTCGCTGCCCAACACACGCCACGCGCTGCCCGCCTACTACATCGTCGCGCCCGCCGAGGCCTCTAGCAATCTGGCGCGCTACGACGGCGTTCGCTATGGGCTGCGCGAGCCGGCGGCGGAGATCGTCGACCTCTACGAAAAGACGCGCGCCAAGGGCTTCGGCGCGGAGGTGCGCCGCCGCCTGATGATCGGCACCTATGTCTTGTCCGCCGGCTACTACGACGCCTATTACGTGCGCGCGCAAAAGATCCGCACGCTGATCAAGCGTGATTTCGAGATCGTCTTTGCTGGCGGCGTCGACGCGATTCTGACGCCGGCGACGCCTTCGCCGGCCTTCGGCATCGGCGAGAAGGGTTCGGCGGACCCGGTCGAAATGTATCTCAACGACGTCTTCACCGTGACGGTCAACATGGCGGGCCTGCCGGGGCTGGTCGCTCCCGCGGGCCTGTCGGCCGAGGGGTTGCCGCTCGGACTGCAAGTCATCGGCCGGCCATTCGACGAAGAAACGCTGTTCACGCTCGGCCATGCGATCGAGCAATCGGCGGGCGGCGCGCGCGCGCCTCAGGCCTGGTGGGCTTGAGCGGCGATATCGTCGCCGCGTAGCGATCTCGAGACTTTGGGAAACGAAACATGTCGGAGCCAGCGACGAATTCGAAGCTCATCCGTGGCGTGACGGGCGACTGGGAAGTCATCGTCGGCCTGGAGGTTCATGCGCAAGTCAATTCGCGCGCCAAGCTGTTCTCGGGCGCTTCCACGGCCTTCGGCGGCGAGCCCAACACCCACGTTTCGCTGGTCGACGCCGCCATGCCCGGCATGCTGCCGGTCATCAACCGGGAATGCGTCGCGCAGGCGGTGCGCACGGGCCTCGCGCTCAAGGCGAAGATTAACCACCGCTCGACTTTCGATCGCAAGAATTACTTCTATCCGGACCTGCCGCAGGGCTACCAGATTTCGCAGTACAAGAGCCCGGTCGTCGGCGAAGGCGAGATCCAGGTCGATCTGACGCCCGACCACTCGATCAAGGTCGGCATCGAGCGCTTGCATCTCGAACAGGACGCCGGCAAGTCGCTGCACGACCAGTCGCCGACGATGAGCTTCGTCGATCTCAACCGCTCCGGCGTCGCGCTGATGGAGATCGTCTCCAAGCCCGACATGCGCTCGGCCGACGAAGCCAAGGCCTATGTGAGCAAGCTGCGCACCATCCTGCGCTACGTCGGCTCGTGCGACGGCGACATGGAGAAGGGCAACCTGCGCGCCGACGTCAACGTCTCGGTGCGCCGCCCCGGCGAGCCGCTCGGCACGCGCTGCGAAATCAAGAACGTCAACTCGATCCGCTTCATCGGCCAGGCGATCGAAGTCGAGGCGCGCCGCCAGATCGCCGTTCGCGAAGACGGCGGCGAGATCGAGCAGGAGACGCGCCTGTTCGATCCCGTGCGCGGCGAGACGCGCTCGATGCGCTCCAAGGAGGAGGCGCACGACTATCGCTACTTCCCTGACCCCGATCTGCTGCCGCTCGAACTCGACGACGCGTTCGTCGACGCGCTCGCGGCCTACCTGCCCGAACTGCCCGACGCCAAGAAGGCCCGTTTCATAGCCGACTACGGGCTATCCGCCTACGATGCGACGATCCTCGTCGCCGACAAGGAGACCGCCGACTTCTTCGAGGACGCGGTCAAGCACGGCGGCGCGAAACGCGACGCCAAGGCGGTCGCCAACTGGATCATGGGCGATCTTAGCGCCTACGCGAACGCCCAGGGCCTCGCGGTCGCCGAGGCGGGATTGAGCAGCGGCGCGCTCGCCACTCTCGTCGACCTCATCGGCGAAGCGGTCATTTCCGGCAAGATCGC
>JBEKFO010000462.1:0-3062 GCA_050013275.1 Roseiarcus sp. | reverse complement strand
CGAGCGTCGCCGCGAGCGCGAGGCGCGCGAGCGCGAAAGCGACGATTTGCGCCAGCGCCATGCGCGCGGGCGCATCGAGGCTCGGCTCGCGACCGAAAGCGTCCGTCACTGCGCAGCCCGCGCCAATTCGCCCTCGATCCCGGGAATGAACGAATCGAACGCCGCCCAGAAGCGATCGCGGAAGATGTCGCGCTCCATCATGATTTCGTGCTCCGCGCCGTCGACGACGATGAGCCGCCCCGCGCGCAAGCGCGAGGCGAATCGCTCGGCCGCTCGCGTGTCGGTCACCCGGTCCGCGCCCGAGGCGACGACCAGCGCGGGCGTCAGCGTGCGCCGGGGAAAATCCGGGTCCTCGAACGCGCGCATCAGGCGAAAGGCCGCGTGCAGCCAGCCGACCGTCGGCCAGCCGAGGCCGAGCTCCGGGGCGGCGGCGATGACGCCGGAAATGCGGGCGTAGCGCACCGGGTCCGAGGTCAGGGGGTTGCCGGCGAACGGGCCGGCGAGGACCATTTTCGAGCCGCCGCCCGGCGAGAAGGCGCCGCCGAGGCCGACCGAGTCGAGCGCCTCGGCGACGAGCCGCGCGACGCGCGGTCGCTTCAACGCCGAAAGCGCGATCATCGGCGAGGTCAGCACCAGGCGCTCGAACGGGCAACGCCCGGCGCGCGCCACGGCGAGCAGGATCGCCGCGCCCATAGAGTGGCAAAGTCCGAACCACGGCCGCGGGCACGAGGGCCCGAGAACCTCGCCGACCAGGGCGTCGAGATCGCGTTCGTAGAGCGAAAAGTCGTCGATATGGCCCTTGCGCGGATTGCTCAGTTGCCGCGCCGAGCCGCCCTGCCCGCGCCAATCCACCGTCGCGACCGCGAAACCGCGATCGAGCAATTGCTGGATCGTCTCGAAATATTTCTCGATGAATTCGCCGCGTCCGCCCAGGATCGCCACGGTGCCGCGCAGCGCGCTCGCGGGAACCCAACGCGCGGTGCGCAGCTTCACCCCGTCGACGGCGCGCGCCGACGCGACGATCGCTCCCGCCGGGATCGGATTGTCGGGGGTGGAGACGAGACGCATGCGGGTGGCTCTTCGGGACGGGCAGGCCGTCTTATAGGGCCGCGCCGGCGCGCCGCAAAGCGGGCCTGCGAAGGCTCGAGGAGCTAACGCAGCGTCGTCGCCCGCACCCACCAGGCCGGATGCGCGCGCTGAACGGCGCACGCGGCGCGCGCCGCCAGACATCGATCCGCGAACAGCGCAAAACAGGTCGCGCCCGAACCCGACATCCGCGCCAGCGCAGCGCCCTGGGCGCGCGACAACGCGGCGAGCGCGTCGGCGACCCCCGGCGCGATCCGAACCGCGCTCGCCTGCAAGTCGTTGCGGCCGTTTCTCAGCGCCGCGACGAAGCCTGCGCTATCGACGCCCGCGCCGATCCGCGGCGAGGGACCCCAGCCGCTCGATGCGCCGCGCGCGAGGCCGAGCTTGGCGAAGACGTCGGGGGTGGCGACCGGAATTCCGGGATTGGCGAGAACCGCGAACAGCGGCGGCGCATCGAGCGCCGGGCCGAGCTTTTCGCCTAAGCCCGCCATGACGCGCGCGCTCGGGCGCAAGCATGCCGGCACGTCCGCGCCGACCGCGCGCGCCGCCGCCCAGAGACGCTCGTCGTCGCCGGCGAGACCGTTTTCATGCGCGAGCGCGCGTAGCGCCGCCGCGGCGTCGGCCGAGCCGCCGCCGAGACCCGCGGCGACCGGCAAGGCCTTGCGCAGATGGAAACGGCCGATCCGCAAACCGGGCGCGCGTTCGGCGAGCGCCCGCGCCGCGCGCATGACGAGATTGTCCTCGAGCGCCCCCGCCGCCGGCGCGGTCGGGCCGTCGACGATGAGCGACAACGATGCGGCGGGCTCGAAGCGCAGCCAGTCGCAGCAGTCGGCGAAGGCGACGACGCTGTCGAGCTCGTGCCAGCCGTCCGCGCGCCGGCCGAGGACGTGCAAGGTCAGATTGACCTTGGCGGGCGCCCGCCAGAGCCGCGACGAAGACGGCCGCGCGGGCAATCCTAGCCGCCGCTCTTTTGATCGGGTGCGGCAGGAGCGGGAGAAGCGACGGGCGCCGGAGGAGCGGCAGACTCGTCCTTGCTCGGCTCGTCGGGCAATCCGAATTCGATCTTGTGGAGAATCTTCGGCAGATCTTCCGGCTCCGGCCCCATGTCGCGCGCATGGTTCCATTGGAAGTGGGCCTCGATCCTGCGGTCCACGCGCCAATAGGCGTCGCCGAGATGATCGTTGACGACCGGGTCGGCCGGCTTGAGGTCGATCGCCTTTTCCAGCTCTTCGGTCGCCTCGGCGTAATGGCCGAGCTTGTAGTCGGCCCAGCCCAGGCTATCGACGATATAGCCGTCGCTCGGGCGCAAATCGACCGCGCGGCGCAGCATCTTGAACGCCTCGTCGAGATTGACGCCCTGATCGACCCAGGAATAGCCGAGGTAATTGAGCACCAACGGTTGGTCGGGGTACAGCTCCAGCGCCTTCTTGAAATCGGCCTCCGCCTTCGGCCATTGCTTGGCGCGCTCGAAGCAGATGCCGCGGAAATAGAACAGCGTCCAGTTGCTGCGGTCCGGCGTTCCCACCAGTTCGATCGCCTTGTCGTAGGAGGCCGCCGCGTCCTCGTATTTCTTCGCCGAGCGCTGCAGGCTTCCCAACGCGCTCCAGGCCTCCGAATCCTTCGGGTTGACCGCCACGATTTCCTTCAGACGCGCCATCGCGTCGTCGGAGCGCCCGATCGAATCCAATTCCAATGCCGCCTGGATCTGGGCGCTTTCGTACATCGGCGAGGAAGCCGGCACCAGCTGATAGGCGCGAATCGCCGCGTCGTTGCGCTTGAGGTCCTCGAACAGATTGGCGACGGTGACGGCCGCCAGATCGTGATCGGGGCGCAGGAACAGCGCGAGACGCAAATAGATCAAGGCGGCCAGTTCGTCGCCTTGCCGGGTTCCCGCGCCGCCCAGCCCGTACAGCACCTCGGCGGCGCCGTCCTTGGCGTTGCGGATCAGCGGCGCCAACGGCTTGCCCGCGTTGAGA
>JBEKFO010000461.1:0-3075 GCA_050013275.1 Roseiarcus sp. | reverse complement strand
GGCCTGATCTGGAACACGATGATGTCGATGTCGGGCGGCTGGTTCTTCGTCGTCGCGTCGGAGGCGATCACCGTCGGCGACACCACGATCACCTTGCCGGGCGTCGGCTCCTATATCGCCACCGCCAATGACGCGGGACGGTGGGACGCCATTCTCGCCGCCGTCGCGACGATGGCGATCGTGATCCTGCTTTACGATCAACTGCTGTTCCGCCCGATCATCGCCTGGGCGGGAAAGTTCCGCGTCGAGCTGTCGGTCGGCCAGGAAGTCGAACGCTCCTGGGTGCTCGATCTTCTGCAGCGGACGCACTGGATTCGATTGGGTTTCCGACCGATCTTCGCGGCGCTGCGCTCGGTGACCTTCTGGCGCCTGCGACTTCCCAGAATTTTCCGCGTCGACGCGGTCGCGCCGACGCCGGCGGCCTCGCGCATTCTCGACGTCGCCTGGATCGTCTTGGTCGTCGCGATGGCGCTGTGGGCGATGTGGAGCGTCGTCGCCTATGTCGGAACGGAACTCGGCTGGCCCGACGTGGCCGACGCTGCGCTTCTCACCTTCTACACGCTGTTGCGCGTCACCGCCCTGATGGCGCTGGCGACGCTGTTCTGGGTGCCGATCAGCGTGTGGATCGGTCTCAGGCCGCGCTGGGCCGAAGCGATCCAACCGATCGCGCAGTTTCTCGCCGCGTTTCCGGTCAATCTGTTGTTCGGCGCCGCGGTCAGCCTCGTCGTGGCGTTCAACCTCAATCCGGACATTTGGCTGAGCGGCCTCATCGTATTCGGCACACAATGGTACATTGTGTTCAACACCATCGGCGGCGCGGCGGCGTTTCCCAACGACTTGCGCGAGGCGGCGACGAATTTCCGCGTCCATGGCTGGGATTGGTGGCGGCAGGTCATTCTGCCGGGCATCGCGCCCTATTACCTTACCGGCGCGATCACCGCCTCGGGCGGCTCATGGAACGCCTCGATCGTCGCCGAGTACGTCAAGTGGAAGGACCAGTCCGTCTCCGCCCACGGCATCGGCAACTACATCGCCGTGGCCACCGACAAGGGCGACTTCCCCAAGATCGTTCTCGGCGTCGCGATGATGTCGATCGTCGTCACCTTGTTCAACCGACTGTTCTGGCGTCAGCTCTACGCTTACGCCGAGCGGCGGCTGCGGCTCTAATACCCGATCCTGAGAGGACAACGCCATGCTCGACACCTCTTCCACGGCGCTGCTCGACGTCAGCAACGTCAGTCAGACCTACGCCAAGGGTTCCGGCGAAGTCGGCGCCCCGGTGCTGCAAGACGTTTCCCTGACCCTCAAGTCGGGCGAAATCGTCGCCCTGCTTGGGCGTTCCGGTTGCGGCAAGTCGACCCTGCTGCGCATTATCTCAGGACTGGCGCACCCCAGCGACGGCAAGGTCACGATCGCGGGCAAACCGGTCGACGGCCCGGCCGAAGGCGTCGCGATGGTGTTCCAGAGCTTCGCGCTGTTCCCCTGGCTCTCCGTGCTCGACAACGTCGAGATCGGCCTCAGAGCGCAAGGAGTCGCGCTCGACGAAACGCGCAAGCGCGCGTTGCAGGCGATCGACGTCATCGGCCTCGACGGTTTCGAATCCGCCTACCCCAAGGAGCTTTCGGGCGGCATGCGCCAACGCGTCGGTTTCGCCCGCGCGCTGGTCGTGCAGCCGCAAATCCTTTTGATGGACGAGCCGTTTTCGGCGCTCGACGTGCTTACCGCGGAAACCTTGCGCACCGACCTGCTCGACCTCTGGCAGGAGGGCCGCATCCCGATCAAATCGATCTTGATGGTCACCCACAACATCGAAGAAGCGGTGCTGATGTGCGACCGCGTGCTCGTGCTGTCGTCGAACCCGGGGCGCATCGCGGCGGAAATCGCGATCCCCCTCACCCATCCCCGCGACCGCCTCGATCCGGAGTTTCGCCAATTCGTCGATAAGATCTACGCGCTGATGACCCAGCGCCCCGAACCGAAACCGGCGGGTCGCGAAGCGGTCGCGCTGGGCGCAGGGCTCGGCTTGGCGCTGCCGCTGGTCTCGACCAACTCGCTCGCCGGCATGCTCGAGGAAATCGCCGCCTCGCCCTATAACGGCCAGGCCGACCTGCCGCACCTCGCCGACTCGCTGCAACTCGAGATCGACGATCTCTTCCCCCTCGGCGAAACCTTGCAGCTCCTGCACTTGGCCGAATTCGCCGACGCCGACATCAAGCTCACGGCGGTCGGCAGGCGCTTCGTCGACATGGACGTCGATCAGCGCAAGAAACTATTCGGCGATCAGTTGCTCGCCAACATCCCGCTCGCGGCGCATATCAAGCGGGTGCTCGACGAACGGCCGAGCCACCGCGCCCCCGCCACCCGCTTCCGCGAGGAGCTCGAAGACTACATGTCCGAGGACTACGCCGAACGCACATTGCGCGCGATCATCAACCTCGGCCGCTACGGCGAACTGTTCGCCTACGACGAGAACGCGACGACCTTCAGCTACGAGAACCCGCAATAGCCGACGCGCGGCGCTCCGTCTTATTATTGACTTGTCGGGCGGACGGCGATCCGATAGCGGTATTGCACTGCACAATCGCGCATTTGGCGCCGCGCGCCATCGGGAGAAGGTTGATGTCCGCACCGTCCGCAAGCCTGAAATTTGGCGACAAGAGCGTCGACCTTCCGGTCAGGCCGGGAACCATCGGTCCCTCGGTGGTCGACATCGGCAAGCTCTACGGCCAGACAGGCATGTTCACGTTCGACCCGGGCTTCACCTCGACGGCGAGCACGGAGTCGAAGATCACCTACATCGACGGCGACGAGGGCGTGCTGCTCTATCGCGGCTACCCGATCGAGCAGCTCGCCGAGCACGGCGATTTTCTCGAGACCTGCTATCTCCTGCTCTACGGCGAATTGCCCACCGCCGCGCAGAAGTCCGACTTCGACTATCGCGTCACGCGCCACACCATGGTGCACGAGCAGATGTCGCGGTTCTTCAACGGCTTCCGCCGCGACGCGCACCCGATGGCCGTCATGGTGGCCTGCGTCGGCGCGCTCGCCGCCTTCTACCACGACTCGATCGACATC
>JBEKFO010000460.1:0-3098 GCA_050013275.1 Roseiarcus sp. | reverse complement strand
ACGCCGACGCTGATCTTTCGCCTCGCCAACGCGCGCAGCGCCTTCATCAGCGAGGCGACCGCCAAGCTGTGGGTGCTGCGCGCGACCACGAACGCGGAGGGGCGGCGGTTCGTCGGCTTTCAGCCTTTGCGGCTGCTCAAAGCCGAAAATCCGGTTTTCGCGCTGAGCTGGACGCTGTTCCATCCGATCGACGGCGACAGCCCGCTTTACGGCATGAGCGAAGGCGAGCTGCTCGCCAGCGAGACCAACTTCGTCGTCAGCATCCGCGGCTTCGACGAAACCTCGGCGCAAACCGTCCACGCGCGCTACACCTTCACCGCGCAGGACGTGCGCCCGGGCCACGAATTCGTTGACATCCACAGCCTCGACGAAGACGGCATGCGCCATATCGACTACGCCAAGGTTCATGACACTAGGCCGATCGCATCTCGCCCGATTTCGCCGTCGTGAGCCTCGCTCGGCTTTTTCCTTGCGTCGCCGGAATAGGCGCGTTTTGTAACGAGCGACGAATCGATTCGAAATCGGAGACAACGCCCATGGCGGTGATCGCCAGCGCCCCGCGGCCGGAAACGGCGACCGACGAAGCCAACCGAGCCGCCTGGCGGGCGCTGCTGGACGAATTGGACGAGCGCCGGCGCGTCGCCGCCGAAGGGGGAGGGCTCAAAGCGCGCGAGCGCCATGCCGCGCGCGGCAAGCTCATGACCCGCGAGCGCGTCGCCCGGCTGATCGATCAGGGTTCGCCGTTTCTCGAAATCGGCGCGCTCGCCGCCTACGGCATGTACGAAGGCGATGTTCACGGCGCCGGCATGGTCGCCGGAATCGGACGCATCCAGGGCCGCGAGGCGATGATCGTGGCCAACGATCCGACCATCAAGGGCGGCGCCTACTACCCGATGACGGTGAAGAAGCATCTGCGCGCGCAGGAAATCGCGCTCGAGAATGCCCTGCCTTGCGTCTATCTCGTCGATTCCGGCGGCGCCAACCTGCCGCATCAATCCGAGGTCTTCCCCGACCGCGAACACTTTGGCCGCATCTTCTACAATCAGGCGCGCATGTCGGCGGCGGGGATCGCCCAGATCGCGGTGGTGATGGGCTCGTGCACGGCGGGCGGCGCTTACGTTCCCGCGATGTCCGACGAGACGATCATCGTCGAGAAGCAGGGCACGATCTTTCTCGCCGGGCCGCCGCTGGTGAAGGCGGCGACGGGGGAGACCGTCTCGGCGGAGGACCTCGGCGGCGCCGATCTGCACACCCGAGTCTCCGGCGTCGCCGACGCGATGGCGCGCGACGACGCACACGCGCTCGCCCTGGCGCGCCGGGCTCTCGCCAATCTCAATCGCCCCGCCAAGATCGCCCACGACGTGATCGCGCCAGTCGAGCCGCTCTATCCGATCGAGGATCTCGAGGCCATCGTTCCCGTCGATCTGCGCCAGCAATACGACGCCCACGAAATTATCGCGCGCCTCGTCGACGGCTCGGAGTTCGACGCCTTCAAGGCGCGCTACGGAACGACGCTAATCACCGGCTTCGCCCGCCTTTCCGGCATGCTGATCGGCATCCTCGCCAACAACGGCGTGCTGTTCTCCGACAGCGCGCTGAAGGGCGCGCATTTCGTCGAACTGTGCGCGCAGCGCAATATTCCGTTGCTGTTCCTGCAGAACATTTCCGGCTTCATGGTCGGCCAGCGCTACGAGGCGGGGGGCATCGCCAAGGACGGCGCCAAGCTGGTGACCGCGGTCGCCTGCGCGCGCGTGCCGAAGATCACGCTGATCGTCGGCGGCTCGTTCGGCGCCGGCAACTACGGCATGTGCGGACGCGCCTACGGCCCGCGCTTTCTCTTCACGTGGCCGAACGCGCGCATCAGCGTGATGGGCGGCGAGCAGGCCGCGAGCGTGCTGGCGACCCTGCGGCGCGACACGCTCGAAGGGCAGGGCAAGACTTGGTCGACCGAGGAGGAGGAGGCGTTCAAGGCGCCGATCCGCGCGCGCTACGATGCCGAAGGCTCGCCCTATTTCGCCACCGCGCGGCTTTGGGACGACGGCGTGATTGCGCCCGCGCAAACGCGCCGCGTCTTGAGCCTGGCCTTTTCGGCGTGCCTGAACGCGCCGTCGGCGCCGACGCGCTTCGGCGTGTTCAGGATGTGAACAAGCGGGCGCGGTCATAACAAGGCCACGATGGGGCTTGTATCGTGGACGCCGCGCTTGGCGCGGCCGAGCGAACGACTCCGGGTCCGCCGGCGCGACGCATCGAGGAGCGCAGTGTCCATGGGTTCAGGCCGCAGTTTCGCAACGGCGTTGATCGTCGCGTCGCTCGCCGGCGCGGCGACGCAGGCGCTGGGCTCTCCCTCGCCGCGCGCCCCGTCGATCCAAGAAGCCCCGCCGGCGTCGGAGGACCTGTCCGCGCCGGACGATCTGTCGGCGCCGGAGGCGACGCCGTCGCCAAGCGCGGCGCCGGCGCGCGTCGCGCATTGCGAAAGAGGCGGCGAGGGGTTCGACAGCTGGCTTGCCGCGTTCAAGCGGGATGCGGCGAGCCAAGGGATCTCCTCTTCGGTGATCGAGTCGGCGCTGGCGGACGTCGCATATGACGACTCGGTGATCTCGCACGATCGCGGCCAAGGGGTCTTCCACCAGAGTTTCGAGCAATTCTCCGGCCGCATGATCAGTTCCTACCGGCTCAAGAAGGGCAGGAGCCTGCTCAAACGCTACGCCGACACGTTGCGCGCCATCGAGCAGCGCTACGGCCCGCCGGGTCCGGTGCTGGTGGCGATCTGGGGGCTGGAGACGGACTTCGGCGCGGGCACGGGCGATTTCAAGACCTTGAGCGCGCTCGCGACGCTGGCCTACGATTGCCGCCGGTCGGAGCGTTTTCGCGGCGAATTGTTGGACGCTCTCAGGGTCGTGCAGCGCGGCGATCTCGAGCCTTCGCAAATGCACGGCGCCTGGGCCGGCGAAATCGGCCAGACCCAGTTCATGCCCTCCTCCTATTTGAAATACGCGGTGGCGTTCGACGGCCAAGGCCATGCCGACCTGATCAACGATTCGGCCGACGCGCTCGCTTCGACCGCCAATTTCTTGCATGGCCACGGCTGGCAGCGCGGC
>JBEKFO010000459.1:0-3111 GCA_050013275.1 Roseiarcus sp. | reverse complement strand
TGATCGACGCCGACGCCACCGACCCGACCGCGATCGGCAACGCGGTGGCGGCGCTGCAGCAGGCGGTGGCGGCGATCAACCGCGACCTGCCGCCGATCCGCCAGATTCGGCCGCAGACGCCGCCTTTCCAGTTCGTCGTCCACGCGCGCTACAATCCCGAACAGCTCACGGTGCTCAACATCGTGCCCGGGCTCATCTGCATCGTGCTGACCTTCTCGACGCTGTTCATCACCACGCTCGCCATCACCCGCGAGCGCGAGCGCGGCACGATGGAGAACCTGCTGGCGATGCCGGTCAGGCCGATCGAGGTGATGATCGCCAAGATCGTGCCATACGTGTTCATCGGCTATGTCCAGGTCGCTTTGATCCTCATCGCCTCGGCGGCGTTCTTCCAATTGCCGATCCGCGGTTCGCTGCCGTTGCTGCTCGCGGCGCTCGGGCTGTTCATCGCCAGCAATCTCGCGCTCGGGGTCACCTTCTCGACGGTGGCGGCCAATCAGATGCAGGCGGTGCAGCTCGCCCAGTTCACGCTGATGCCGTCGTTCATGCTGTCGGGCTTCATGTTCCCGTTCCGCGGCATGCCGGGCTGGGCGCAGGCGGTCGGCGAGGTCTTCCCGACCACCCATGCGATGCGGATCGTGCGCGGCATGCTCTTGAAGGGCAACGGCTGGAGCGAGATCGCGCCGGACATGTGGCCGATGGCGCTGTTCACCGTCGCCGTGATCGTCTTCGCCGTCTGGCGCTATCGCGAGACGCTGGATTGAGCTGGGCGCGCGGGGGGGGCGGGCGGCGATCGCCGCCGCGGGCTCACTCGGCGAGCCGGGCGAGGCGCCGGCGGATGGCGTCGGGATCGATCGACCGCGTCTTTCCCTCCGCGGCGAGGACCAGCACCTCGAACAAGGCGCCGGCGACGCTGCGCACCACGAGGTCGCGGTCGGAATCCGGAATCTGGCCGGCGAGATTGCGCTCGACCAGATCGCGCAACATGTCGCGGAAGCGCGCCTGGACGACCTGGCCGCCTCGCCGCCCCGTCACCGACAGGAACGCGCGGCGCTGCTCGCGGACGTGGTCGATCAGGCGAGGCAGGAAACCGAGCGGATCGGCCGATCGCGACGCCTCGCCGCAAACCGCCTCGCAGGACGCGCGCAGACCGTCCGCAAGCAGCCCCTCCTTGCCGGCGTAGTGGGTGTAGAAGGTCGACCGACCGATGTCGGCGGCCGAACAGATGTCCTGAACGCTGACGTCGTCCCACGCGCGCTCGGCCAACAGCGCGAGCAATGCTTCCCGCAGCGCCTTGTCGGTCTTGCGCGCCCTGCGGTCGATGGGGCTGTACTCGGCTGCGGCGCGGTCCATTGTCTGGTTCCTGGACGTCTCCGACGTTTCTGTCCGCTAATGCGCAGACGACGCGCCGACGAACTTCACGGATGCCCGCCCGTTCAATAACACGGGTCGATCCGCAGCGACTAGCCTGGTCGCCGAAGACGCAAGCCGCCTGAGAGACGCAAACATGAAACGCCGCATCGGTTTTCTGCGCTTCGTCTATTTGTACGGCGCCGCGTTCGACGGCCTGATGCTGATCCCGATGCTGTCGCCCGCCGTCGGGGCGAGGATGCTGGGAATCGCCGAATTTCGGCCGGGTCCCGACTATCGCTACGCGATGGGCGTGGCCGCCGCCCTGATGGCGGGTTGGACCGCTCTGCTGGTTTGGGGCGTCCTCGATCCCGTCGCGCGAAGAGGCGCGCTGCTGCTGACCGCCGCGCCAGTTTCGGCGGGCTTGGTCGCGGCCGGCCTTTACGCGGTCGCGGCCGGACTCGTCGCGCTGCCCGACATGGCGCCGATCTTCGCTTTCCAGACGGCGGGGATCGCGCTGTTTGTCGCGGGCTATCGCACCGCCGGCCGGCTCGGCGCGTCGGCGACGAAGACGCCGTAGAGTCGCTTGGAAGCCGCAAGCCGCATCTTCCGTCCAGGGGCGTCGGCGCGGCAGCGGCCGGCAATCCGCGAGGGGGCCAAGGTCGCAGCTTCCACGTCGGCTCGACCCCGGCCCATGAAATTACGGGATTACGGTGACAGAATTACGATTACGGTGACAGATTACGGTGACAGATTACGGTGACAGCCGCCTATTTCCCTTTTTGATTACGGTGACAGCCGCCTATTTCCCTTTTTGGCGAACGCAACATGCGTGGCCCCTTCAACTCGCGCCGGACGATCCGCATCGCCGGTTTCGCCACCCACGCTTCGCGCGGCCGGTTCCGCCGAAATGGGACCGAAAACGGCGCCCAAGCCGTTGAGATCGCGGAGAGGAAGACACGAATTGCCGTTTCGCGATCTGTGGCCGGCCACGCGGCTGCGCCACGCTCGCACAAGCCGCTTCGCGCCGGACGCGCTCGCCGCCAGAGGCCTTGCCGAGTTGTGGCGCCCACGCTCGATCGCGGCGGCGCGCCGAACTCAACCGGCCGGCGCCGCATCTTGGTCGAACGGCCGTCGCTCCCGCCCGTCGACGCTCAGCGCCGGCACGCCGCGCGTCGCGGCGATCGTCAGCGCGATGCGATTGCCGACCGCGCCGCGGCTGACCACCGTCAGGCGCTCGCGCAAGCTCTGCAGCGCCTGCGGCAGGGCGTCGTCGGCGAAGGCGAGCCTCGGCGCGGCCTCGCGGCGCGCCGCGAGCCAATCCTCCGCCGCGCCCGGGCGGAGATTGACGACGACGAGCTCTTCGCCCGCGGCCTCGGCGATCGCCGCCGCCGCGGCGACGCTCGGATCGTCCGGCCCGGCGGCGATCGCCACGATCGGGCCGGCGCTACGCGCGAGACGCGCCGGCGCCAGCATCACCGCGGCGCTCGAGCCGAACGCCGCTTCGACGAGCGAGGCGAAGGGCTCGGCGGCGCGCTCGGCCGCCGCCAAAGGCGCGCCGATCGCCACGATGTCGCCCGAGCGCAAGGTCGCGGCGAGCGCTTCGGCGGCGCGCGCGCGCACGATCTCGAACTGTCGCCGCGCGAGGCTGCGCGCCGCCTCGACGAAGCGGCGCTCGGCTTCGCCGGCGGCGAGATCGAGTTCGCGCGTCGCGCGCGCCGGCTCGATGGGCCGCCAACCGCCGCCGAGCGAACTGATCTC
>JBEKFO010000458.1:0-3191 GCA_050013275.1 Roseiarcus sp. | reverse complement strand
CTTGCCGATCCATCCCGAACTCAAGTTGGGCGTCGTCACCGCGCTGATCGGCGCGCCGTTCCTGCTCAGCCTGATCGACCGCATGCGGCGGGAGGCGTGATGCGCATCGAAGCGACCAACGCGACCGTCCGTTTCGGCGACCGGAACGCGCTCGACCGCGTCGATTGCGCCGTGCGCTCCGGCGAGATGGTCGCTCTCATCGGCCCCAACGGGGCCGGCAAGACGACGCTGATGCGCGTCCTCGCCGATTTGCAGCCGTTGCAGGGGGGCGAGGCGCGCTACGACGGCAAGCGGGCGCGCGAGTTCCCACGTGGCGAGCTCGCCCGGCGCGTCGCCTTCCTCGCGCAAGGCGGCGAGGCCTATTGGCCGCTGCGGGTCGATCATCTCGTGGCGTTGGGGCGCCTGCCGCATCGGCGCGCCTTCTCGGGGCCGAGCGCGGCCGACCACGCCGCGATCGAGTCGGCGCTCGAAGCGGCGGACGTCGCGCAACTGCGCGGCCGAACGCTCGGCGCGCTTTCGGGGGGCGAACGGGCGCGCGTGCTGCTCGCGCGCGCGCTCGCGGTCCAGGCCGAAATGCTGCTGGCCGACGAGCCCGTCGCGGCGCTCGATCCGCTGCACCAGTTGCAGGCGATGGAGCTGCTGCGCTCGGTCGCCAGAAACGGCGCCGGAGTCGTCGCGGTCCTTCACGATCTGACCCTGGCCGTCCGCTTTTGCGACCGCTTGATCGTGCTCGCCGGCGGGCGCGTCATCGCCGACGGGCCGCCCGCCGTGCTCACAGACGCCGTCGTCGCCGCCGCCTACGGCGTCGCGGCCTTGCGCGGCGAACATGGCGGCGAGCCCTTCATCGTGCCGTGGACGGCGATCGGGCCGCCGCCGGCCGCCGGCGGCTAGAGCGTTCGGGACCGCGACGCTCGCTACCTCTCGTGGTCGAGCGCTCGCGGCGCGCCGTCCTCCTCGGCGGCTCGCGCCCAGTGCAGCACGGCGAGCGCTTTGCGCTTGCGGTTGGCGACGTAATCCAGCGTCGCTAGCCAGGTCGGGCTGGGATCGCGCGGGCGCGTATCCGCCGCTCCTTTTTCGATATTGGCGGCCACCTCGACCTGCAAAGCCAGCCAGTCGATCAATTCACAATCTCGCAGCGGGCGAAATCGCTCGAGCGCCTCCCGCCAGAGGTCCGAGCGTCTGGCGCGCGCGCGATCGCGATAGGGGCAATCGCGCGTCCAGCGATCGATCAGCCGCCATTTTTCGAAACTCGCCTGGCGCGTCTCGATTTCGGCGGCGCGCGGGTCGTCCTGAAACTCCTCCTCGCGTCGCACGGCCTCGTGCAGTTCGGCCAGTTGGGTCGCCGCCTCGGCGCGCGTAAAAATCCGCGCCGCGGCGGCGAGCCGCCCAAACCGCGCTTCGTCGGCGATTTCGCAGGCTGCGCCGCGCTCGCTCATGGCTTCCTCCCGACAAGGACGGGCCGCCGCGCCGACCGGGCCCGTTCGCCGTCCAATATGGGCGCGCGCGTCGCGGCGCGCCAGAGTTCGAGCCGGACGGGCGGTCCGCTCTTTGCGAGGCGTGGCTCCGCTCGCGCCGAGCCCCCGGCGCCCGGCCGAGGTCCGCGCGGTTACTTTCCGGCAAAGGTCCGCTTGCCAATCCGCGTACGAATTGCAATGGAATAGCTATGCTTCGTCAGTTCGTCATCGCCGACGATCACGCCTTGTTCCGCACCGGCCTTCGATTGCTGTTGAGCGACGGATGCGGTCCGGCCGAAGTGCGCGAGGCGGGGAGCCTGCCCGAATTACGCGCGCTGCTTGACGACAATGCGCACGTCGATCTCGCCGTCGTCGATCTCGCCATGCCCGGCATGAACGGCGGCAGCTCGATTCGCGAGTTGCGCCAAGCCTTCTCTCAGTTGCGGTTCGTCGTCATGTCCGGCTCGGAGCAGCGCCAGGACGTGCTCGACGCGCTCGCCGCCGGCGCGTTCGGCTATATCCCCAAATCCCTCGACCCCGATGCGATGGTAGCGGCGTTCCAGCAGGTCCTGAACGGCGGCATTTACGCGCCCACGCTGCTGCTGACCGAGCCCGACAAGGCCTATGAGCCGTCGCCGTCGATCGACGCCAACATCATCGCCATGCTGACGCCCCGCCAATGCGACGTGCTGCGCCTGCTCGGCAAGGGCCAGGCGAACAAGGAGATCGCGCGCGCGCTCGATATTTCCGAGGGCACCGTCAAGATCCACCTCGCCGCGATCTTCCGCCTGCTCGACGTGCGCAACCGCACCGAGGCGGTGCTGAAGGCGAGTTCGCTCGATATCTGACGAAGCGCGGCCGGACGAACGAAAGCTTCGCCGCCCGCTAGCGCACGAGCGCGTGAATCAACGTCGAACGCAACGCGTGCGAATCGACCGGTTTGGTCAGCCACGGCAGGCCCGAGCCGCGCAATGCGGCGACCGCCTCGGCGTCGGTCGAGCCGCTGATCATGACGACGGACGCCTCGGCGCCCCTCGCGCGCAGCGATTCGACGAATTGCAGCCCGGTCGCCCCGTCGCTGAGATCGTAATCGACCACCAGCGCCTCCGGCATGCCCGTGGCGTCGATCGAAGCCCGCGCGGCGGAAATCGACGCGGCGGAGGCGACGACGGCGCCTTGGTCGAGAAATTCCTGTTTCATCGCGGCGGCGCAGAGCGGGTCGTCGTCGAGGATGAGAATGCGCCGGCCGGCCAGCGATTCGGCCTGCGTCTCCGGGCGCCATTCCGGACGCGGCGCGGAGACCGCCTCGCGCAGCCAAAGCGTGAACACGCTGCCCTTGCCCGGCCGCGAGCGCAACGTGATCCTGCCGCCCATCAGCGCCGCGAGGCGCCGGGCGATGGCGAGCCCGAGGCCGATGCCCTCGTTGGGGCCGGTCGCGGTCATCTTGTCGCGATGAAATTCCTCGAACACGCGCTCGATTCGGTCGGGCGGCACGCCAATGCCGGTGTCGGCGACGACGATCCCGATTTCGCCGCGCCGCCGCCGGGCGCCCAACAGCACGCCGCCGCTTCGCGTGAATTTGAAGGCGTTGGCGAGCAGGTTGCGCAGCGCCAGCTCGGCGAGCGTGCGGTCGGCCACCACCTTGGCGCTGGTCGCCGCGACGCGGAAATCGAGCCGGCGGTCGCGCGCCGTCGCGCCGAAGCCGGGGCGCAGCGCGGCGAACAACTCGGTCAGGGA
>JBEKFO010000457.1:0-3193 GCA_050013275.1 Roseiarcus sp. | reverse complement strand
GAGCTCGTCGCCTTCGTGCAGAAGATCCGCAAGCAGGACCTGTTCAAGTCGCCCGGCGTCGCCGAAACCTTGGATTGGGCGAGCGCGTTGAGCGAGCTCGACGCCGTCGCGCTCGATCCCGCGCAGGTTTCTGACACGCTCGGCGTGCTGCTCAAGTACCAGGACGACATCGCCAAGATTCAAGGCGCCAAGGCCCACGAGCTGATCGAGCAGGCGCGCGCGGAGCTGCGCCTCGCCGAGCTGCGATGAAGGGCGGAGGCGGCAACCTCGGGGAGTCGCGGCCGTGAGTTACGATTTCGAGCTCTCCTGCACGCTTCCCGCGCCGCCTGAAGCGATCTACGAGGCCTGGTTGAACAGTGCCGCACACGGCGCGATGACTGGCGGCGTGGCCAAGGCGTCGAAAAAGGTCGGCGCCGCCATCTCGGCCTGGGACGGCTATATCACTGGCAGGAATATCGAACTCGTTCACGGCGAGCGCATCGTGCAGTCCTGGCGCACCGCCGAATTCGCCGCCGACGACCCGGATTCGACGATCACCGTCACTTTGACGCCGGTCAAGGCGGGCGCGTTGTTGACGCTGTTGCATCGCAACGTGCCGGATGGTCACACCAGCTACGAAGAGGGCGGTTGGCGAGACCATTATTTCGAGCCGATGAAAGCCTACTTCGCGCGGAAATTTCCGCGATGATCCCGAACAGAAGGATTAGCCGACGATGCGCAATACGACATTTCGCGCCGCCGCTCTATTTGCTTTGGTCGGTTATGCCGGCGCTGCGGCGGCCGACTGTTACGACGTGTTCGGTTGCACCGACCGCGATCGCTTCAACGTGCGCGCTCTGATGAGCGGGCCGAATTGCGAGTTCCTCTATGTGATGCGCAACCGAATCTATGCGCAGCACGGCTACTGCTTCCAGACGCCGCGCGCGATCGCGACGTTCGGCAACGCGGGCTGCGTCAGCAGCAACGCCAACGCGCTGGGGCTCAACGCGATCGAACTGGGCAACGCGACGACGATCCTTCAGGCGGAACAAGCGATGAGGTGTCCTGAATGAAAGCATCTGAACTTGCCACCGCGGCGACGAACGAGCGACCCGTTGGGTGAGGTGACGATGCTCGACAGTTCGCGCGACGAAGCAGCGGGCGGGGGCGGAACGGGAACGCTGGCGCAAAACATCCTCTATTTCGCGCGGGCGTTGCGCGAGGCGGGGCTGCCGGTCGGGCCCGGCGCGGTGCTCGACGCGCTCAATGCGGTCGAGGCGGCGGGCATCGGCGACAAGGCCGACTTTCGCCAGACGCTGCACGCCGTGTTCGTCAAGAAGCACGAGCACACGCTGCTGTTCGATCAGGCATTCGCGATCTTTTGGAAGCGCAAGGGCCTGATCGAAAAGCTCGTCGCGATGATGTCGCCGCAGGCGCGCCCCGACAAGCAGAAGAAACCAAAGGCCGAGGCGGGCGCGACGCGCGTCGCCGACGCGCTGTTCAAGGGGGCGCAGGACGAAGCCAAAGCCGCGCCGTCGATCGATCTCGACGCGCGTTTCACCATGTCGGCCGAGGAAATCCTGCGCGCGAAGGACTTCGCGCAGATGAGCGCGGCGGAAATCGCCGAGGCCAAGGCGCGCATCGCGCGGCTCGCGCTGCCGCAGGAGCGGGTCCGCACGCGCCGCTTCGTCGCGGATGCGAGCGGGCGGCGCGTCGATCCGCGCCGTTCGTTCCGCCGCTCTCTCAAAGGCGGCGGCGCGGTGATCGACCTGACGTTTCGCGCGCCGGCCGAGCGGCGCTCGCCGGTCGTCGCGCTGTGCGATATTTCCGGATCGATGTCGGAATACACCCGCCTGTTCCTGCATTTCCTGCACGCGCTCGGCGAAAAGCGGCGGGTGACGACGTTTCTGTTCGGCACCCGCCTGACCAACGTCACGCGCGCATTGAGAGCTCGCGATCCCGACGATGCGCTGCAGCGCTGCGCCGCCCAGGTCCCCGACTGGTCGGGCGGCACTCGCATCGGCGCCTCGCTGCATCGCTTCAATCGCGAATGGTCGCGCCGCGTGCTCGGGCAGGGCGCGATCGCGCTGTTGTTCACCGATGGACTGGAGCGCGACGGAGTCGAGACGCTCGGCGCAGAAATGGAGCGGCTGCGCAAGTCGTGCCGCCGGCTGATCTGGGTCAACCCGCTGCTGCGCTACGATGAGTTCGCGGCCAAGGCGCGCGGCGTGCGCGCGATGCTGCCCTATGTCGACGAATTCCGCCCGATCCACAATCTGGCGAGCATGGCGGAGTTGTGCCGCGCGCTTTCGCAGGCCAACGCCGCCGCCGCCGACCCGAAGCTTTGGCTGAAGCGGTCGACTTAAGGCGTCTGAGGGCCGGCCGATCGCGCGTCCGGCTTGCGCAGCCGCCCCGGGGTCGCCATCTTCGTCGCAACGGCGCCAACGTGCGTTTCCCGGGAGGAGACATGAGCGGGAGCAAAGTCGAAGAAGTCGCAGGCCGCTGGGCGACAATCCGCTTCGACGGCCGCCGTTGCATTCATGCGCGCCGCTGCGTCCTTGCGCAGCCCGGCGTGTTCAAGGCCAACGTCGCGGGCGACTGGATCGATCCTGACGCCGCTTCGGCCGAAGCGCTGATGTTCGTTGCGCTCAATTGCCCATCGGGCGCCATCACCGTCACGCGCCACGACGGCGGCGCGCCGGAGCCGCTTCCGCTGGTCAATACGATCACCGTTCGCGAGAACGGCCCGCTCGCGGTCCACGCTGAGATCGAAATCGACGGCAAGCCGGCGGGAACGCGCGCGACGCTGTGTCGCTGCGGCGCCTCCGCCAACAAGCCCTATTGCGACGGTTCTCACGTCGGCGCCGGCTTCCTCGCCACCGGCGAGCCCTCGACCAAACCGAGCGAGCCGCTCGGCGCACGGGGCGGCGTCCTGAAGATCACGCCCTATCCAAACGGGCCGCTCAAAACGAATGGGCCAGTGGAGATTCTTTCCGGCACGGGGCGCGCGATCGAGCGCACGCAGGCGACCGCGCTTTGTCGCTGCGGCGGTTCGAAAAACAGGCCCTATTGCGACGGAACGCACAAGACCATCGGCTTCGTTGCGCCGGCGGCGGCGTTGTAACATGCTGGGCGATGGGGGAGGGCGCATGATGCTGAGCACCGAGGACGACATCCTGGCCGCCGCGCAGGATTGGCGCGAAGCGGGGCGCGA
>JBEKFO010000456.1:0-3207 GCA_050013275.1 Roseiarcus sp. | reverse complement strand
AGTAGCGGGGCGCGGTCGGCGCCCGCGACCTCGGCCCGGCGTAAGAGGTCGCCGAGAATATGGTCCGCCTCGGTCGGCGCGCCGCGCTCGATGTCGCGAAGCATCGAAGCCATGAGCGGCGAACCCGGGGTGGTGAGAATGACGCGAGTCCGCTCGAGCGCCTCCGGCCGCAGCGCGAACCCCTGACGCGCCGCGACATCGGCGCACTCGGCGAGCAGCGCCGTCGCTAGGTCCGCCGCGCCCGTGGCCACGATGTCGCCGATCGCGGCGCGCATCAGGCACGTGATCCCTGCGGCGGCGGCGATGAACGCCCACTTCTCCCACATCTCCTGGACGATCGTCTCGCTGAGCCGCCCGTCGAACTTGGCGCCGGCGAATGCGGCCGCGACGGCTTCGGCGCGGGCGGAGCGGGCGCCGTCCCTCTCGCCGAACCGCAGCGTGTGGAGGTCGTTGAGGTGGACGACGCGGCCCTGTGCGTCGAGCGCCGCCGAGATCGTGCACCATCCGCCGAGCACTCGGCTGCGGCCGAAGCGCGCGTCGAGCGCGTCGAGGTGGCGCATGCCGTTGAGCAGCGGCAGGATCGCCGTCGCCGGGCCGACCGCCGGGGCGAACGCGTCCATGGCGCCTTCGAGATCGTAAGCCTTGCAGCTCAGTACGACGACGTCGAACGGCTCGCTCAATTCGCCCGCGAGCAGGCGCGGCGGCTGCGGAAACGCGGCATCGCCGAACCGGCTGCGGATCGCAAGTCCGGCGCTGGCGAGCTCGGCCGCGCGCCGCTCGCGCACCAGGAAGGTCACGTCGCGCCCGGCCTCCAGCAACCGGCCGCCGAAGTAGCCGCCGATCGCGCCGGCGCCGACAACGAGGAAGCGCATGGCCGTCTCCTTCTTCAAGGTCCGTCGCGGCGGCCGCAAGTCGCGCGCGAAACCCCTGTTTCTAGGCCCCGAACCGATGAACTGACAACGCCCGGCGAGGGCTCGGCCTCGGCGTCCGGCGCCGCCTCGGTCTCGCCGCGATCATCGCGCATCGATCGCCCGCTCGGCGCAATTCGCCGCAGCCCCTAGGCCTCGCGTCGGCATCTTGCTATGGGGGGCCCGTCGTCCAGCGCGCCGTCGCCGCCGGGCGAGCGTTCCCGTGTGCGACGAAGCGGACCCGCTGATGAACGCAACCGAGCTTCGCGCCACGATCTGCCTCGCCGCCGTGTTCGCGGCGCGGCTGCTCGGGCTGTTCATGATCTATCCGGTGTTCGCGCAGTATGCGCAGGGCCTTCCCGGGGCGACCCCTGAGATGATCGGCTTGGCGCTCGGCGCCTACGGATTGACTCAGGGCGTGCTGCAGATCCCGCTGGGAGTCCTCTCCGATCGCATCGCGCGCAAGTGGGTGATCTCCGCCGGCCTTGCGGTGTTCGGCGTCGGCAGCGTCGTGGCCGCGCTCGCGACCACGATCGAGGGCGTGCTGCTCGGGCGCATCCTGCAGGGCGCCGGCGCGGTCGGTTCGACCATCCTGGCGTTGGTCGCCGACCTGACGCGCGACGAAATGCGCACCCGCGCGATGGCGGTGGTGGGGATCACCATCGGTCTCTCCTTCGCCCTGGCGGTGCTGGTCGGTCCGCCGCTCGCCGCGGCGGCGGGCCTTTCCGGGGTGTTTTGGATCACCGCCGGACTCGCCGTCGTCGGCATTGGCGTGACGCTCGGCCTCGTCCCGACGCCCGCGCGAATCTCGGCGCGCGGGCCCGCTTGGTCGAGCTTCTTGAGCGTGCTGCGCGACGGCGAACTGCTGCGGCTCGATCTTGCGGTCTTCGTGTTACACGCCATCCTCACCGCCAGCTTTCTGGTGATCCCGACGATCCTTTCGCAGGCGCTCGAAATGAACAGCGCCCGCCAATGGGAGTTCTATCTGCCGGTGCTGGTCGCTTCGGTGGCGCTGATGATCCCCGCGATCATCGTCGCCGAAACGCGCGGGCGGATGAAAGAGGTGTTCGTCGCGTCTGTCGCAGTGATCGCGGCCAGCCTCGTGGTCTTGGCGGCGCTCGGCGCCAGCGCCGTTGTGGCCGCGCTCGCGCTGACGGCGTTTTTCACCGCTTTCAACGCCCTGGAGGCGATGCTGCCTTCGCTGATCACCAAGTTCGCTCCCGCCGACGCCAAGGGCGCGGCGACCGGCGTCTACTCGAGCGCGCAATTCCTCGGCATTTTCGCCGGCGGCGCCGGCGGCGGCTGGATGCTCGAGCGGGACGGCGCGGCCGGCGTCTTCGGCTTCGCCATCGTCATCACGCTCATCTGGTTGGCGGTGGCGCTGACCATGCGCCGCCCCGCGCTCCGGCGGAGCTCGGCGGCTTCAGGTCAGGCTCCAGAGGTCACAAAGGATCTCAGCCGCGCTGGCGAGCGGACATGACGCGATCTTGGCCGGCCTGATCGTCGGGATGCGATTGCGGTCGCGCCCTTCGCAGCGACGCGAGCCCTCACTCGATTCGCAACGTCAGCCGAAACCGGCCGAACGGCCCCTCCGACATGGTGTTGGCGTGGATGAAGATCACGTAGTCGCCGGTCGCCGGCAGGGCGTAGGGCGCGTCCACGTCGACCGCGTCGCCGCTTCCGTTCGGAAACGTGATGGGAATGCCGGGCCCGGTCTTGATGTCGCCGCCGACGATATGGATCGTCAATTTCTGCCCGGCCCGGGCCGCGAACTTGAAGTAGTAGTCCGGGCGCTCGCCGGAAACCGATCCGGTGGCGACGATGGCGTTCGCGCCCGGCGCCATCTTTAGCGCCACCGGGCAGGCTTCGTCGCCGGCGATGCACGCCGGCGCCGCGTTCGCGCCCGAGAACGCGCCGCCCGCCAGGACCAGGGCGGCGAAGGCGAGACGGCGCGGCGCGCGGCCGAGCGGCGTGGCGAAGCGACTCACCCTCGTTCTCCTCGTTCGTGCGGCTGCGGCTACTGTCCGATGTTGGCGGGCGGGATCGGCGCGGAGTCGGTGGGGAAGAACCGGCGCATCGGCGTAGCGCGCGGGGCGGGCGCGGCCGGCGCTGCCGGCGCGGCCGGCGGTGCGAGTGTGGCGGGGCTCGGCGCGGCGCCGAGGTCGAGCGGGCTCGTTTCGACCGCGCCCGAGGCGGGCTTCGGCTTGGCGACATGCTTCTTCGGCGGGATCGCGCCCTTGGCGTCGGGCGGTTGGGCGGTGAGGTCGGCGTCGGAGGGCTCGGGCGCCGGCGCGTCGAC
>JBEKFO010000455.1:0-3212 GCA_050013275.1 Roseiarcus sp. | reverse complement strand
CTGTCCGAGAGATAGGTGATGTGGGCCGCCATGCGCGCGACGGCGAGGCCTTTGGCGGGCCGCGCGCCTTCGCTCAAGTAGCGCCCGGCGCGCCAATCCGGGTCGGCCATGATCGCTTGGCGGCCGACCTCGTGAAAGGCGATGTTCTGCGAAGAATGGCGGGCCGCGGTGGCGATCGGCAGCGCGCTGAAGACGCGCTCGGGATAGCTCGCCGCCCATTGCAACACCTGCATCCCGCCCATCGAGCCGCCGGCGACGCAGAACAGAGAGTCGATGCCGAGATGATCGATCAGCATCGCCTGAGCGCGCACCATGTCGCCGATGGTGACGACGGGCAGATCGAGGCCGTAGGGTTCGCCGGTCGCGGGGTTCAGCGAGGCGGGGCCGGTGGTGCCCATGCAGCCGCCCACGACATTGGCGCAGATGACGAAAAAGCGGTTGGTGTCGAGCGGCCGGCCAGGCCCGACCATGGTTTCCCACCAACCGTCGCGGCCGGTGACGGGATGGCGGTTGGCGACATGTTGATCGCCGGTCAGCGCGTGGCACGCCAGGATCGCGTTGCTCTTGGCGGCGTTGAGAGCGCCATAGGTCTGGTAGGCGATGGCCAGTGGGGCGAGGTCGACGCCGGCCTCCATCGCCAACGGACGGTCCGGCGCGAGCCGCAGCACGGGGCTGTGCGGCGCGTCGGCCTCGCTCGCCGGGCCGGGCTTGGTCGATGCGCTGGCTTCATCCAAGACGAGCTTGCCCAATGTGCACGAGAACCTCGCAGAAAGTTCGATTTGGAGAACAAATCGTTTGGTATAACGAAATCGCGCGCTACGCAAGACGATCGCCGCCACAGCCGGGCGCGGCCTCGGGCGTTAACGTCGGCGCGTTAACAAGCCATTGACGGTCTTGCAATGTTTGCCTGCGACGTAACGGTTTTGTCGCTGAGGCAGAAGTAATGTCAGGAGGATAAAGGCCCGAGAAGGGCACGGGAATCGGCATGAGCGATATAGCGGCGCAGAGCGGTTTCGGGCCGTTTGACCCCTATTGGACGGACGACGCCCGCAGGCCGACCGGTGTCGGGCGGGCCTGGGGGCGACGGGTCGCGTTCGGTCTGGCGGCGGCGGCCGCGCTGGTCGGCGTCTCGGCTTTCGGGCCTGTGCCGGAGAGCGCGCCGGTCCCCGCTTCCGCGCCTAGCGCGACGTTGGCGTCGGGCGAAGTCGTCGATCCGACGCTCGCGCCGTTGTTCACCTTCGAAATCGGCGAGGGCGCGCGCGCCCATTACGAAGCGCGGATCGATCGCGCCACAGGGGCGCGGCGCGACGCTTATAGCCTCGGCGCGCTCGACGGCGACGGGCCGGCGGTGCGGGTGGAAATGTGGAGAGACGCAAAGGAGCGCGTAGCAGAGAGCCTGTTCGTCGAAATCGCCGAGGCGTCGGCTGCGTCCGGCGTGGCGGTCGAGCGGCTGGGAGCCACGCAGATGCTGGCGAGTTCGCGGGGGCCGGTCGAGTGGGCGAACCTAGTGTTGGCGGGCGGGCGGGCGCAACGCGGCTGCGTCGGATTTCGCTTGGCGCCTCGCGCCGACAGCGGGCTGCGCGGCGTCGCGTGCGCCGGGGCGGGTGCGAAAATCGACGCCGGCGCGCTGTCTTGCCTTATCGATCGCCTCGCTCTGACGCGCGCCGGGCGCGAAGCGGGCTTGAGCGATATCGTGAAGAATTCCGCCGGGCGGCGGCCGCCGTGCCGCGCGCCGATCGGCTGACCGGCGCGCGGTTCACGCGGGCGCCCGCTCCAGCGCGGCGACGATCGCGTCGCCCATTTCCATTGTGGAGGCGAGGCGGCAACCCTCGGCGCGGATGTCAGGGGTGCGCAGGCCGCTCGCCAGCACGTGGGCGATCGCGGCGTCGAGACGATCGGCTGCGGCGCCGAGGCCGAACGAGTAGCGCAGCGCCATGCCGAACGAGCCGATCATCGCGATCGGATTGGCGAGGCCCTTGCCCGCGATGTCGGGCGCGGAACCGTGCACCGGCTCGTAAAGCGCCTTGCGCTTGCCGGTCTTGGGATCGACGTCGCCGAGCGAAGCGGACGGCAACATGCCGAGCGAACCGGTGAGCATCGAGGCGATGTCGGAGAGCATGTCGCCGAACAGATTGTCGGTGACGATGACGTCGAACTGCTTAGGCCAGCGCACCAACTGCATGCCCAGCGCGTCGGCGAGCTGGTGCTCGAGTTGGACGTCGGGGAATTCGCGCTTATGCAGCGCGGTGATGACCTCGCGCCAAAGCACTCCGGACTTCATGACGTTTCGCTTGTCCGAGGAGGTGACCTTGTTGGCGCGCTTGCGCGCGAGATCGAACGCGACACGGCCGATGCGCTCGATTTCGAAGGTGTCGTAGACCTGCGTGTCGATGCCGCGTTTCTGGCCGTTGGGCAGATCGATGATCTGCTTGGGTTCGCCGAAATAGACGCCGCCGGTCAGCTCGCGCACGATCATGATGTCGAGGCCCTCGACGACTTCGCGCTTGAGCGAGGAGGCGTCGGCGAGCGCGGGATAGCAGATTGCGGGACGCAGGTTGGCGTAGAGCGCGAGGTCCTTGCGCAGCCTGAGAAGGCCGGCTTCCGGGCGGACGTCGTAGGGCACGGCGTCCCATTTCGGTCCGCCGACCGCGGCGAGCAGCACGGCGTCGGCGGATTTGGCCAGCGTCATATCGGCGTCGCTGATCGCTTGGCCGTGCGCGTCATAGGCGCAGCCGCCGACGAGTCCCTTCTCGATCTCGAAGCGCGCGAGGCCGGCGCGCGAGAAAAACGCGATGACTTTTTCGACTTCGGCCATGATTTCGGGGCCGATGCCGTCGCCGGGAAGAAGGAGGAGCTTGTAGGTCGCCATGGATTTTCGCCGTTCTCGGGTGCGTCACGGCCGGGCTTGTCCCGGCCATCCATGTCTCGGATCCGCAGACCTCCTCACGGAGATTCGGCGCATCGGCGGGTCGTGGATGGCCGGGACAAGCCCGGCCATGACGGGGGAAGGGGCGCGTCGCGTTCGCACCGGATAGGGAAGGCTTGCTAAACGATTTCCACTCGGGCGAAAAGACGGTTTCGCTCAGAAAAGCGCGCCGCGCGCTGGCGGCGTGCGCCGCGCGCGCTATGATGGCTCAAGCGCCGGTCTGCGGCGCTCTCGAGGGTTCGGTGACGACGATCAGCAATGCGAGCGCCGATGCGTTCGTCAAACG
>JBEKFO010000454.1:0-3215 GCA_050013275.1 Roseiarcus sp. | reverse complement strand
CTGTTTATAAGAAAGGAAATTCCGACGCCACCGCGAAAGGCGTCGTCGCGAGCGACAGCGAACCCATACACACATAGGGTTTTCGGCGGCGGCCTATTATGGATCGCCTAGCTGTACCACCCCATGACCATATAAGGCCAGAGGGAGAGGCCGATGAAGCGACCATGCGTCTACATCATGGCGAGCAAGCGCAACGGAACGCTCTATGTCGGCGTGACCTCCGACCTCTCTCGACGTGCGTTCGAACATCGCACCGGCGCGATCGACGGGTTTTCCAAGCGATACGGCCGCAGGCTTCTCGCCTGGTTTTAACCCTAAGACCGCATGGACGAGGCCATTGCGCGGGAAAAGCAAATCAAGGCCGGCGGCCGCGCCAAGAAACTCGCCCTGATCGAGGCCGACAATCCCGACTGGACGGACCTTTACGAAAACCTAAACGCCTAAAGAAGCCAGAGCCGTCATCGCGGGCGACAGCGAAGCGATCCAGACTTGGGGTTTGCGGCGGCGGCTTCGTCTGGATCGCTTCGCTTTGCTCGCGATGACGGCGTCCCGACTTGCCTTGCCCCTAATACCGCCTGCCCCGGTCCACCACGTTGCGCAGCGGCTCGCCGCGTTCGAAGGCTTCGATCTGCTCGGCGACATAGCGCGCCACGGCGTCCGGCGCGGAGATCGCGGCGTTGTGGGGGCTGACGAAGACGGCGGGGTGGGTCCACAGCCGCGACTCCCGAGGCAGCGGCTCTTTTTCGAACACGTCGAGCGAGGCGCCTTTCAGCACGCCGGCGTCGAGCGCGGCGAGGATGTCGGCCTCATTTTGCAGGCCGCCGCGGCCGGCGTTGATGACGATCGGGCCGCCGAGGCGGCCGCCACGCGCCAGTCTTGCGAACAGCCGCGCGTCGAGGATGCCGCGCGTCGCCGCGGTCAGCGGCAGCAGCGCGACGAGAATGTCGGTGCGCGCGAGCATCGCGTCGAGACCGTCGGGTCCGTGGAAGCTCGCAACGCCCGGCTCGGCTTTCGCGCTCGCGCGCCAGCCGGCGACGTCGAAGCCGATCGCCTTGAGCTTGCGCGCCGCGTCGCGGCCGAGTTCGCCGAGCCCCATGATCCCGACACGCACCTCTCTCGCCGCCGGCTGGTCGACGTCCTCGTCCCAGAGGCGTTCGCCCTGCTGGCGATCGTAGCGGCGCTGCTGGCGATGATGCAGCAGCGCGTGCAGCACGACCCATTCGCTCATGCGCTGGGTGAGGTCGGGATCGACGACGCGCGCGATCGGGACATCAGGCAGCTGCGGGTCTTCGAAGATGTGGTCGACGCCGGCGCCGAGCGAGAAGATCGCCTGAAGATTGGGCAGGTCGGCGAACGCGCCGGGCTCGTGGCGCCAGCAGGCGGCGTAGCGGACCGCCGCCCGGTCGGTCAGCTCGGACGGTGTCATCACCGCGTGATCGGGCAGAAGCGCGCGCAGGCGCCGCCGCCAGGGCGAGGGATCCCATCCCCTCGTCGCCAAGAGAATGCTCATGCGCGGCCCTCGGCGATGCGCGCGACGATTGGATCGTGCGCGTGGGGCCGCGCGTCGCCGATCGTGTAGGCGCGCTCGAGGCGCTCGGCGGCGGCGCGCGCCTGCGCTTCGTCGCGGGCGTGGACGAGGGCGAGCGGAACGGAAGGCGAGACTTCCGCGCCGAGGCCGGCGAGCGCGGTGAAGCCGACGGCGGGGTCGATCGCGTCGGCGGCGCGCGCGCGTCCGCCGCCGAGCTCGACCACCGCCAAGCCGACCGCGCGCACATCGATGCGCTCGACGAAGCCGGCGCGGTCCGGCGCCGCGGCGACGACGACCGGCGCCGCCGGCAAGACCCCGCGCGCCTTGGCGAGGAAATTCTTGGGGCCACCGAGCAGCGCGACCATGCGCTCGAAGCGCTCGGCGGCGGCGCCGCTCGCCAGCGCGCGCTCCAAGGCGGCGCGCGCCGAGCCGATGTCGCTCGCCAGGCCGCTCAACGCGAGCAGCTCCGCGCCGAGCGCGAGCGTGACCGTATGCAGCCGCGCGTCGCGCCGCGCGCCGGTGAGGTAATCGACGGCGTTGAGCACTTCGACCGCATTGCCGGCGGCGCTCGCGAGCGGTTCGTTCATGTCGGTGATCAGCGCGACGGTCGGCAACCCCGCGCCGTTGGCGACCCCGGCGACGCTGTCGGCGAGTTCGCGCGCGCCTTCCAGCGTCGGCATGAAGGCGCCCGAGCCGGTCTTGACGTCCATGACGAGCGCTTGCAGCCCCGCCGCGAGCTTCTTCGACAGGATCGAGGCGGTGATGAGGGCGATCGACTCGACCGTCGCGGTGACGTCGCGAATGGCGTAGAGGCGCCGGTCGGCGGGCGCGAGATCGGCGGTCTGGCCGATGATCGCGCAGCCCGCCTCGCCGACCACGTGGCGGAACCGCGTCAGGTCCGGCTGCGAGACGTAGCCGGGAATGGAGTCGAGCTTGTCGAGCGTGCCGCCGGTGTGGCCGAGGCCGCGCCCCGAGATCATCGGCACATAGGCGCCGCACGCGGCCAGCATCGGCGCGAGCATGAGAGAGACGTTGTCGCCGACGCCGCCGGTCGAATGCTTGTCGACGATCGGACCCGGCAGAGCCGCCTCGCGCCAATCGAGCGCGACGCCCGAGCGCGTCATCGCCCGCGTCAGATGCACGCGCTCCTCGAGGTTCATGCCGCGGAAGAACACCGCCATCGCGAAAGCGGCGGCCTGTCCCTCAGTAACGTCGCCCGAAGTGAGGCCGGCGATGAAGGCGGCGATTTCCGCTTCGCTCAGCGCGCGGCCGTCGCGCTTGGCGCGGATGATCTCCTGCGGCAGCATCAAGCGAGCTCCTCGGTCTCGTCGTGCGCGGCGACGAAAGCGCGCAGCACGCGGCGGAATTGCTGCGAGCCGAGCGCGGCGACCTCCTGCGTCTCCTGGTGGCTCGGATCGCCGCCCGAGAGGCCGGCGGCGAAGTTCGTCACCAACGAAGCCGCGACGCAGCGCAGGCCGAAATAGCGCGCGATCAGCACTTCCGGGACCGTCGACATGCCGACGAGATCGGCGCCGAGAATCTTGGCCGCGCGGATTTCCGCCGGCGTCTCGAAGCTCGGACCGGAGAACCACATGTAGACGCCCTCGTGGAGATCGACCTCGGCGGTCTGGGCCGCCTTCTTCAGAATCGCCAGCAACTCGCGGTCGTAGCCCTGCGTCATCGGCAC
>JBEKFO010000453.1:0-3240 GCA_050013275.1 Roseiarcus sp. | reverse complement strand
CGGCCAGTCGAGCCCGATGAGCCCATCGATGAACAGGATATGCGGCGCGAACAGCAACACGACGATCGCCAGACCGAGGTGGAAGATGTAGCCGTTGAGGAATGTGAACAGGCCCGCCTTCTGGAACGGCGCCAACGGCCACATCTTGACGATGATGCCCTTGAGCGCAGCGACAGCGGGTGAAGGCGCGCCTTGGCGCGGCTCGGCCGGAATCAAGCGCCACGGCAGCAACAGGGCGCCGAGAAAGCGCCACAACACGCCAGCGATGAACACCGCGAGGGAGACTTGCAGCGCCGGGCCGCGGGCGAATTCGAGCAGGGTCATGACGCGTCCCCTTCGGTTTTCTCCGGCGCGGCCGTGAAGGTCTTCAAATGACGGCGCGACAACCACGCCGCGCCGACGCCGAGCGCGACGCCGGCGACCGCCGCGCCGGCGAGCGTCGGCCCAAGCCCGGGAAGAGAGGTTGAAAGTGGCCGGTAGAAGCCGCCTTGATCCCAGAAATCCGGCTCGGAACAGCCGAGGCACCCATGGCCGGACTGGATAGGAAACGAGACGCCGCCATTCCATTTCAACGTCGCGCAGGAATTGTAGGTGACGGGCCCCTTGCAGCCGACCTTATAGAGGCAATAGCCCCGCCGGGCGCCCTCGTCGTCGAACCCTTCCGCGAACAGGCCGCGCTCGTAGAACGGGCGCCGGTAGCAGCGATCGTGAATCGTTTCGCCGAAAAACGCCTTGGGGCGGCCGAGATGATCGAGCTCGGGCAAATTGCCGAAGGCGACGAGGTAGGCGAGCGTGCCGGCCATCGCCTCCGCGATCGGTGGGCAGCCGGAAATATTGACGACGGGCTTGTCGACGACCAGTTGCGAAATCGCGACGGCGCCGGTCGGATTGGGCTTGGCGCTGGGGATGCCGCCGAACGCGGCGCAGGAGCCGACCGCAACCACCGCAAGCGCATCCTTCACCGTGTCGGCGAGCATGTCGACGTTGGCGACGCCGCCGATGGTGGAATAGACACCGCCGTCCTTGGTCGAAACCGCGCCGTCGACCACGACGATGTATTTGCCTTTGTTGGCGGCCATCGCCGCCAGGCGCGCGTTCTCCGCGGCTTCGCCGGACGCCGCCTGCAGCGCCTCGTGATAATCGAGCGAAATGAAATCGAATATCAGGTTCTCGAGCGTCGGCGAGAACGAGCGCGTCAACGATTCCGTGCAACCGGTGCATTCCTGAAACGACAGCCAGATCACCGACTGGCGGCGCGCCGCGGCGAGCCCTCGCGCGAGGGCGCCCGACGCCGCCGGCGGCAGCGCCATAAGGGCGCCGACGTAGGCCGCGTACTGCAGCACGGCGCGGCGCGATACGCCGCGACGAGAGAGCCATTCGCCAAGGGTGGGGTTGTCGGCCATAGGGCTTCTCCTTCAGACCGCAGGCGGAGTGGGCGCCGTCCAGCGCGCGAGCAGGCCCTCGATCGCCGCGCAGGCGGCGGGGACGGCTGCGGCGACGGCCGCGCTCGGCGCGAGCCCCCAATCCGTCGATTCCGGCGCCACCCCGACGAGCGCGCGCCTCGCTGGCAAATGGCCGGTCAGGCTCGCCGCGCCGACGAGGTCGGCGAGCGCGACTTCATGCACGGACGATCTGGCGCGGCCGACCTGAGCGTCCATCGCCGCGCCTTCGAACACCCTGAGCTCGCCCGGCGCGCCGCCGAAGCGCGCGGCGTCGACGATGATGAGCGCCCAAGCGCTCTCGATTTCGGGCAGAAGCGCCAGGCCCAGCGTGCCGCCGTCGCGCGCCGACACCGAGACGTCGCGCCGCGCCTCGGCGCCGCCGCGGCGAAGCGCGTCGACCACGTCGACGCCGACGCCGTCGTCGCCGCGTAGCGCGTTGCCGAGACCGAGCACGAGAATTTTGCCGCCCGCAGCCATGCAGCCGTCCACGCCTCGGGAACTCGAGGCCGGTGTTCATGCGAATATGAAGATATCCGCAAGCGGCGGTCGGCGATTGCGCGCGATCAAATACGGCGCAATTCACAGCCCGCCGGCGCAAGGGCTGGCGTCCTCGCCCCTCGAGCTACGCTTCCTCGAGGCTCGCCGCAGCCCGAGCGAGCTCCGGCGCGAGGGTGGCGTCCATGCGCTCGGCGAGCGCGGCGTGAGCGCGCCGCCAGAACGGCAGCGCGGCCTCGAGGCGGCGGGCGCCGGCCTCGGTGAGCCACACCGCGCGGCGGCGCAGATCGGTTTCGACGATTGCGATCTCGATGAGGCCCGCGCTCTCCAGCGCGCGCAGGTTGCGTGACAGCGTCGAGGGATCGAGGTCCATGCTTTCGCTCAGCGCGCCGAGGGCGCCGTCGTCGGCGCTCGCCAACTGTCCCATCAGCGCGAACTGGGCGAGACTGAGGCCGCAACCCTCCATCCGCCGTTCGAGGAACTTGGCGATGCGGCGCGCCGCGAGGCGGCTGTTCCAGCCGGCGCACGCTTCCAGCGCCGCGCGGGCCTCGGCGGCGAGGCGTCGGTCGGCGGATTGCGGTTCGTGGCTCATGGATATATGTATCTACATCAGTTGTATCACCATGGAAATCCGAAAATGACCAAAGCCGATGCGGTTGTCTATGGCGTCGCTTCGCCACAAGACATCGCCGCCCTCTCGGGCCGCGAGGTGTTGCAAGCGATGATCGACGGCAAGCTGCCCGCGCCGCCGATGGCGGGGACCTTGGGGTTTCTGCTCACCGAGGTCGACGACGGGTTCGCCGTCTTCGAAGGCGAGACGGGCGCGTATCTGCTCAACCCCATGGGCACGGTGCACGGCGGTTGGGCGCTGACTTTGATCGACAGCGTCACGACCTGCGCGGCGCTCTCGGCGCAGCCGCCGGGGCTCGCCTGCACCACCGTCGAGACCAAGGCGAATTTCACCCGACCGATCCTGGCCGACACCGGCCGCGTGCGCGCCGAGGGGCGCATCCTTTCGCGCGGCCGGCAGCTCGTCACCGCCGAGGCGAAGGTGACCGACGCGCGCGGCCGCCTGCTGGCGCACGGCACTTCGACGCTGATGACGCTCGGCGCGCCGAGACCTTGACCGCGAAGCGCCGGCGCGTCTTGATGGGCGCCGCCGATCGCGTTTCAAAGAGGAGGACGGGTGTCCGTTTCGTCGCTGCTGCTGTTCGCCGCGGTCTATTTCGCCGCCGTGGCGACGCCGGGACCAGGCGTGGCGGCTCTCGTGGCGCGCGTTCTCGGACACGGCCTCGTCGGCGTC
>JBEKFO010000452.1:0-3242 GCA_050013275.1 Roseiarcus sp. | reverse complement strand
GCGCGATTTCCTGTCGAGCGACGCCAGGGACCTCATTCGCGAGGCCGGCATTTTCCACATCATCACCATCTCCGGCGTGCAGATGACGCTGGTGGCGGGCATTTTCTTCGTCCTCGCGCGGCGCCTTCTCGCGCTGTCGCCGACGCTGGCGCTGCGCTACCCCATCAAGAAATGGGCGGCCGGCGTCGCGATGCTCGGCTCGGTTTTCTACGACGTCGCCACCGGCTCGCGCGTCGGCACCGAGCGCGCGCTGATCATGACGCTGATCGTGCTCGGCGCCGTCGTCCTCGACCGGCGCGCGCTGACGATGCGCAATCTCGCCCTCGCCGTGCTGGCGATCGTCGCGCTGGAGCCGGAGGCGATTCTCGGCGTCAGTTTCCAGCTCTCCTTCGCCGCGGTCGCCGCGCTGGTCGCCGTGATGGAGGCGCGGTTCGCGCGCGTCGACCAAGGCGCCGATCCGTTCTTGCCGACGCGCGTGCGCCCGCCGCGGCGCGGCGCCTTGTTGAGCCACTTCGTCGACAAGCCGCTCGGGCTCTTGTTCGCGACCCTTTGCGCGACTAGCGCCACCGCGTCGTTCATGGCTTATCATTTTCACGACCTCAGCCCTTACGTGCTGATCGGCAATCCGCTGACGCTGACGGTCATCGAATTCTTCGCCGTTCCTGGCGCGCTGCTTGGGACGGCGCTCTATCCGCTCGGCCTCGACGCGCCGGTGTGGCTGTACGTCGGCGCCGGCATCAAGTTCATTCTGTGGGCTGCGCGCTTCATCGCGAGCGCCCCCGGTTCGACGCTGCATCTACGGGCGTTCGCGCCCTTCGCGCTGCCTTGTCTCAGCCTTGCGGTGACGAGCGCGGTGCTGTGGCGCACTTGGCTGTTTCGCGCGATGGCGATCCCCTTCTTCGCGCTCGGCGTCCTCGGCGCCGTGAGCGGTCCGCGCTACGACGCCATTGTCGCCCCCTCGGGGGATCTGGCCGCGGTGCGCGACGCCGACGGCCGGCTCGAAGTGGTCGGCAAGCGCTTCAACGCCTTCGACGCCGAGCAGTGGCTGACCGCCGACGGGGACGACCGCGATCCGGCGCGAGCGCGCGATCCCGACGCGCCGTGCGACCGGGCGGGTTGCGTCGCCGCGCTGCCTGAAGGGCAGTCGCTGAGCATCGTGACCGATCGCGCCGCTTTCGAGGAAGATTGCGACCGCGCGGCGGTGCTCGTCAGCGCCTTGACTGCGCCGGCCGACTGCAAGGCTGAGGTGTTCGACGAACGCCGGCTCGCCCTCACCGGCGCCGTCGGCCTCAATTGGGAC
Source organism: Roseiarcus sp. (assembly GCA_050013275.1). Classification (GTDB taxonomy): domain Bacteria; phylum Pseudomonadota; class Alphaproteobacteria; order Rhizobiales; family Beijerinckiaceae; genus Roseiarcus. The sequence continues at coordinate 1,942 of JBEKFO010000452.1, read as the reverse complement.
GGCGCGCGCTTCGTGGTGAGCGCGGACCGCTCGGCGCTGGAAGATCGCCCGTGGTCGCCGGCGCCCAAGCGTGCGCTGCCCGATCGCGTCGTGCGGCCGGGGCATGGCGGCGCGACCGGGGTCGATCCGGCGGACGCGCCCGACGATTCGCCGCCCTAGAAGCGCCGGCTTGACTTCGGCGCTGGCGCCGAAGCGCCCCAGGCGCTAACATCGCCGTCGGACCCGCCGAGACGGTCCGAGCAGCTGCGCATCGAAGCCGTTCCACAGGGAAGGGGCCGCGCCATGCAAGAGCCAATCGAAATCGCTTTTCAACGCTGCGAGCCCTCCGAGGAGGTTCGCGCCGAGATCGTCAAGCAGGCGAAACGTCTGGAGAAGTTCAGCGACCGTATCACCAGCTGTCGCGTGGTGGTCTCCGGGCCGCAGACGCGTCACCGGCACGGCGATCTCTTCCAGATCGATCTTCGCATCGCCATGCCCGAGCACAAGGACGTCATCGTCGGCAGGGGGCATGGCGACGCGCCGGAGCGCGAGCACCCTCTGGTTGCGATCAAGGAGGCTTTCGACGCGGCGGTGCGGCAGATCGAAGACGCGACGCGCGACATGCGCGGTCAGGTCAAGGAACACGCGGCCGAAGACCACGGTCGGGTGACGAAGTTCCTCGCCGGGGAAGATTGCGGCTTCATCGAAACGGCGGACGGTCGGGAAATCTACTTTCACCGCAACGCCGTTCTCGACGGCGCTTTCGATCGCTTGACCGTCGGCTCCGAGGTTCGCTTCGTCGAGGAGCAGGGCGAGCGGGGCGCACAGGCGAGCACCGTTCGCTTGGTGGGCAAGCACCACCCGATTTAGCGCGGCCGGTTCGCGGCGACGCCCGACGCCGGCGCGGCCCTAGGCTCGCGCGCCTCAGCACGTCACGTGCATGAGGGCGATCTTCTTGTCGCGCGACTCGTTGAAGGCGCGGATGGCCTCGGGCGTCGGCTCCACGACGACGCGACAGCGCTTCTTGTCGAAATATTCGGCGGCCTCGGGAGACAGGCGCACGTTGCCTTGCTGGCCGGCGCCCACGATCAGCACGTCGCACCCCTTTTCGAAGACGAACTTAGCTTCCGCCTTCGAGATGATGTGCGAGGTTCCGTATAGTTCTTTCGAGAGCCGCTTCCGCCGTTTTTCGACTTCGCCGGAAAGACGAATGACGACGTCGTGCGGGTAGGTCTTGCCGTCGATCGTGATCGCGCCGAATTCAGTTGCGTCGATCGGCATGGTCGCCTCCCTTCGACCTTCGCGGGCGCGGCGGCTCAGCGGCCGACGGGCGCGGGCCACAAACCGCGCAACGGATGCGGCAGCGTTTCGATGATCTTGGCGGTCTCGCCGGGATCGAGTTCCTTGCGCAGCAGGTCGAAAACCGCCTTGGTGACGTTCAGCGCGTCGCGAGGAAACTGCGGCGGCAGTTGCGCCGCGACCCGGGCCGCGAATTCGGTCGGCTGTCGTTCGTCGGTCGGTTTGCCGGCCAGACGCCAGCCCTCGTAATAGATCCCTCGCACCAGAAGCGGCAGTTGAGCGCCAAGGTGCACCGCCTGCTCGGGCGTGAGCCGATCGCGCAAGGCATGGAGCACCGCGCGAAGCGCGATATAGGCATGCTGGCGATCGACGAGGCCGTGGTCTTCCGCGAGCTTTTTCAGCCAAACGTTTGTTTGCTGGGTCGTGTGGTCCAGCGCCGCGACTTGCGTGTCGTTCATCGCCCGACTCCCCTCGACTGGGGTTCCATCGTCATTTTGACTATCTCGGCATGATCGAGAATGCATTGATTCGGCTCAACCGCCGATTGCGTGGCGCAGTTAAGTTGAGTCTGTTCGCGTAGTGGAAAGAATTCGGGGAGATGCGCATCTCTCAATCGTGAAGCGGCTTAGCGCGGCGCCGCCGCGCCGGAGCGCTTCGTTTGCCC
>JBEKFO010000451.1:0-3243 GCA_050013275.1 Roseiarcus sp. | reverse complement strand
GACAATCGCAATTCGCGCTCCGTGATCTTTGCATTCGCCGGGCTGCGCGAGTCGTCGTAGGAAATTGACTATCGGAACAGGCGCGCGCAGAAATAGAAACTACCGCTCTAATTCTCATCGTCGTCGAGCTCGGTAGCTTCAGCTATCGACGTGCGCCATTATGTCTCGCTCTAGCCGAGCCGAAAGGCCTCAAGCATGTCCGCCCACTTCTGCAAGAGCGCCACGCGCTCGGGCCAATAGACAGCGCGGTTGTAGGCGCGGCGGATTTTGTTCTCCGCTTGATGGCCGAGCGCCGCTTCGATGACGTCCGGGTTGAAGCCGTGCTCGTTGAGGATCGTGCTCGCCGTCGAACGAAATCCGTGCGAGGTCATTTCGTCTTGGGTGTAGCCCAAGCGGCGCAACGCGGAATTCATCGCGTTCTCGGACAGCATCTTCTTGTTCGATCGGATCGAAGGGAACACGAGATCGCCGTAGTCGGACATCGGCCAAATCTCTTTGAGAACGGCGAGCGCCTGTCGCGAGAGGGGAACGTCATGCGGGCGGCGCATCTTTGTCCGCTCTTCCGGGATGCGCCAGATCAAATTCTCAAAATCAAACTCGCCGCGGCGCGCGCCGCGGACTTCGCCGGGGCGCGCGAACGTCAGCGCGGTGAAGAGCATCGCCGCCTTCAAGGTCGGCCAGCCGTCGAACTCATCGAGTGATCGCAACAAGCCGCCGAGCTTCTTCTCGTCGGTGATGGCCGGGCGGTGCTGCACTCTCGGTTGCAGTAGCGCTCCTTTCAGCACGACCGTTGGATCGGCGGTGGCGCGCAAGGTGACGATCGCCAGTCTGAATACCGCGCCCATCGTCGCGCGCAGTCGGCGGGCGGTCTCGCGGCAGCCTCGGTGCTCGACGCGCTTCAGTAGGTCGAGAATTTCGGCCGGCGTGATGTCGGCGATGGGTCGCGAGGCGAGCGGAGCAGCGACCTTTTCCAAGAGCCATTTGTTCTTGGTCACGGTCTTCTCTGTCGCGCCGTTCGCCTCGAGGTTTGCGAGGAATTCGCCGACGATCAAGCCGAACGTGTTGCTGGCCGCGCGCTGCGCGTCGAGCCGGTCGAGCCTCTTCTTGACGCTCGGATCGACGCCGGCGTCGATTTGTTTCTTCGCGACGTCGCGCTTGGCGCGGGCGTCGGCGAGCGAAATGAGGGGATAGGCTCCGAACGATAGGAGCCGCTCTTTGCCGAGGAAGCGATACTTCATTCGCCAAAGGCGCGCGCCGTTCGGCTTGATCAACAAATGCAGTCCGCCGCCGTCAGAGATTTTGTAGGCGGCGTCGGCGGGCCTGGCGTTCTTGAGATCGAACTGCCGCAGGGTCATTTGGGGGTATCGCCTTTTTGGCGGTGGCTCCGATACCCCCAAAATACCCCCAATGTGGGGGCGTAGCAAGGCAACGGCATGTTCCGCCATGCGACAGTAGAATTGCTTAAGCGATTGATGTTGCAATAAAAAAGCGTCTCAGTGAGACGCTATGAGATGGGGGCCTGGTGCCGGTTGCAGGAGTCGAACCCGCGACCAACGGTTTACAAAACCGCTGCTCTACCAACTGAGCTAAACCGGCCCGCTCCAGGCGGCGCGAGAGACGCTTGATGGCTAGCAGCGCGCCCGCGCCGAGGCAAGGGGCGCTTCAACCGACCGTCGCGCGCCAGGGCCCGGCGACGGGGAACGCTTCGTCGCCGCCCGGCCAGGGCGGCATGGTGACGGCGACGAACGCGAACGGGGCCTCGCGCTCGGCGCGGAACTGGAAATGGGTTCCCAAGGGAATCGTCAGGCAAAGGCCGGGCGCGGCGTCGACGACGCTTTCCGTCTCGCCCGAGCGCCGCCAGATCCGCCCACGGCCGGAAACGACGTACCAGATCTCCTCGACGGTGCGATGGGCGACGGCGCGCGAAACCGCGCCCGCCGGCAGTTGGAAATGCGCGAAGCTGCCGCCGGGCAGGGTGAGGAGCAGGCGCACCAGCGTGCCGTCGGGCGCGATCGCGTCGGGCCGCTCGCCGAGGGCCTTGGTCTCGAAAGGGCGCATCGGCATGGGCTCCGTCGTTGGTTCGCGCGAGTCTTGCGCGGGCCGCGGCGGGCGCGCAACCCCGGCCTCGCCCCGCCGACAAAGTTTTTGCGCGCCGCCCTCGGCCTGCTATGTAAGCGCGATGGACCTCTCGCCTGATCTCACGCCTGAACAGACCCTGGAAGAATTTCGCGCCGCCGGCGCGCTGCTCGAGGGGCATTTCATCCTCTCCTCCGGACTGCGCTCGCCGGTGTTCCTGCAGAAGATGTTCGTCTTTCAGGACCCCGCGCGCACCGAGCGGCTGTGTCGCGCGCTCGCGCGCAAGGCGCGCGCGACGTTCGGGCCGATCGATATCGTCGCTTCGCCGGCGGTCGGCGGCATCGTTCCGGGCTACGAGACCGCGCGCTGGCTCGGCGCCAAGGCGATCTTCGTCGAGCGCGAGGACGGCGTCTTCAAGCTCAGGCGCGGCTTCACGATTCCGCCGGGCGCGCGGGTGCTGATGGTCGAGGACATCATCACCACCGGCCTTTCCTCGCGCGAGTGCCTGGCGGCGCTCAGCGAGCATCCCGGCCGGATCGTCGGGGCGGCGTGCCTGATCGACCGCTCGGGCGGCAAGGCGGATCTCGGCGTTCCCCGCATCGCGTTGGCGACGCTCGACATTCCCGCCTATCCCGCCGACGCGCTGCCGCCGGAGCTGGCGGCCATTCCCGCCGTCAAGCCGGGAAGCCGCGGCTTGGCCGGAGCGCCCTGAGAGCATCCAACGAAGAAAGGACCATGCGATGGCCGCGCTGCGTCTGGGGGTCAACGTCGATCATGTCGCCACCGTGCGCAACGCGCGCGGCGGGGAACTTCCCGATCCGGTGCGCGCGGCGCTGATCGCCATCGAAGCGGGCGCCGACGGCATCACCGCGCATTTGCGCGAGGATCGCCGTCACATTCACGACGACGATATGAGCCGCCTCAAGGCCACGATCAGCAAGCCGCTCAATTTCGAAATGGCGGCCACCGAGCAGATGCTCGACATCGCGCTGCGCACCCGGCCGCACGCCTGCTGCCTGGTGCCGGAAAAGCGCACCGAGCGCACCACCGAGGGCGGCCTCGACGTGATCGGCGGCCACGGTTCTCTCAAGCCCTTCGTCGCCGAATTGAACGGCGCCGGCATCCGCGTCTCGATGTTCGTCGAGCCTTCGGTCGACGCGCTCCGCG
>JBEKFO010000450.1:0-3262 GCA_050013275.1 Roseiarcus sp. | reverse complement strand
AGGCGCGCCCGTCGAGCGCGATCGACTTGGTCAGGCCGGTGACCGCGTGCTTGGTCGCGGTGTAGGGCGCGCTATTGGGGCGCGGCGCGTGGGCGGAAATCGATCCGTTGTTGATGATGCGCCCGCCGCGCGGGTTCTGGCGCTTCATCAAGCGAATCGCGCCCTGCGCGCAGAGGAACGCGCCGGTCAGGTTCACGTCGACGACCGCCTTCCATTGTTCGTAGGTCAGCTCGTCGATCGCAACGGCGGGAGCGCCGGCCCCGGCGTTGTTGAACAGGAGGTCGAGCCGCCCGAAATCCCGCTCCACCGCGGCGAACAACGCCTTCACGGCGACGGGATCGCCGACGTCGCAAGGCTGCGCCAGCGCGCGCCGTCCCAACGCTTCGATTTCGCGCGCTACGGCGGCGAGCGGCTCCACGGCGCGGCCCGTGACCGCGACGCGCCAGCCGGCCTTGGCGAGCGCCAACGCCGCCGCGCGTCCGATCCCCCGTCCGGCTCCCGTGACGAGCGCGAATTTGTCCCCGGCCATTTTTGCCTCGCAAATCTCATTTCCAAGCGATCTTACAGGGGCCGGGGCGCGCTCGTCGCCTCGTTGCGCGACATCGGACGAAACGGCGGTCGCGGAAAGCGCAATGCGCGGGCCGCAGAAGCCGACGCGGCGCAAGGCGCCGAGGCGCCGGAGGTCCGATCCAAAGGATCGAGAATTCCGGCATACGGCCAAGCCGAGAAAGCCATGACTCGCTCTCCTCGTTGATCGAAGCCTGGGCGGCGACCTAGGCCGTCGGCCTTCGCGAACAGCCGAGTCCTGCGGTCACATCCCGCCCAAATCGCCGTCGCGCGTCGCTTTCTCCGCCGCGTAGAGCGCATGAAAACGCCGCAGGCGCGGGGCGTGGATCGCCGCGCTGCCCGCGGCGGGAACGAATTGCCGCTGAATCGGCGGGCGGCGGCAAACGGCTTGCTCGTCGCCGGCCCCCGCCGCCAACATCGCCAGCCGCGCCGCGCCGAACGCCGCGCCCGCTTCCGCGACGGCGGCGAGGTCGATCGTCAAGCCCGTGAAGTCGGCGATCATCTGGCCCCAGAAACCGGAACGCGCGCCGCCGCCCACCAGCATGGACTCGCGCGGGCGAGCGCCGGCATCGGAAAGCACGTCGACGCCGTCGGCGAAGGCGAACGCGACGCCTTCGAGCACCGCATAGACCAGCGCGTCGGCGCCGTGATCGGCGCGCAACCCCGCGAACAGCCCCGTGGCGGCCGCATCGTTGTGCGGCGTGCGTTCGCCGCTGAGATAGGGCAGGAAGACGGGCGCCGCGGCGACGGCGTCCGGGGAATGGGCGAAGGCCTCGGCGGCGTCGATGCAGCCGCCGATGTCGTCGGCGCGGCCGAGCGCGGTCGCGATCCAGGTGAGCGCGGAAGCCGCCGACAGCATCACCGCCATGGCGTGCCAACGCCCCGGCAGCGCATGGCAGAACGCGTGCAGCGTGCGCTCGGGCAGGCTGACGAAGCGATCGGTCGTCGAAAAGATCACACCCGACGTGCCGAGCGAAACGAAACCCGCGCCGGGTTGGATCGCGCCGACGCCGACCGCAGAGGCCGCGTTGTCGCCGGCGCCGCCGGCGATCGGAATGCGCCGCCCGGCGAGGCCCCAGGCGCTGGCGACGGCGGGGGAAAGAAACGCCGAAACCGCCGACCCCTCGACGAGGCCCGGCATGTGTGCGCGTTTGAGCCCGCTGGCGGCGAGAAGCTCGTCGTCCCAGCGGCGATGCGCGACGTCGAGCCAGAGCGTGCCCGAGGCGTCGGACATGTCTGAAACAGCCTCACCGGACAGGCGCAGGCGGACGAAATCCTTGGGAAGCAGGACGCGCGCGGTCGCGGCGAACACGTTCGGCTCGTGCACGGCGACCCAGAGAACCTTGGGCGCGGTGAAGCCCGGCATCGCGATATTGCCGGCCCGCCGACGAAAATCCGGGACGCGGCCCTCGAGCTCGGCGCATTCGGCGAACGCCCGGCCGTCGTTCCAAAGGATCGCCGGCCGCAGCGGCGCGTCGCCCGCGTCGAGGAACGTCGCGCCGTGCATCTGCCCGGAAAGTCCGATCCCCGCAAGACGCGCGAACGCCTGCGGCGCGTGACGGCGAACCGCGGCGGCGGCGGCCTCGACGCCCTCGACCCAGTCCTCAGGGTTCTGTTCGCTCCACAGCGGATGCGGTCGAGAGAGCGACAACGGCGTCGAAACATCGGCGACGACCCGCTGATCGGCGTCGATCAACAGGGCCTTGACCGACGACGTGCCGATGTCCAACCCGAGGAAAGTCTCGCCGCCGCGCACCTCGCTCGCCATTCCTCGTCCTCCCTGCGCGGCGCTGGCGCGCCACACGAAAGGCGTCACAATAGGCAAAAGCCCACGGCTTGTCGCCGGGGCCTTGCGCCGGGTCCGTCGAACGGACGAAAGGGTTTGTTAAGCGACGCTGAGATTTCCGGCCGAGGACTTGCCGGTGCGCTTATCCGCGACGATTTCGTATGAGACCTTCTGGCCTTCGTTGAGTTCGCGAAGGCCCGCGCGCTCGACCGCGCTGATGTGGACGAATACGTCCTTGCCGCCGTCGTCAGGCTGAATGAAGCCATACCCTTTGGTGGCGTTGAACCACTTCACCGTACCCGTTGCCATCGGAGAGTTCCGTATATGAGAGTGTCGATTCGCATCGGCGCGCCGGCGCCGGTGCGAATATCGATGCAGGGAGGTTCGTCGGCACGCATCGCGAGATACGGGGCCAAGTCGTCGGCCGGTAATCGATCCCTTAGGGAATACCGGAACCCACCGTTCGAATCAAGGCGGAGCGCCGAGCTCGGTCCCCCGGTTCGCCGTGCGCTCGGCCTGCGACGGGCCTTCGAAGCTCCCCATCGCGCGCGCTCAATTTCCCCGGCGTTTTGCCGAATTTTGTCGAGCTTTTCCACGACGCCGGCGGTCGCTTTGTGTGATTTCAACGACTTGCTGAGCGGAAGGAAGAAGGCTCCTTGTGCAAATCGTTGATCCTCGGTTCCGGCCGCGTCCGGGGAGAGCGGCGGCCGACCGATGAATGAACGGAATGAGGAGGCTTTCGACATTCGGAAAGAATTTGTCGGGGGCGAGGCCAACCCGCAAAAAATCACGCTCATTGTCACGCCCGCGCCCGCTCGGCGCCGCGATCGGGCAAATCGCGGCCTTTGCCTGGCCGGCGACGTCGCCGGCGCGGCCCCGCGCCTTGTCACTGACGCCGCTCGCGCCTAA
>JBEKFO010000449.1:0-3274 GCA_050013275.1 Roseiarcus sp. | reverse complement strand
GGCGGTCGAAGGGCTCGACGTCGCGACGCCCGCCTTCTCGCCTTACGTGATCCCGATCACGGTCGCGCTGCTGACCGGCCTGTTCGCGATCCAGTTCAAGGGCGCCTCGCGCATCGGCTTCTTCTTCGGGCCGGTACTGATCGTGTGGTTCGTCGTCATCGCCGCCCTCGGCGTCGCGCAGATCGCGCGCGAGCCGCAAATCCTGATGGCGTTCAATCCCGTCTACGGCCTGGCGTTCCTCGCGCACGCGGGGTTTCGCGAAGCGTTGCTCATCCTCGGCGCGATGATGCTGGTCGTCACCGGCGGCGAAGCGATGTACGCCGACCTCGGCCACTTCGGCGCGCGGCCGATCCGGATTAGTTGGTTCGCGGTGGTCTTTCCCGCGCTGCTCGCCAACTATCTCGGGCAGGGCGCCTATATGCTGAGCGGCGCGCCGGTGGAGGACGGCAAGCTCTTTTACTCCATGGCGCCGGCGCCGCTGCTCTTCCCGCTGGTGCTGCTGGCGACGGTGGCGACCGTGATCGCCTCGCAAGCGCTGATCTCCGGCGCCTTCTCGCTGACCTCGCAGGCCATCGGGCTCGGCCTGTTGCCACGCATCGCCATCCTGCACACGCATCTCGCCCACGCGGGGCAGATCTATATTCCCTTCATCAATTGGACGCTGTTCTTCGGTTGCGTCGCGCTCGTGGTCGGCTTCGGCTCGGCTTCGGCGCTCGCGGCGGCCTACGGGTTGGCGGTGGCGGGCGTGATGCTGATCACCTCGCTGGCGATGTTCGCGATCGCGCGGCGCTACTGGCGCTGGAGTCTGACGCGCACGGCGCTGGTCTGGGGGCCGCTGACGGCGCTCAACGCGGCGTTCCTGACGGCGAGCTCGCTCAAGTTCATCGAGGGCGGCTTCGTGCCGCTCACCGTGGGCGTCGTCGCCTTCGCGATCATGGCGACCTGGCGCTGGGGCCGCAAGGCGACCTTCGCCGCCTATTCCGCAAAGTCGACGATGACGATGGCCGAGCTGATCGCATTCCATCGCGAAGAGGCGTTCTTTCTCGAACGCAACGCGCTGCTGATGGCGCCGCATCCGTTGCGCCGTCCCGGCGACCGCGCGCCCGCCCTCGTCGCTCTGTTGCTGGAGCGCAGCGGCGTCTTGCCGCGCAACATGATCTTCGTCGAAGTGACCCACCCCAAGGTCCCCTACATCAGGGAGAACCGCTATCGCGTGACGGTGTTCGATCGCGACCCCGACAAGGGAAGCATCATCGGCGTCGAGCTTCGTTTCGGCTTCATGGAGGAGCCGAACGTCGAGAGCTTTCTCGAGGACATGGCGCGCCACAAGCAGATCGACCTGCCGACCGAGTCCGGACAATGGATCGTCCACGTCGCGCACGAGAACCTGCTGCCGGCCAAGCGCATGACCTTCCTCAGGCGCCTGCGCTTCCGCCTGTTCGTGTTCCTGCGCGTCGTCTCCCGCCCCGCCTACTACGCCTACGGCCTGGGCGACGAAGTGCGGCTGTCGGCGGAAATCATGCCGGTGAGGGTGCGGTAGGGACGCTCGAGCGTCATTGCGAGCGGAGCGAAGCAATCCAGCGATCGTGACGGCGGGAGGCTCGCGCTTTGGCGCCGCTGAAGAATCGCTTGGCTGGGACAACGCGCCGCCGCGCCGCCCGGCAGGCGGTCGCGCCGGCCGAACCGACCGCGGGCGGCGCCGTTTTCCCGCGATGGTTTGCTTTCAACGGCTTGCGAGGCGGTTTTCTTCCGCCTCGCCGCGCGGCGCGGACGCGCGCGGCGTGTCGGCGGGGGCCGACAAGACCACTCGCAGCGGCGGCGCGGATTAAGTGCATTTAGTAAGGCGTCACCGTAATTCTCACGTAATTCATTTAGTAAGGCGTCACCGTAATTCGTAATTCCGTAATTCTCGTAATTCTAATTCGTAATTCAGAATTCCATTCTTTTCTAGCTGAAGCTGGACACCCTGACGACGCAGCTCCAATCGACGATCATTCTCGTCTTGCAGCATGACGTTAGCTGAAGCAATCAAGATGGGACTCTTGGGCAAGTTCGTTGCCCAAGAGGAAGCGCGCGAACTACCGTGACGCCAATTACTTAACCCCCTTGTTGCAACGTCAAACGCCAGCGCGCTTCCGCCGCGATGCAAACTTACAACCGCCTCGATATCTGGATTGCTTCGCTCCGCTCGCAACAACATGGAGCGCGGTCGATCGCCGACAGGCCCTCAGCGCCGGCCTTAAGCGCGTTCCGCCTTGCGCACCCTGAGCAGCGTGAACAGCCGCAGCGGCGCGAGCTCGCGCCGCTCCACCAGTTCCGCGTCGGGGCGCGCCGCGATCCAGTCGCCGACCGCCGCGTAGGGGAATTTCGGGTGCCAGCCGAGCCAGCCGGAGGATTTCTCCATCGCCGTTTCGACGTAAGCGCGCGGGCCGCCTTGGGCCGCGAAATGGTTCATCACGATCATCTGCCCGCCGGGCCGCACGACGCGCCACATCTCGGAGAGCACGCGCGCCGGGTTGGGCACGACGCTCATGACATAGGGCGCGAGAGCGACGTCGAACTGCGCGTCGGCAATGTCCAGCGCGCCGGCGTCCATGACGTGAAGGCCCTTCACCTGCCGCAACCCTTTGCGGGCGACGCGCTCGCGCGCGATCTTCAGCATCGGGGCGCTGAGGTCGATGCCGGTGACGCGCAGGTTCTTGGGCATCAGCTCCAATTCCAGGCCGGTGCCGACGCCCACCACCAGGATCGAGCCGTCCGCGCCCGCCGCCTCGACCGCCGCGCGCGTCGCGGCGAGCCGGCCGGGATGAAACGGCAGGTCGAAAATCAGATCGTAAAAAGGCGCCCAGCGGCTGTAAGCGGCCTCGGTGAGGACTTTGGCGGCGTGCGCGCCTGCCGCGCCGGAATGGGGCATGACGCAAACCTCCCCTTATCGCCCTTCGCCCTGCGCGGCGGAGGCCGCGAGCGGTCGAAGCACACTACGCCAAATGACCGCGCCGCGCCAAGTCCCGATCGTCTTTCTCATGGCCGTTCAGGCTTTTCGCTTCGTCTTCGCGGCTGCGCTCCCGGCCTTGGCGGCGGCCGGCTTGGACTTGGCGGCCGCGGTCTTGCCCTTTGCCGCGGTCTTGCCCTTTGCGGCGGTCGGCTTGGTCTTGGCCGTCTTGGCGGGCGGCGCCGCGGTCATGGCCGCGCCCGCCTTCCTGGCGGGCGCCTTGGCGCTCGGCTTGGCGGTCTTGGGCTTGGTGGTCTTGGGCTTGGCGGTCTTGCGGGCGCC
>JBEKFO010000448.1:0-3280 GCA_050013275.1 Roseiarcus sp. | reverse complement strand
GCCAAACTTTGTTCGCCTTTCGTCGAGCTTGCTTATCAAGCCCTTGGTCACTGAGGAAGCATTGCACGAAGAACTTCTGCGCTTCGTCGCAGTATGCGGCGCCGATATCCGCTTTCGGGGCGCAAAACGCTTCGGGTGGACGACCGAAATCGACGCAGAGCGGCCCTCAGGGCGAGCCGCCGTCTGTGTCGCGGTCCACCCCGAGCGGATCTGCGATGCTGACGCTAAGCGTTTGATTTTTCCGGGGCCGGACCACGCGAGGCGTCGGCGGCGACGCGGCATTGGCTGAGGAAGGCGGCGGCGTCGGCCGATTCGCACAAATCGCTGCCGAAACTCACGTATTCGCGCCGCCCCTCATCCGCTCGCGCCGCAATCTCGGCGTACGCTCCACCTCAATTGGCGAAGAACATCGGCATGCGCGCGAGCGCCAGCGCGGCGCGCGTGGTGCCGCCGTAGATCCACTCGGTGGCGCGCATGTGGCCGTAGCCGCCGAGCACCAGGATCGACGCGCCGAACTGATCGGCTTCCTCCGCGAGCACCGTCGCGACGTCGCGCCCGCGGCTGTGGGCGCGTTTGGTTTCGATGGGGATTTCGTGGTGTCCCATGTGCCGCGCGATGCTCGCGCAAGGGTCGACGGCGTCGCTGAACGCGCTGTCTTCCGCGTCGACGGTGACGAATCGGGTCAGGCGCGCTTGGCGCAACAGCGGCAGCGCCTCACGAAGCGCGCGCGTCGCCTCGCGGCTGCCGTTCCAGGCGACCAGCGCGCGTTGGGGAATGGCGCGGAACGAATAGCCGGCGGGAACGACCAGCACCGGTCGGCCCGAATCGAACAGGCAGCTTTCAAAATAGGCGCGCTCGATGTCGGCGCCGCCGTCGGACGACCAGCCGAGCACGGTGACGTCGGCGCTCCGGGCGTGCCGCGCGCAGATATCCCCAACTTCCTGCTCGAACGCGTCGACGCGGCGCAGCTCGTTGCGCGCGCTCAGCTTGCTGTAAATCGCCTTGAGTCGCTTTTCCGACTGCTCCGCCTCTTCGCTCGCCTGGCGCTGCGCGTGGATCCACGCCTCGGGAACCTTCGCGGTGGCCAGCGACATCGGATAGAACGGCACCAGCCCGAACATCAGCCCGGTCAAATGCGCGCCGAACGCCGAGCAAAGCATGTCGGCGTAGACGAGCGCGTGAATGGCGGCGTCCGTTTCATCCTGCGGCACAAGCACGTCCCGGAATCCGCCCGCCGCGCAAACCTTCGTAATCGCCAAATCAACGGCCGCCATGGCCCGAACTCTCCAGGAACCCCCTGCGCCGCCGTCCGGATCGCTTTCGCGGCGTCGCTTGGTCGGAAGCTAGGCGCACGCGGAGGAAGGCTGTTGACATAGGTCAAGCTGGCCAATCGGCGCGCGCGTCGGCGCCCGCCGGCCGGCGCAGGGCGCGCCAAGCCCGTTCGAGGCGACTTGACGTAAAGCAAGCCGGACGACCCGGCGCGCGGTCGTCGCCGTCCGGTCGCAGCCCGCCTGGGCGCGCAAAATTGCAAGGCGGCGGGGCCTTCGCGATGCGGTTCGCGCTGCGACAAGAAGTCCCCCGCACTGCGACACACGGTCACATCGCGTCACGCCCGTGTGGCCCCCGGGTGACGCGCAGGCGCCTGGAAAGCGCGGAAAAACCGGGCCGAACGTTCGGTCTGGCCACGTCCTGAGCCCCGCCGGCGCCCGTCTGGGGTCACGCCGTACTCTTTTTGGGGGACTAGACGCGCGCTTGCGCCAACGGTTAAAGCGCAGGGGTCGAGGCGCATTCGTCGAGCGGGGGGTCGAACCGACGAAAGGCGAGATGCGTCATTGATTTGAATCAAGTTACGCGAAAGCCACTCGTCCACCTTACGGGCGAAATTTCGCTAACGGTCCAGGGGGTTCCATATGCAGGCGGTCACGACGAGAAAGTCGATGCGCGGCGGCGAAGTCAGTCTAATCGCTGTCTTGGCCATCGTAGCGTTGGCGTGCCTCTACATCGCAGCCAAGACGATCGAGCCGGCTTTCGCTTTTCACATGGCGCTCGGCGTCATCGCGAGCGCGGCGGCCATTTTCGCTATCTTCCAGCGCTACTCGGGGCGCGCGGCCGAGATGCCGCCGCTCGAAATCGACGGCAAGCCCAACTATAATATGGGGCCCGTCAAATTCTCCTCGCTGATGGCCCTGTTCTGGGGCGTGGCGGGCATGGCGGTGGGCATCTACATCGCCTTCGAGCTCGCTTTTCCCTGGCTCAACATCGCGCCGTGGTTCAACTTCGGCCGCCTGCGGCCGCTGCACACCTCGGCGGTGGTTTTCGCCTTCGGCGGCAACGTGCTGCTGGCGACTTCGTTCTATGTCGTGCAGCGCACCTGCCGCGCGCGGCTCGCCGGCGATCTCGCGCCCTGGTTCGTCGTGCTCGGCTTCAACATGTTCATCGTAATCGCCGGCACGGGCTACCTGCTCGGCATCACCGAGGGCAAGGAATACGCCGAACCGGAATGGTATTCCGACCTCTGGCTGACGGTCGTCTGGGTCATGTACCTCCTGGTGTTCGTCGCCACGTTGTGGCGTCGCAAGGAGCCCCACATCTACGTCGCCAACTGGTTCTATCTGGCGATGATCCTGACGATCGCGATGCTGCATCTCGGCAACAACGCGACGGTTCCGATCTCGCTGTTCTCGTCGAAGTCGGTCATCCTCTGGGGCGGCGTGCAGGACGCGATGTTCCAGTGGTGGTACGGCCATAACGCGGTCGGCTTCTTCCTCACCGCCGGCTTCCTCGGCATCATGTACTACTTCGTGCCGAAGCGGGCGGAGCGGCCGGTGTATTCCTACCGGTTGTCGATCGTCCACTTCTGGGCGCTGATCTTCCTCTATATCTGGGCCGGCCCGCATCATCTGCACTACACGGCGCTGCCGGATTGGGCGCAGACGCTGGGCATGACCTTCTCGATCATGCTGTGGATGCCCTCGTGGGGCGGCATGATCAACGGCCTGCTGACGCTGTCGGGCGCCTGGGACAAGCTGCGCACCGATCCGGTGCTGCGCATGCTGGTGGTCTCGGTCGCCTTCTACGGCATGTCGACCTTCGAAGGTCCGGTGATGTCGATCAAGACGGTCAATTCGCTGTCGCACTACACGGACTGGACCATCGGGCACGTTCATTCGGGCGCGCTCGGCTGGGTCGCCTATGTGTCGTTCGGCGCGCTCTACTGCCTGGTTCCCTGGCTGTGGAACAAGCGTGAAGTCTATTCGATCCGCTTAGTGAACTGGCACTT
>JBEKFO010000447.1:0-3285 GCA_050013275.1 Roseiarcus sp. | reverse complement strand
GAGGGCCACCGGAGCATAGTTGTCATTCGCAACTATAGGTTTGACCCGATAACGGCGGTATCATGCCGAGCGAAAGAGCACCCTTTACATCCCCCGTCGAACCTATTTCGCCCCCGCCGAAATCCGCCTCGCGGGCGGGCTTGGGTGGAGGCGCCGGGTACCGCCCCCGGGTCCGAAAGACTTATTTCGATGTCCGTTTATCGCCGTAGCCGCCTTGCGGCGGCGAACCCAATATAGGGGCTGCGCTCGGTTCTGCAAAGAGCGCCCGCGCAGAGCGCCCGCGCCGGGCCTGTGAACAAGCCAAGCGCTCTTGGCCCCGAGCGCGAGCCGCGCGGCGCGCTCAAGCGCCGGTCGCTTTGACCAGCTTGAAGTCGATCGCATCGACCAGCGCCTGGAACGAGGCGTCGATGATGTTTCCCGAGACCCCGACGGTGGACCATCGCGCGCCGCTGGAATCGCCGAATTCGATCAGCACCCGCGTCACCGCGTCGGTGCCGCCCTGAAAGACGCGCACGCGATAATCCAGCAATTCGAGATCCTGGATATGCTTCTGATAGACGCCAAGGTCCTTGCGCAGCGCGAGATCGAGCGCGTTGACCGGGCCGTTGCCTTCGGCGGCCGAAATCAGGGTCTCTTCGCCGATGCGGATTTTGACCACTGCCTGCGAAGCCGAATAGAGCTCGCCGGCCGAATTGAATTTTCGCTCGACGCTGACGTGGAAACTCTCGACGTCGAAGAAGTCGGGCACGCCGCCCAGAACGCGGCGCGCCAGCAGCTCGAACGACGCGTCGGCCGCCTCGTAGGCATAGCCCTGCGCCTCACGATCCTTGACCTCGTCGAGCAGCCGGGCGAGCCGGGCGTCGTCGGCGCGCGCCGCAATGCCCATGCGCGTGAGCTGCGCGATCAGGTTAGACCGCCCCGCCTGATCGGAGATCAGAATCGCGCGTGCGTTGCCCACGCTCTCCGGCGGTATGTGCTCGTAGGTGCGCGGGTCTTTGGCCAGAGCGGAGGCGTGAATACCGGCCTTGGTCGCGAACGCCGAGGCGCCGACGTAGGGGGCGTGCCGGTCGGGCGCCCGGTTCAGCAATTCGTCGAATGCGTGCGAGATCTTGGAGATTTCGCGCAGCGACTCCTCGGAGACGCCGATCTCGAATTGCTGGGCGAGATCGGATTTGAGCGCCAGGGTCGGGATCAGCGAGACGAGATTGGCGTTGCCGCAGCGCTCGCCAAGGCCGTTCAACGTTCCCTGGATTTGACGCACCCCGGCGCGCGCCGCCGCGAGCGAATTGGCGACCGCATTGTCGGTGTCGTTGTGCGCGTGGATGCCGAGATGATCGCCGGGGACGACGCGCGCGACTTCGGCGACGATGCGCTCGACCTCGTCGGGAAGCGAGCCGCCGTTGGTGTCGCAAAGCACCACCCAGCGGGCGCCCGATCGAAAGGCGGCGCGCGCGCAATCGAGCGCGTAGGCGGGATTGGCCTTGTAGCCGTCGAAGAAGTGCTCGCAGTCGACCATCGCCTCGCGCCCCGCGGCGAGCGCCGCCTTCACGCTGTCTTCGATGCAGGCGAGGTTTTCCTCCAGCGTGCAGCCGAGCGCGACGCGAACGTGATAGTCCCAGGTCTTGGCGACGAACACGATGGCGTCGGCGTCGGCGGCGATGAGCGCGTTAAGGCCGGGATCGTTGGCGGCAGAGCGTCCGGCGCGTTTGGTCATGCCGAAGGCGCAGAACCGCGCGCGTTTTGTCGGCTTGCGTTCGAAGAACCGCGTATCGATCGGATTCGCGCCGGGATAGCCGCCCTCGACGTAGTCGACGCCGAGCCGATCGAGCAACGCCGCGATCTGAAGCTTGTCTTCGAGCGAGAAGTCGACGCCGGTGGTCAGCGCGCCGTCGCGCAGCGTCGTGTCGAACAGGTAGAGGCGTTCGCGGGTCATACGTCGGTCCCTTCAGTGGCGCGTCGGCGCGGGCGCATCGGCGCGCGGCGCCGCGAGGCGCTTGGTCATGGTCGTGTTCGCCAGCCACTGATCGTCGAGCTGAACGAGATTGCGCCGCTGGGCCGTAAATCCCTGGCGCTCGAAGAGGGGGCGCGCGGTGTCGCTGACGTCGCTCGTCAGGCGCTGGGCGCCGCGCGCCTCGGCGAGCCGCGCCAAGGCGTCGATCAACGCCGCGCCGACGCCGCGCCGGGCGAAGCGGGGATCGACATAAAGCTGGTCGAGCGCGTCGGCGCCGAACAGGCTGGCGAATCCCGCGGCCTCGCCGTCGATCAGGGCGACGAGCGTCAAGGCTTTGCCGAGGCGCGCGGCGAAGGCCGCCCGGTCGTCGGCCTTGGCCGCCCAGGCGTCGCGCTGTTCGGCGCTGTAGTCCTCGCTCGCCGTCTCCTCGATGCTGGCGCGAAAGATTTCGGCGCAGCGGTCGGCGTCGGCCGGCAGGTAGGGGCGAAGGGCGATGGCGCTCATCGCTTGAACTCCCATGTCGTGCCGTCCTTGGAGTCCTTGAGGACGACGCCGAGATCGGCGAGCTGGTCGCGCAGCCTGTCCGATTCTTTCCAGTTCTTGCCGGCCCGCGCCGCCGCGCGCTCGGCGATGATTTTCGCCACGAATTCAGGATCGACGGCGGCCTCGTTCAAGGCCGACGCAAGGCGCTGCGATCGGGCCTGCGGCAGCAGACCCAGCAGGTTGGCGCTGGCCTTCAATACGGCCGGGCGCTCGAGGCGGTGAAGCTCGGCGAGCGCGGCCGGCGTATTGAGATCGTCGCAGAGGGCTTCTTCGACGCTCGGCGCAATTACGCCGCCGGGCTCGACGTCGCCGACCGCGTCGTACCAACGGTCGAGCGTGCTTTCGGCTTCCTCGAGCGCCTTGACCGTCCAGTCGATCGGTTGCCGGTAATGGGTTCGCAGCATCGCCAGCCGTAAGACCTCGCCCGACCATTTACGCCCGCCGAATCGGGTTGTGCGCAGCAACTCGTGGATGGTGATGAAGTTGCCGAGGCTCTTCGACATTTTCTCGCCTTCGACTTGCAGAAAGCCGTTGTGCATCCAGACATTCGCCATGCGTGGGGCGCCGAAGGCGCAGCAGGATTGCGCGATTTCGTTCTCGTGATGGGGGAAAACGAGATCGACGCCCCCGCCGTGAATATCGAAAACGTTCTTGCGGGGATCGTCGCAGGCGAGGCCGCCGCCGAACGGCTGCAGCAGCTTGGCCATCGCCATGGCCGAGCATTCGATATGCCAGCCCGGACGGCCGGGCGCCGCGATCCCGCAGGGGCTGGGCCATCCCGGTTCGTTCGC
>JBEKFO010000446.1:0-3305 GCA_050013275.1 Roseiarcus sp. | reverse complement strand
GCGCCGGCGGGCGGCGCGAGCGCGGCGGCCTCGGCCTGTTCCTCGTCGACGCGTCCGCGCCCGGCATCGCGCGACGCGGCTACCCCACGCAGGACGGGCTGCGCGCGGCTGAAATCACGCTGACCGACGTGCGCGTCGAGGCGCACGACGTCATCGGCGATCCCGAGGGCGCCGCGCCGGCGATCGAACGCGTGATCGACGAGGCGATCGCGGCGCTTTGCGCCGAGGCGGTCGGGGCGATGAGCGAAGCGCTGGAGATCACCGTCGACTATCTCAAGACGCGCAAGCAGTTCGGCGTCGCCATCGGCTCTTTTCAGGCGCTGCAGCATCGCGCCGCCGACATGGTGGTGGCGCTCGAACAGGCGCGCAGCATGACGATGTTGGCGACGATGATGGCGGCGGAGGGGGACGCCGCCGAGCGGACAAAGGCGATTTCGGCGGCCAAGGCGCAGATCGGTCGCTCCGCCCGCTTCGTCGGCCAGGAGGCGACGCAGTTGCACGGCGGCATCGCGATGACTTTCGAATACAAGCTCGGCCATCTCTTCAAGCGCATGACGACGATCGACATGACGTTCGGCGACGTCGACGCCCATTTGCGGCGCTTAAGCGAAGGGGATAGCCTGTTCGCATGAGGGGCGGTGGGCCGCGGCGTATCGGCCGTGGAAACGCCCGCCGTCGCGCAAGAGGACGCTGGGGGAATCGCTTGCAAGCCGATCCGCGTTTCTTTCTCGGCGTTGACGGCGGCGCGACGCGCTGCCGGGCGCGCCTTCGCGACGCGGCGGGCGCGCTTCTCGCCGAGGCCGAAGGACCGGCGGCCAATATCTACGTCGATTTCGACGGCGCGGTCGCCACCGTGCGGGCGCAGATCGAAGCGGTTTGCGCCAAGGCCGGTCTTGCCGCGGCTGATTGCGCGCGCTTCGCGCTCGGTCTGGGGCTCGCCGGGCTTTCCAGCATCGAGGACGCCAAGCGCGTCGCGGCGCGCTTTGACCAACTCGCCGGCGTGCGCGCCGCCAACGACGCCGTGACGGCGTGCCTGGGCGCCCATGGCGGCGCTGACGGCGCGCTGGTCATCGCCGGCACCGGCTCGGCCGCGATCGCGCGGGTCAACGGGCGCGAAACCGTGATCGGCGGGCGCGGCTTCCTGCTCGGCGACGACGGCTCGGCGGCGCGCGTCGGCGCCGACGCCGTTCGCGCCGCGTTGCGCGCGCACGACGGCCTCGGGCCGAGTTCGCCGATGACGCAGGAAGTGATGCGGCGCTTTCGCGACGATCCTCTGGCCGCGATCCAATGGGCGATCAGCGCCAAGCCGTCGGGCTACGGGGCTTTCTCGCCGGTGGTTTTCCAGCTCGCCGCGGCGGACGACGAAGTCGCGCTGCCGATCGTGCGCGCAGCCGCGCGAGCAGTCGACGCGCTGATCGCGGCTGTGCAAGCCCTCGGCGCCGATCGCGTCGCGCTGGTCGGCGGCCTCAGCGAGCCGATCAGGCCTTATCTCGCGCCGCCGTCGCAAGCGGCGTTGCGCCGGCCGTTGTTCGACGCCGTCGACGGCGCGATCCTTTTGGCGGGCGGGGCGCTGCCCGCGAGGGAAGGCGGCAAGACATGAGCGGGGCGAGCGGACGGCAAGTCTTCTATGGCGCGCGTCTGTTCGATGGCGAAGCGTTGCGCGAGGATTGCGCGCTCGTCGTCGAGGACGGCGTGGCGCAAGGGATCGTTCCCGTCGCCGAGCGTCCGCGGGGCGGCGCGCAGCACGATCTCGGCGGCGGCGTTCTCGCGCCCGGCTTCATCGATTGGCAGGTCAACGGCGGCGGCGGCGTGCTGTTCAACGCGACGCCGACGCCCGAGGCGATCGGCGCGATCGCCGCCGCTCATCGCCATGAAGGAACGACCGCGATCCTGCCGACCGTGATCACCGACGCGCCGGAAGTCCTCGCGACCGCGCTCACGGCCGCGCGCGAGGCGGTCAAGAGCGCCCCCGGAGCATTCGGGGTGCATGTCGAAGGCCCCTATATCGATGCGCGCCGCAAGGGCGTGCATAGCCCCGAATTCATGCGCAAGATGCGCGAAAAGGACGCCGACCGGCTCATCGCGGCTCAGGCTGGCGCGATGGTGGTGACGGTGGCGCCGGTCGCGGTCGGCCTCGATCTGATCGCCAAACTCGCGGCGGCCGGCTTGATCGTCAGTCTCGGCCATGCGGAGGCGAGCGCCGAGGAAGCGAAAGCGGCCTTCGCCGCCGGCGCGAGCGCGGTGACGCATCTCTTCAACGCGATGACTCAGCTTTCCTCACGCGCCCCCGGCCTCGTCGGCGCTGCGCTCGCCGATCCCCACGTCTTCTGCGGCCTGATCGCCGACGGCCATCACGTGCACGACACTGCGATGCGCGCTGCTTTCAACGCCAAGGGCGCGGGGGCGATCACGCTCGTCTCCGACGCCATGCCGCCGGCCGCCGGCGGCCCGCCGGTCTTCGCGTTGCAGGGGCGGCGCATGACGCGGACGGGCGGGCGCCTGATCGACGAAGACGGCACCCTCGCCGGCGCGGCGATCACCATGCTCGACGCCGTACGCTATGTCGCGCGCACGCTCGGCCTGCCGCTCGCCGACGCGCTGCGGATGGCGACGTCGACCCCCGCGCGGCTGTTGCGCCTCGATGACCGCATTGGGCGCCTGGCGCCCGGGCTTCGCGCCGACCTCGTCCATCTCTCCGACGATCTCGGCCTCGCCGGGGTCTGGATGGGCGGCCGCAGGGAACACGAGATCGAGCGATAAGATCGCCCTGGCTGCGCCGCGCCGCTTGCGTTTGCACGACGATAATGCGCAATATCAGGCAACGCGAAGGCGCTGACGCGACGATGTCAAAACGTCGGCGACGCCGAAAAATCGCGAACAACGAGTCTAGGGAGAAGTTTCCATGGCGACGCCATTCTCGTCTCGTCGATTCGATCGTCGTTCGGTTCTCAAAGGCGCCGCGGGGCTGGGCGCGCTGAGCGTCGCATCGCCCTTCATCATCGCCGCGCGCGCCGAAACGCCGATCAAGATCGGCATGATCGATCCTCTGACCGGCGTCTATGCGGCGGTGGCGCAAAACGAAGTGATGGGCGCCCGGCTCGCGGTCGATCAGATCAACGCCGCCGGCGGCGTCGTCGGTCGTCCGCTCGAACTGCTGGTCGAGGATTCGGCCAACGACGTCGGCACCGGCGTGCAAAAGGCGCGCAAGTTGATCGACCGCGATCAGGTGTCGTTTCTGATCGGCGACGTGAACTCGGGGGTCGCGCAAGCGATCGCCCAGGTCAGCAACGAGAAGAAGGTCCTCC
>JBEKFO010000445.1:0-3325 GCA_050013275.1 Roseiarcus sp. | reverse complement strand
CGACGCATGCGCGGCTGGGTGCGGGCGGGGCCGGGGGCGTTCGGCGACGACGCCTTGCGCGTCAAGCTGTTGGACGCCGCTCTCGCCTTCGTGCGGTCCTTGCCGGCGAAATGACCGCCGTAGCTATCGCGCGTCAGCGCGATCGCGGAACCACAGCGCGGTCGCCGGCGCGCCGACCTCGAAAGGCGTCGCGTCGCTCCAGAAGCGCTGGGCGAAGCGGCTCGAGTCGACGCGGTAGGGCCGGTCCCATTGAAAGCGCATTTCGCGCATTTCGCGCAACACCGGGACGAACAGGCCGAGCGGCGCCAGCGCCCAAATCGGCAGGCCCGAGACGCGCGCCTTCACGCCCAGCGCCGCCGCGCCGAGCGCCAGAATTTCGCGAGGGGTCCGCGTCGGCGCGCAGGGGACGTGCCAGGCTTGGCCGAACGCGTCGTCGGGGGCGTCGAGGAGCGAAACGACGGCGCGCGCGAAATCCGGGACATAGGCGAAATCATGCGGCGTGTCGGGCGAGCCGATCACGTTGGCGGCCTTGCCCTTCGCCAGCGCGCCGAACGCCGTCTCGCCGAGATGCGCCATCGCGGCGCCCGGCCCATAGAAGTCGGGGGCGCGCAGCGCCGCGACGCGCAGCCTGCCCGCCGCGCTCGCCGCCATCCAGATGCGGGTGATCTCGACCCGCGTCGCCGGCTTGACGCCAACCGGATTCAGCGGCGTCGTCTCGCTGAGCGGCGCCGTCTGCGGGCCGTACATGTAGAGATTGTCGACGAAGAGGAGGCGCGCGCCGCTCGCTGAGCACGCCTCGACGAAATTCGTCATCGCCCGCGGCCAGGCGTCCCGCCACAGCGCGCCGACATAGGGAAAGCCGATCGCCAGCACGACCTGGCGCAATCCGGCGACCGCGGCGCGCACCGAAGCCGCGTCGAGCGCGTCGCAGCGGACGAAGGAGGCCCCCGCGGACATGTTCCGCGGCGCGCTACGCTGCGCGATCCGCACCGCGCCGCCCCGCGCGCTCAGCAGCGCCGCCGCCGCGGCGCCGACCGGGCCGAAACCGAAAATTCCGATCTCTTCGCTCATCGCCGCGCCCTTTTCCGATCCTGCAGACAGCATAGGCCGAGCTTGCCTATGACGGAAATGCATAGTTTATATGATCGCTATGCGTGAGATGAATTTATCCGCGGTCGACCTCAACCTGTTGCCCGCGCTCGAAGCGCTGCTGCGGCGACGCAATGTCACGCGCGCGGCGGCCGACGTCGGCCTCAGCCAGCCCGCGATGAGTCGTGCGCTGGCGCGGCTTCGACAGATCCTCGACGATCCCTTGCTGGTGCGCGGCCCGAACGGCCTCGCGCCGACGTCGCGTGCGCAAGAACTCGCGCCGCGCCTGGGCGCGGCGCTCGAGGCGGCGCGAAGCGTGTTTCGCGCTCAGCCCTTCGAGCCGGCGGGCCTGCGCCGCACGATCCGCGTCGCCGCCTCGGACGTCCAGACGGTGCTGCTCGCGCCAGCGATCATGGCGCGGCTCGCGCGGATTGCGTCCGGCGTCGATCTCGTCATGGAGCCCTATGGACCGGACGTGCGGCGCCGGATGGAGGAGGGATCGCTCGACCTGGCTTTCGCGCTGGCTTCGACGCCGCTGCCGCCGGGCGCCTGGAGCGAAGCGATCGGCGTCGACCGCCTCGCGCTGGCGATGCGGCGCGGACACCCCGCCGCCAACCGCGCGTGGACGCTCGCGGATTACGGTCGGTTCGACCACGTCGCGGTGGCGTTGCTGCGCGACGGCGAGTCTGACATGGACGCGCGCCTCGCTGCGGCGGGAGTGAGCCGGCGCATCGCGCTGACGACGCCGCACTTCATCGCCGCACTGGCGAGCGTCGCCGCGACTGACATGGTCACGACGGTTTCGGCGACGTTGGCGCGCCGCTTCGCGGCGCCGTTCGGTCTCCTCATGCGTGCGCCGCCGTTCGACGACGTCACGCTGCCGATGACGCTCGTCGGGGCCGCAGCGCGGGCGAACGATCCGACGCTGCGATGGTTCTGCGCGCTGACGCGCGAAGTCGCCGACTCAATCTTTCGGGAAGAAGCGGCTTTCGCCTAGCGTCGCCTTGCGTTCGTCACGCGCGCGAACCCCAGCGCCTCGCCTAGTTCGGGCGGGCGACGCAGCAGCGCGTGCGATGGCCGCTCATCGTGTCGGCGCCCACGACTTGTTTGACTTTGCCCTTCGGGCAGTGGCCGTCGTCTACGTAGACGATTTCGCCCGATTTCAGCCCACCCGCCGGCGGCTCCTGCGTCAGAACGCCAGTTTGCGCCCAAGACGCCGATGATGCGATCAGCCAGCACGCGGCTCCGACGAGACTTCGAACGGTCCAAACTCCGGGCGCAGGCAATTTCATTCGATCCTCCGCGCGCGGGGTCGCCGCATTCAAGGAACAGCTACGCGAAAGTCTCGCCTGAAGCCATAGGCGCGCCCCTCTTTCTTGCCGGCGCCGCAGTTTAGCGAGACGACCGCGGTTGCGTCTCGCCGGGCAGCGCGTTCTCCAGAGCGCGGTAGAGCGCGGCGTAGCGACGCGCGGAGTCGTCCCATTCGAACTTCAGCGCCATCGCGGCGCGACGCAATTCGTTGAGACGCTTATTGGAGCCGTAGACCTCGAAGGCGCGACGGATCGCGGCTTCGAATTCCGCGGCGTCGGGCCGTTCGAACAAAAACCCGGTCTTGCCGTCGTCGATCGTTTCGCCGAGACCTCCGGTGCGATGCGCGATCGGGATCGCGCCGAAACGCTGCGCGTACATCTGGCTCAGGCCACAGGGTTCGAAACGCGACGGCATCAGGACGAAATCGCCGCCGGCGAATAGGGCGCGCGCCTGCTCGGGATCGAATCCGATGCGCACGCCGACGGCGTCGCGGCGTCGCGAACCGAGCGCGGCGAGCTCGGCTTCCATTTGCGGCTCTCCCAGCCCCATGACGACGAGCTGCCCGCCGAGCTCGGCGATCAGTTCGGCCGCGCGGGGGATGAGATCGGCGCCTTTTTGATGGACCAGCCGCGACACGAATGAAAACAACGGCGCGCGCGACAGCGACAATCCGTACATGCCGCGCACGTAATCGGCGTAACGGCCTTTCCAGCGTTGCGGATCATAGAGATAGGGGCAGTTTCGGTCCTTTCGCGGATCCCACGATTCGTCGACGCCGTTGACGATGCCGGTCAAACGACCCTGCGCCGCGCGCTCGGCCAATACCCCGTCGAGTCCGCAACCAAACTCCGGCCTGGTGATTTCTTCGGCGTAGGTCGCGCTGACGGTGGTGATGTGCGCGGCGTAGTTCAGCCCCGCCTTGAGG
>JBEKFO010000444.1:0-3332 GCA_050013275.1 Roseiarcus sp. | reverse complement strand
GAGGCCGGCTTCATGACCAAGGACCTCGCCCTGCTCATCGGCCCCGAGCAGAAATGGCTGTCGACGAGCGGCTTCCTCGACAAGATCGGCGAGAATCTGAAGGCGGCGATGGCGAAGTAAGGGGCGCGCGTCTCCTTCTCGCGCAATCCCCCTGTCAAATTCGCGTCCGCCACCCTAGATTGGGGCGTTCTCTCCGCGCCCCGGTTTTCCCTTGTCCGTTTTCACCGATCTGGCCTTCGAAGCGAGCGTGGTTGCGCGCTCGCTCGCCGATTTTCTCTCCGGCGGCGGCCTGAGGCTCGGCGTTACCGGACTGTCGAAAGCGGGCAAGACCGTTTTCATCACCGCGCTGGTCGACAACCTGATCGCCGGCGCCCGGTTGCCGGTGCTGCGCGCCTCCGCCGAAGGGCGCATCGCGCGCGCCTATCTCGAGCCGCAGCCCGACGACGCGGTGCCGCGCTTCGCTTACGAAGCGCACTTGGCCGCATTGAGCGGCGCCGATCGGCGCTGGCCGCAATCGACCCGACGTATTTCCCAGTTGCGGCTGACCATCGAATTCGAGCGCGCGGCGTCCTGGGGCGCAAAGGCCTCGCATCTGACGCTCGACATCGTCGACTATCCCGGTGAATGGCTGCTCGACCTGCCGCTGCTCGACAAATCCTACGCCCAATGGTCGCGCGAGACGATCGCGGCGAGCGCGGCGCCGGCGCGCGCGCCGCTCGCCGCGCCCTGGCGCGCGTTTCTTGCCGGCCTCGACCTCGGCGCGACGGCGCAGGAAGAAACCGCCCGCACCGCGGCGGAACTCTTCACGACCTATCTGCGCAAGGCGCGCGACGATGTCTACGCGCTGTCGACTTTGCCGCCGGGACGCTTCCTCATGCCGGGCGATCTCGAGGGATCGCCCGCCCTGACCTTCGCGCCGCTGCCGCTCGGCGAGGACGAGCCAATCGCGCCGCGCTCGTTGGCGGCGATGATGGAGCGGCGCTACGAGGCTTATAAGACCTACGTGGCGCGGCCATTCTTTCGCGACCATTTCGCCCGCCTCGATCGGCAAATCGTGCTGGTCGATGCGCTCAGGGCGCTTAATTCCGGCCCGGCCGCGTTGCGCGATCTGGAAAACGCGCTGACCGAGGTGTTGCAGGCGTTCCGCGCCGGCCGCGCTTCGCGCTTCGCCTCGATCTTCCGCCCGCGCATCGACCGCATTCTGTTCGCGGCGACCAAGGCCGACCATCTGCATCATGTCAGCCACGATCGTCTGGAAGCGATCCTGCGCGTGTTGACGGCCAAAGCGATCGCGCGCGCCGAAGGGGTCGGCGCCGACATCGACGTGATCGCGCTCAGCGCCGTGCGGGCGACGCGCGAGGCCGAGATGCGCCACGCCGGCCAGACGCTGGAGGCGATCGTCGGTGTGCCCGAGGCGGGCGAGCGGCTCGGCGGGCAGATCTTCGACGGCGTCGCCGAGGCGGCGGTGTTTCCCGGCGAGTTGCCCGAGGACCCCGATGCGGCGTTCGCCGGCGATCGGCTCGCGCTCCCCGAAGCCGACAACGACTGGCGTTTCGTGCGGTTTCGGCCGCCAGTGACGGCGCGCGGCGCACCGGCGCCGCATATTCGCCTCGACCGTGCGCTGCAATTCCTGATCGGAGACAAACTGGCATGAGCGAACATCGCCCGCGCCCGCGCGCGTTCCGGCTCGACGACGAGCGCGTCGCCGTCGACGACGCCCCGACGCCGCTGGCGCCGACCGCCACCATTCGTTCGCAGACCGCTCCCATCCCGGAAGGCGGCGGCGAGCCGATCGACGAGGCCGAGCGCGCCGTCGAAGCGGCGCAGCGCTCTGGCGTGCTCGCGCGCTGGCGCCCGAAGCTGTCGACGCTCGTCTGGGCGGGATTCGGCGGGTTGGTCTCGCTCGGTCTCGGCCTGTGGATGAGCGAGCTTATCGAAAGTCTCTTCGCCAGGGCGCGCTCGCTGGGCGCGCTCGGCGCGGTCTTCGCCGCGCTGTTCGTCACGGGAATCCTCGGTCTCGCGTTGCGCGAAATCGTCGCGCTCGTGCGGCAAAGCCGCATCGCCGACCTGCATGCGGCGCTCGCCCGCGCGAGAGCGAGCGACGACCGGGTCGTGGCGCGCGCGCTGGTGGCGAGGCTCGCCGCGCTCTACGAAGGACGCGCCGAAACCGCGCGCGCAAGGGCCGAGGTGGCCGAAGCGCGCGGCGCCATCGTCGACGGGCGCGACCTCATCGACATCGCCGAGCGCGCGCTGCTGCGTCCGCTCGACGCAAAGGCGCAAGCCGAAATCGCGGCGGCGGCGCGCCGCGTCTCCCTGGTCACCGCGATCAGCCCGCGCGCCGTTCTCGACGTCATTTTCGTCGTCGCCCAGATCGTCCGGCTGGTGCGCCGCGTCGCCGAACTCTACGGCGGCCGGCCTGGCTTGCTCGGCTTCGTCAAGCTCTCGCGCTCGATCGGCACCCATATCGCGATCACCGGCGGCATGGCGGTCGGCGACAGCCTGTTGCAACAGATCGTCGGCCACGGCATCGCCTCGCGCATCTCGGCGCGCATGGGCGAAGGCGTGCTCAACGGCCTACTGACCGCCCGCGTCGGCCTTTCCGCGATGGCGGTGTGCCGCCCCGCCCCCTTCGCCATCGACAAGCCGCCAGGCGTCGGCGAAGTCGCGCCGTTCCTATTTCGCTCCGGCAAGGACCGTTGAAGTCTGTCGCGGGCGCCAGTTGCGTGCGGCGTAGACGGCGATGAGCGCGAGGCCGGCGAGCGCGACGTAATGGCTCGGCCGCGGCGACATGTCGGGATCGACGTTGGCGCTCAGGACTTCCCAGAAATCGATGTGGCGCACGAGCGCGTACCACGCCCCCTCGAGGGACGCCGTCGCCAGCGGCGCGAGGAGCGTCGAACCGACGACCACGCCCCACGCGGGCCAGCCGCGCTTCTGCAACAGGCGCGCGAGCATGAGGATGAAGTACAAGCCCATCATCAGCACGGCCTGGGAGACGTCGGCCTTCGACTGCAGATAGAAATGGAAGATCGCCAGCGCCGCGATCGCATAGACGAGCTTGTGCAGACGGTTCCAGCGCGGCGCGCCCAAGCGCCTGATCATCGCGTCGGTGGAGGTCGCGCTCAGCGCGGCCAGACCCAACCAGGCGGCGAAACCGATGGTGAGATAGAAGCGTAGCGCGATTTCGGACGCGACGTGAAGAACGTCGTACTTCTGATCGACGACATAGAGGCCGAGATGCGCGAAGGCATAGGCGAAGGCGGCGACGCCGACCATCCGCCGAACCGCGATCAGCTTCGGCCATTGCGCGAAGCGGCGCAGCGGCGTCACCA
>JBEKFO010000443.1:0-3332 GCA_050013275.1 Roseiarcus sp. | reverse complement strand
ATTCCCGCCGACCAGGAGCTCAAGCTCTACAGCCAGGGCGAATGGACCGACCTCTGCCGCGGCCCGCACATGACCTCGACCGGCAAGATCGGCGACGCGTTCAAGCTGATGAAGGTCGCCGGCGCCTATTGGCGCGGCGACTCGACCAAGCCGATGCTGTCGCGCATCTACGGGACCGCGTTCGCCAAGCGCGAAGAGCTCGAGGCCTATCTCAAGCAGATCGAGGAAGCCGAGAAGCGCGACCACCGCAAGCTCGCGCGCGAAATGGACCTCTTCCACTTCCAGGAGGAGGGGCCGGGCACGGTGTTCTGGCATCCCAAGGGCTGGACGCTGTTTCAGACCGAGATCGCCTACATGCGCCGCCGGCTCGCGGCCGATTACCAGGAGGTCAGCGCGCCGCAGGTGCTCGACAAGCACCTCTGGGAAATCTCCGGTCATTGGGGCTGGTATCGCGAGAGCATGTTCATGGCGCGCGCCGCCGGCGAGGACGCCGAGGCCGAGGACGAGCGCATCTATGCGATCAAGCCGATGAACTGCCCCGGCCATATCCAGATCTTCAAGAACGGTCTGCGCTCCTATCGCGAGCTGCCGCTGCGCCTCGCCGAATTCGGCATGGTCCACCGTTACGAGCCGTCGGGCGCGCTGCACGGCGTGATGCGCGTGCGCGCGTTCACCCAGGACGACGCCCACATCTTCTGCACCGAGGACCAGCTCGCCGAGGAATGCCACAAGATCAACGAGCTGATCCTGTCGGTGTACAAGGATTTCGGCTTCGACAAGATCGTCGTCAAACTCTCGACCCGTCCCGACAAGCGCGTCGGCACGGACGCGATGTGGGATCACGCCGAGGCGGTGATGCTGCGCGTGCTCAACGAGATCAAGGCGCGCCACGCCGACGTGGTGACCACCGCGATCAATCCGGGCGAGGGCGCCTTCTACGGGCCGAAGTTCGAATACGTGCTGCGCGACGCAATCGGCCGTGACTGGCAGTGTGGCACGACGCAGGTCGACTTTAATCTGCCCGAGCGCTTCGGCGCTTTCTACATCGCGCCTGACAGCTCGAAGACGACGCCGGTGATGGTCCACCGCGCGATCTGCGGCTCGATGGAGCGCTTCACCGGCATCCTGCTCGAGCACTACGCCGGCCACCTGCCGCTGTGGCTGGCGCCCGCGCAAATCGTCGTCTGCACGATTACGCAAGAAGGCGACGACTACGCGATGGAGATCGTCGCCGAGGCGCGCAAGCGCGGCCTGCGCGTCGAGGCGGATCTCCGCAACGAGAAGATCAGTTACAAGGTGCGCGAACATTCGCTCGCCAAGGTTCCCGTGCTCATCGCCATCGGCCGCAAGGAGGCGGCCGAGCGCAGCGTGTCGATCCGCCGGCTCGGCTCGAACGAGCAGACGGCTATGAAGCTCGGCGAAGCGCTCGACGCGCTGGTGGTCGAGGCGACCCCCCCGGATCAGAAGCGGGAAGGGTCGCTCCATGCCCGTTAACGCCATCGTCGAAATCGGCCGCGGCGCGGGCGCGGTTCGCTTCGGCGCCGCGCTGCCGCTGGCGCTGATCGCGGGCCCGTGCCAGCTCGAAAGCCGCGCCCACGCGCTGGAGATGGCGGGGGCGTTGAAGGAAATCGCTACGCGGCTTAACCTCGGCCTCGTCTTCAAGACCTCCTACGACAAGGCCAATCGCACTTCGGGCGCGGGCGCGCGCGGCGTCGGCCTTAAGGCGGCGCTGCCGATCTTCGCCGAAATCCGCGAGACGCTCGGCCTTCCCGTTATCACCGACGTCCACGAGCCCGCGCAATGCGCGCTCGCGGCCGAGGCGGTCGACGCGCTGCAGATCCCGGCGTTTCTGTGCCGCCAGACCGATCTCTTGATCGCCGCCGCGCGCACGGGGCGCGCGGTCAACGTCAAGAAGGGGCAGTTCCTGGCGCCCTGGGACATGAAGCACGTCGTCGCCAAGATCACGCAAGCGGGCGGCGCCGACGTTCTCGTCACCGAGCGCGGCGTCAGCTTCGGCTACAACACGCTCGTCTCCGACATGCGCGCGCTGCCGATCATGGCGCGCGAAACCGGCGCCCCGGTGATCTTTGACGCAACCCATTCGGTGCAACAGCCGGGCGGGCAGGGCGCCTCCTCGGGCGGCCAGCGCGAATTCGTCGGCGTGCTCGCGCGCGCGGCGGTCGCGGTCGGCGTCGCCGGCGTCTTCGTCGAGACCCACGAGGACCCGGATCGCGCCCCCTCCGACGGCCCGAACATGGTGCCGTTGAACGAATTCGAGGCTTTGGTGGCCGAATTGCAGGATTTCGATCGCCTCGCCAAACGCCGCGCGGGATAGGCCGCTGAAAGGGCGTCCGCTGTCATCGAGCGGTCATGGACGCGAGGTAACCGAACGTGGTGGACGACTATCTCTTCAGCTACGCGACCGCGAGCGATCCGCTGGTCAAGCGGGGGCTGATCCGTCTCGTCGAAAAGGCGACCGGACAGCCGCGGCTGAAACGTCTCTACGTCCACAACCAGCTTTATCCGCGCCCGAGCGAGAGCTTCTGGCAGGCGGCGGTGCGCAGCCTCGCGCTCGACGTGCGCTACGACGCCGAGGCGCTGGCGCGCGTGCCCAAGACCGGGCCGGTGGTGTTCGTCGCCAACCATCCCTACGGCGTGCTCGACGGCATCGTGATTTCCTGGCTAGTCGAAAAAATCCGCTCGGATTTCGTCGTGCTCACCAACGCGGTGCTGATGCGCGCGCCCGAAGTGCGCAATTACATTCTGCCGATCGATTTTTCCGAAACCGAGGAAGCCCAGCGCACCAATCTGGCTTCGCGCGCCGCCGCGCGCGCGCGGCTCGAAAAGGGCGGCGCGGTTGTGGTGTTTCCCGCCGGCGGCGTTTCCACCGCGCCCGATCGCCTCGGCCGCAAGCCCGCGGTCGACGCGCGCTGGCAGCCGTTCGTCGGCCAGCTCATCCAGCGCGCGAAGGCGAGCGTCGTGCCGGTTTGGTTCGGCGGCCAGAACAGCCGCCTGTTCCAAATCGCGAGCCACGTCAGCCTGACGCTGCGGCTGTCGCTGATTTTCCACGAAGTGAAGACGCGCATCGGCGCCTGCCTTCCCGTCGCGATCGGCGCGCCGATTGCGTTCGACGACCTCGCCGCGATCAGGGATCGCCAGACGCTCGCCGACCATCTCAACGCGAGCGTCTACGCCCTGGCGGCGACCGCGCCTCAGGCGCGCGCAAAGCCGCGACGCGCCGAGAAGCTTTTCGCCAAGCTGACCCGCCTGCGCGCGCGAAGCGCGGCTTAGAAGGTTCTCCGGCCCGGTGTTGGCGCCGGCGGCGCGTCATT
>JBEKFO010000442.1:0-3346 GCA_050013275.1 Roseiarcus sp. | reverse complement strand
GCGGGCAATTCACAATTCCGCGCGACATCCTGCGCGCCGCCTGCAACCATTTCTTCGATATGGCGCCGGACACGATCCATGAAAGCACGGTGTGCTGCGGCGGCGGCGGCGGGCTGCTGACCGACGAACTGATGGACCTGCGCACAAAGGGCGCGCAGCCGCGCATGCGGGCGCTGCGCGAAGTCGCCGACGAGCACGGCGTCACCCACATGGCGGCCATCTGCGCGATCTGCAAGGCGCAATTTTCGAAGGTGCTGCCGCTGTTCGGCTTCGACCGCGAAGCGATCGTCAGCGTCCATCAGATGGTGTCCAACGCGATCATACTGACCGGCTCGACGCAGGCCGAAGAATTCGACGCCAGACAGAAATCCTCGTTGCAAGAAGCGTGAGGGGGTCACGACGATGAGCGAACCGGTTCCAGGCCAAGCGCACACCTTCCGTCGATTCAAGAGCGGCGAGTCCCCGTGGGACCACCAAGACCTGGGCAAGAAGATTTTCCAGGCCGATCACTCCTACAAGTGCCCGACCTACGTCATGCGCACGGCGCCCTGCCAGGCCGCGTGTCCCGCGGGGCACGACGTTCGCGGTTGGCTGGCGATCGCGCGTGGCATCGACAAGCCGCCGGTCGCGGGCATGAAGTGGCAGGAATACGCTTTTCTGCGCATGGTCGAAGCCAATCCGTTTCCCGCCGTCATGGGGCTCGTCTGCCCGGCGCCGTGCGAGGACGGCTGCAATCGCAATGAAGTCGACGATCACGTCGGCATCAATGCGGTCGAACATTTCGTCGGTCAGTACGCGCTCGAGCACGGCTTGAAATTGCCCCCGCCGGGCGAACCGACGGGCAAGCGCGTCGCCGTCATCGGCGGCGGCCCGGCCGGCCTGTCGGTCGCCTATTTCCTGCGCCGCAAAGGCCATGCCTGTACGATCTTCGAGGCGCGCGCCGAGCTCGGCGGCATGGTGCGCTACGGCATTCCCGGCTATCGCACGCCGCGCGACGTGCTCGACCGCGAAATCCAGCGCATTCTCGACTTGGGCGTCGAGGTGCGCACCGGCGTCAAGGTCGGCGTCGACGTCACGCTCGATCAATTGCAGCGCGATTACGACGCGGTGTTCGTCGGGACCGGCGCGCAGAGCGGAACGCCGCTCGCGGTGCCCGGAGCGAAGGAAGCGGCCAACTGCGTCAGCGGCATCGCCTTCCTGGAAGCCTTCAACGAGGGCAGGCTCAAGGTCGGCGCCGGACGCGTGCTGGTCATCGGCGGCGGCGACACCGCCATGGACGTCGCCGCGGTCGCGCGCAGGCTCGGCCATATCACGCACGTTCACGAAAAGGACCGGCCGGAAAATGTCGTGCTCGGCCAGACCACTCACGACGCGGCCATCGCGGCCCAGCGGCAGGGCGCGGACGTGACGATCGTCTACCGCCGTCCGATCGAGAAGATGCCGGCGTCAAAAGCGGAAATCGAACAGGTGACGCGAGAGGGGGTGAAGATCCTCAGCTCGCTCGCGCCCGTGGCGGTGACGCTCGACGCGCCCGGCCACGCCAAAGCTCTGCGAGTCGTCGAGGTCGATTGGTCGGGCGGCAAGATGACGGTCAAGGACGGCACCGAGCGCGACATCGACTGCGACATGATCGTGGCCGCCGTCGGCCAAGCCGGCGATTTCACCGGGCTGGAGACGATCGACAACGGCAAAGGCGCCGCCGCCACCGACGCATGGGGGCGCTCGCCCAAGCGCCCGGGCGTGTTCGTCGGCGGCGACGTGATCCGGCCGCACCTCTTGACGACGGCGATCGGTCACGCCTGGAACGCGGTCGAGAGCATCGATCACTTTCTCAAGGGGGAAGATCAACCGAGCCTGCCCAAACTCAACGTCCATCATTTCAGCTTGCTGGAGAAGCTCAAGGAAACGGGGCGAGAGCCGACAGCGTACGACCACAAACAAAGCGGCGGGACCGATCGCGCCGCCTACGCAGTGCACAATTTCGAGGATCGCGGTCGAACTCAGATCGTTCCCGCCGACGAATTGTTCCTGGGGCATTTCCCTTATACGGCCCGCAAGTCCCGCGCCGAGAAGGCGATCGACGCCGACAACGTGCTGGGAAATTTCGAGGCGCGCCTGCTGCCTTTGGAGGAGAAGGAGACGCAGGCGGAGGCCGAGCGCTGCATGAGCTGCGGCCTTTGCTTCGAATGCGACAATTGCGTCATCTACTGCCCGCAGTCGGCGGTGGCGCGCCTGCCGAAGAAGGAACGCGCGCTCGGACGCTACGTCGACACCGATTACGCCAAGTGCGTCGGCTGCCACATCTGCATGGACGTGTGCCCGACCGGCTACATCCAAATGGGCCTGGGGGAGTAGCGCCATGCGACGTGCCTGGCTGCTTCCGCCTCGCCAACCGAAGACGTCGAGCGCCATCGTTCGGACCGGCTCGACGCGGGCCGAAGAATTCGCCGCCAAACAGAAATCCGCTTTGCAAAAGGCGTGAGGAGACACGATGAACGAAACGGTCCGAAACCATCCGCAGACCTTCCGTCGCTTCAAGAGCGGCGAGTCGATGTGGGACGAGCAAGATCTGACGAAGAAGATCTTCCAGGGCGATCATAGCCACAAGTGCCCGACCTACGTCCGCCGCACCGCGCCGTGTCAAGCCTCGTGTCCCTCCGGACACGACATTCGCGGCTGGCTGGCGATCGCGCGCGGCATGGACAAGCCGCCGGTCGCCGGCATGAAGTGGCAGGAATACGCGTTCCAGCGCATGGTCGACGCCAATCCGTTTCCCTCGGTGATGGGGCGCGTCTGCCCCGCGCCGTGCGAGGACGGCTGCAACCGCAACGAGGTCGACGACTTCGTCGGCATCAACGCGGTCGAACAATATGTCGGCGACTGGGCGATCGAGAACAAGCTCGCCCTGCCCGCCGCGCCCGCGCTCGGCGGCAAGCGCGTCGCAGTCATCGGCGCCGGCCCGGCCGGCTTGACCGCCGCCTATTTCCTGCGGCGCAAAGGCCATGCCGTCGTCATCTTCGAAGCGCACGAAAAGCTCGGCGGCATGATGCGGTTCGGCATTCCCGACTACCGCACGCCGCGCGACAAGCTCGACGCCGAAATCGACCGTATTCTGGCGCTCGGCGGCATCGAAGCGCGCACCGGCGTGCGGGTCGGCAAGGACGTTTCGCTCGACGACCTCGAGCGCGAATTCGACGCTGTGTTCTGGGCGCTCGGCGCGCAAGAGGGCCGGCCCCTGCCCGTCCCCGGCGCGGACGCCGTCAATGGCCTGAACGGAATCGAGTTCCTCGACGCGTTCAATCGCGGTTGGGTCTACTCGACGGCCAAGCGCATCGTCGTCGTCGGC
>JBEKFO010000441.1:0-3350 GCA_050013275.1 Roseiarcus sp. | reverse complement strand
GCAGAGCGGCGATCTGCGCGCGCGCGAGTTCGCCGTTTCCCAACGCCCCCGCGACCGCGTCGAGGCCTCTGCGCATGCGCGCGAAGTCGAGCGGGAAGCCATAGAGCTTGGAAAGTTCGCGGGCGAGATCGCGTTCGTCGCGCCTTGCCCATGCGCCCTTCGCGTCGCGCGCGAGCAGCGCGACGCCGCCGATCCGCAAGCCGCCGGCGTCGCACTCGATGCGTCCGGGGCGGAGCCGGAAATAGCGCGCGAAAGAAATATCGTTCATCTGGCGCTTGCATGAAGTTCCGAAATTCCGCAGAACATACCATGAACGCTTTGGCAAGCCTTCGGCCGTCTATTTTTCGTGTCCGTCCGTCACGGCGGAGGGGAGGACGAAGCCGAGCCTCGCCGGTCGAACGGGCCGCCGGACGATTTCACTGTCCTCGAAGACGCTCTTCGGCCTCAGGGACGCCCCCGCCCCGGCGGCGCCCGCAGATCGCTTGTTCGCACGTCTCGGCCCCAAGGGCCGCGGAAGCGCTGACTCGGCCTCGATCTTGCGGTCGATTTCCGGCCGGAAAAATCATAATGCAATTTCGCCGATACAGGCGTTCGCCGTTTTGTCCTGAGTGGCGCACCAGCTCTTCTCGAGCCGCGGGCGCTGAAATTTCCTAACCGTCGCCGCCGCCTCGGCGCGCCGGCCGTCATACGGGCCGGCGGCGCGGGCGCTCGTTTCCTTACTGCAGATCGATGGGTTGGTAGTGCCCGGCTTCGTCGAGCTGCGTGCCCCACACCTTGTGGGAAGCCTGGTGGTCGTTCGGGCTGAAACTCAGCGCCGTTCCCAGCCCCATGTCGTAGTCGTGCATCCGTTCGAGTTCGTCGACGAGTCTTTCCGTGGTGACCTGCGGGCCGACGCGCCTGACCGCTTCGGCGAGTATGGTCGCGTCGACATACCCCTCGAGCGAGACGTAATCGACCGCCTCCCCAGGGAAATACTTATCGAGCGCCGATTTGTATTTCAGTATGACCGAGGCGTAGCTGTTTACCGCCGGCACCACCTGGGTCACGATGACGCCATTGGCGTATCGCGGCCCCAACAGCGTCAACTCGTCGGCGAGCGCCGTGCTGCCGACGAAGGAGACGTTGGTGTAGATCAACGCGGGGTAGAGGTCGCGGGTCTTTTCGATGAACTTCGCCGCCGCGCGGTAGGTGGCCACCATGACCACCGCCTTGATTTGCCCCTTGTAGGCGCGCAGCTGGTTCACGGCGTCCTGCACGTCGACGGTGTTGCGCTTGTAACCGATCCGCACGACGTCGGCATAGTCGCCGGGCAACGAGCGCACCGCCTTCGCCACGCCGGCGTAGCCGGAATCGCCGAACGAGTCTTGCTGCGCAAAGACCAGGATTTGACTGGGCTGAATCCGCTTCACTTTCACGAGGTAGCGAACCACCGCGTCGGTTTCCTCGGCATAGCTCGCTCGATAATTGAAGACGTAGCGGTCGGGCGGATCGCGCCGAAGAATGCTGGCGCCGGTGAACGCCCCGAAGAACAACAATCGGTGGTCGAGCGCATAAGGCAAGGCGACCGCCGCAGTCGGCGTTCCCACATTGCCGATGAAGCCGAACGCGTCGTCCTTGTCGTACAACTGCTGCATCGCATCGACCGTGCGGGTGGGCTCGTAGCCGTCGTCGGCGCTGACCACGCGCAGCTGCCGCCCGTTCACGCCTCCGGCGTCGTTGATCTGGTCGAACGCGGTCTCGACGCCGATCTTCATTTCGCGGCCGAGTTCCCGCGCCGAGCCGCTGAACGGCGCCACCATGCCGAAGCGGATCTCCTTGTCGCTTATTCCGCGGATTGCGCTTTCCACGCCGCCCAGCGGCGCCGACGTCGGCGCTGGCGCCGCCGCCGGGGCCGGCGAAGCGGCATTGGCCGCGACGACTGAAGTCGCGTCGGCGGCGTCCGTCGAGCTCGGCGCCGCATCCGTGGCCAAAGCGAGTTGCGGCGTCGCGAACTGCAACTGCGCGGCGCGGTCGGACCAACCCGCGGGACCGGCTCCGGCTTCCGCGGCTCCTGCGGCCGGTTGATCGAACAGCGCTGCCTGCGGGGCGGGAACCGCCGCTAGGGCGCCGTCGCGATCGGGCGCGTCGCGGGTCGACGAGTCGGTTCCCATGGTCAGCGCAAACGCGACCGCGAGCGCCGAACCGACAACCAGCCAGCGTCTGCCGCGCCGCGGCTTGACGCTTATGGACGGCTCCGGGGGCGCTGCGGCGAAACTGAGAGGCTTCGAGCCGGAATCGCCGAGGCGCCGAGCCTTGAGGCCCGTGGCCGCCGCGCCGCCCCATTGTCGCTCATATGACGGCGCGTTGGCGGAAAGCGCGGCTTCCTCGGTCGCGCCGCCGTCGCCGCTCCATCCGCGCGCATCTGGCTGGGAGGCGTCCAGAGGAGGGATCGCGGTCTTCAATTCGGTCAGCGCCACCTGAAATTCGCGTAGCGCCTCTTGGATTTCGCGAGGCGGTTCTTGGATTTCTCGAGGCGGTTCTTGAATAGGGAGGGAAGAATTCGGAACTTCGGATTCGGACGGGTTTCCCTGGGTACTCGTCATGGGCAAGCTCTCACTCGTTACGCCTGAGCCAATCGAATTCGTCTCAATCCCTTTTGCCGTATTCTTATTGGAAGCGCTCTAAATTGTTTTAGACCGAACCCATTCGAGGACCGAGTAAAGGCGGCCTCGACAAGAGGCAGCAAATTGGGCGAATCGAAGCCCAAATGTGGGCATTGTCGCGCATCCGAAATGACGGTCCGCGCAACGAGATTGTCAGCGGCGCCTGTGACAGTCAAATGACATGCCGATCACGGCGGCGGCGGCGCCACGCCGGCGACGCGCAAGTCACGTTCCGATGATGCCGTCGCTGGAAACCCCAAGTTTTCCTGCTGAATCCAGGCGCCGAACAAAGTCGTGAAATACGGTTATCACAGCCTCGCCGGACGTTTCCGGGGCGAGACTTCGCCAATGTGCAAGCATGCACGTTCGCACGCTGTCGCGCCGATCGCCACGGCGACGAAACGTGGTTCAGATCGAGGCGGTGACGCCGCCGTCGACATAGAGAATGTGTCCGTTGACGAAGCTCGAAGCGTCGGAGGCGAGAAAGATGGCGGCGCCGACGAGTTCGTCGACCTCGCCCCAGCGCCCGAGCGGCGTGCGCGCCCCGAGCCAGGAAGAAAACTTCTCGTCCTCGACCAGCGCCTTGTTGAGCTCGGTGCGGAAATAGCCGGGGCCGAGGCCGTTGACGCGGATGCCGTACTTGCCCCAGTCGATCGCCATGCCCTTGGTGAGCATCTTCACCGCGCCTTTCGAGGCCGTGTAGGGCGC
>JBEKFO010000440.1:0-3368 GCA_050013275.1 Roseiarcus sp. | reverse complement strand
GTTGGGAGTGTCCGAAGTTGCGACGAATATGCGTCGCCCTCGGGTTACGGGACGCGGCGGTCAAGCCGTCCCCGCAAACGCGCCGGCCCTGTCGAGGCATTGCGCCTCGGTCGTTCGCCTTTGACGGAGGCGCGCGCCACTTTCCCGATTTGTCCCAGGCTAATTCTGCAGGCCGCTTTTCGCCGCCAGCCGCTCGCTGGTCAGCGCCTTCAGGAACGCGACGATGTCGGCGACGTCGGCTTCGGAGAGCGTCGAGGGGGTGTAGCGCATGATGCGCCGGCTGTCGGCCGACCATGAGACGACGGGCTCGACGCGCGGGCTGTCGGAGATGACGCGGCCCGCCTCGACCGTCGCCATGATCCTGACCGCCTCGGTCAGATCGTCGACCGAGCCGTTGTGAAAATAGGGCGCGGCGAGCGCGACGTTGCGCAGCGACGGCACGCGCCAGACCCCGGGCCCTCCAGGGGCGGCGGCGCCGCTGTCGTCGGCGAAGCGGTAGCGCGCGGTGTAAGGCGAGGCGCGCGCCGGGAACAGCCGCATGCCGGCGGCGCCGCGCTCGGGGGCGAGCACGCTGGCGCTGCTGAAGTTGGGGCCGGAGTGACAGGTCACGCACCCGGCGGTTTCGAACAGCGCCATGCCGCGAAGCTGCTGGGCGTCGAGCGCGCTCGCGTCGCCGCGCACGAAACGGTCGTAGGGCGCGTCGGCGGTGACGAGCGTGCGCTCGAACGCGGCGATCGCCATCGCGACGTGGCCGACGTCGATTCGAATGTCGGGACCGAACGCGGCGGCGAACGCGGCCGCGTAGCTCGGGTTCGCGGCGACGCGGGCGGCGACGGCGGCAAGATCGGGATTGCCCATTTCGATCGGGTTGCCCATCGGCCCCGTCGCCTGGTCCTCCAGCGAGCGCGCCCGCCCGTCCCAGAACAGAAACGCCTGGAAGGCGGCGTTGTAGACCCGCGGCGCCTTGCGCTTGCCGATTTGCCCGCCGACGCCGCGCGAAGTCGAGCGCGCCTCGGAGCCGCCGCCGTGCTCGAGGTCGTGGCACGATGCGCAGGATACAGTCCCGTCGACCGAGAGCAGCGGGTCGCGGAACAGGCGCGCGCCGAGCGCCGCCTTTTCCGGCGTCGTCGGATTGTCCGCCGGGGCGGGCGCGACATCGGGCAGCGCCTCCCACCTGACGTAGCCGTAGGCGATCCGACCCGGCTCGGAGTCCTCCGCTTCGGCTTGCGGCGGCGGCGGCGGCGCGGCGGTCAGGCTTTCCAGGCCGCCGTAGGTCAGGGTCCCGATGACCGCGAGTTTCAGGCTGAAGGCGATGACGCCGATGCCGAGGGCGGCGATCAGGGCGAGCGCGCGTCCGCGCGAGATGCGCGCCACCGGCGCGAGGTCGAACCAGACGATGAGGGTCGCGGCGGTCAAGCCGACCGCGACCGCTCCGACTCCGATGAGGAGGATCGGCGTATTGGAGAGCATGACGAGTTCCTGGGTCGCGAGCCCGGCGCGCCGCGCTATTCGGCGAGGCGCCGCAGGCCACGAAAATCGAGAAGCGTGATTTGTCGTTGCGCCGGCGCGATCAGGCCGCGCGCGGCGAGGCGGCGCACCGTGCGCGACACCACCTCGCGCGAGGTCGCGAGGTGGCGCGCGATCTGTTCGTGGGTGACGGCGATCTCCGCCTCGCCCTTGGCCCGCCGCAACAGGAAGGCGGCGAGGCGCGCCTCCAGCCCCTGCGAAGCGGTTTCCTCGATCAGCGCCATCAGCTCGAACAGCCGGCCGGACAGAACCTCGAAGGTGAAGTTCTGGATCGCCGGTTCGGCGGCGAACAGCTTGCGGTAGACGTCGCCGGGAATGACCGTGACTTCCGTCGGCCCTTCGCTCTCGACCCAGGCGGGATAGGCGAGGCGCGAGAACATGCAGTTGATCGCCAGAATGCAGGATTGCCCCGGCTCGATCCAATACAGCGTGCCCTCGCGGCCCTCGGCGCTGACGTAGTAGACGCGCAACGCGCCGCGCTCGACGAGATAGGCGCCCGCCACCAGATCGCCGCGCGCGATGAGCTGCGTCCCGCTTTCACAAGCCGCGCGCCGCGCCGACGCCTCGAAGAGGGCGAGGCTGGACGGCGCGAGATCGCGCAAGGAGGGAAAGAGGTCGCGGGCGGGCAGGTTCGTCATAACCCGATGGTAGCGTTCCCGCGGCGCCTCCAACAGCGTCAGCATGTCACAGGCTCTCCCTTGGCGGCGCCGATCAGGCCGCCGCGGCGAAGAACAGGTCGCCGGGGGTCGAGGTCACCACCTCGGTGATCTCGTCGAACGGCAGGCCGACCCGCTCATGGGCGCGGCGCACAGCCTCCGCGCTCGGGGCCATGTTGAAGCAGAAGGCGCGGCCCTCGTCGAAGCCGACGTGGACGCGCAGCGAAACCACGCCTTCGGCGCGGCAGGCCTCTTCGTATTTGGCGTAGAAGCCGGCGAAAGCGTCCTTGGCGATGCCGGCGGGGAAGGTGCCCTTGCGGACATCGTGGGTGTCGAGGAAGAACTTCATCGGCTGCATGGGGTCGGCTCCTTGTGCCTCGGCGCCTCGCGCCGATCGAGCGAGCCTTAGCCGAAGCGCGGCGGCCGACGCTGGAACCAAAGTCACAACGCTCGCCGGCGCCGGCGGCCTTGCTCCCGCCGGCCGCGCAATCCGCTATAAGGACGGCGGGCGAACGGGGCGGGGGCGATGGGAAGTAAGGATCTGACGAGCGAGGCGACGAAGCTCGGGCGCATCGCGGCGATCGACGTCGCGCGAGGGGCTTCGCTGATCGGGATGGTCGTCTACCATCTGACCTGGGACCTCGCCTCTTTCGGCTTCATTCCGGCCGACGCGCCGTTTTCGCCGGAGATGCGGATCTTTTCGCACGTCGTGGCGAGCGCATTTCTGGCGCTGGTCGGCGTCTCGCTCGCGCTCGCGCATCCCCACGGGCTGCGCGGACGCGCGTTTGCGCGCCGCTTCGCGCTCGTCGCCGGCGCGGCGCTGCTGGTGACCGCGGCGACCCTTTTCATCGAGCCCGCGGAGCCGATTTATTTCGGCATTCTCCATTGCATCGCGGTCGCCAGCCTCGTCGCGGCGCCGTTCGTCGGCGCGCCGGCGTGGATGGCGTTGGCGGCGGGCGTCGTGGCGCTGGCGGCGCCGCTCGCGTTTGCGAGCGAAAGCTTCGACGCCCCCGCGCTGATCTGGCTGGGCCTCGGAACGGTCGCGCCGCGCACGCTGGATTGGCGCCCGCTGTTGCCCTGGGCGGGCGTGGTCCTCGTCGGCCTCGCGCTCGGGCGCGCCTCGCTCCCGCGGCTCGCGCGTTGGCGGTGGACGCTATGGCGCCCTGCGGCGATCCCCGGCCGCGC
>JBEKFO010000439.1:0-3373 GCA_050013275.1 Roseiarcus sp. | reverse complement strand
TTCGTCGTCGGCCAGGAAGTCGTCGTCGGCGCGGTGGGC
The DNA here is from genome assembly GCA_050013275.1 of Roseiarcus sp. Lineage (GTDB taxonomy): Bacteria > Pseudomonadota > Alphaproteobacteria > Rhizobiales > Beijerinckiaceae > Roseiarcus. Next base: position 3,334 of record JBEKFO010000439.1, on the reverse strand, counting down.
TACGATGAGCTCAAGACGAAGATCGACGCCGTTCACAAGTGCGGCCACAGCGTGTGCTGACACGCCCGCGGCCGTTGCTTGGCGTTGGCGGAGGCGACGGCGCGGATTGTCGCCATTTCGCCTCCGTGGCGCCTGTCGCGGCGATGCAGGTCAGCGTAATTACCTGATTTTGCAGAAGATATCTTTCGTGACACGGCGCCGTCCGTCGGCGCCTCGGCGCTCCTTTACGCTTTGAAAGGGACTGCGGCGCTATCGTGCCGGCGCGGGCGCGACTTCATCTTGGGGGCGCCGGAAGCCTCGACGAGCCTCATGCGCATGACGACGCGGCTACGCCTTCGAATTGCGGACGCCCTCCGGAGGGCCGATCGCGCCCTCGACGTCGAAGTCCGCGACGGCCGCTTGAACATCGTTCTTACGATCCTGGCCGCGGTCTTCGCCGCCTACGTCGTCCTCGCAGTCAAGACCATCGCGACGGGATCGGGGGGCTATCGCTTCGGCGACTTCTACGCGCTGTGGTGCTCGGCGTTCATCGCGCACGACGGGGCCCCAGCGCTCAACTACGACGCCGACGCGCTGCACTTGCGCCAGGTCGCGATGGGCATGCATGCGAACGCCTACAATCCGTTTCCCTACCCGCCGACGTTCCTATTGATCCTGGCGCCGCTCGGATGGCTGGGCATCGGCGCGGCCTATGCGCTGTTCATGAGCGCGACCTTCGCCGGCTATCTCTGGGCGATGACCGGCGCGCGATTTAAGGGTTGGCCGCGCCTCGCCGGCGCGGCCATCGCCCCGGCGACAGGGATTGCGCTGATTTCCGGGCAGAGCGGCTTTCTCTCGGGCGCGCTGATGCTGGGCGGCCTGCGGCTGGCGCAAAGCCGCCCCATCATGGCCGGCGTGCTCTTCGGATTGCTCACCTACAAGCCGCAATTGGGCGTGCTCGTGCCCGTCGCGCTGATCGCCGCCGGGCTCTGGCGCACCGTCGCCGCGGCGAGCGCGACGCTGCTCCTCTGCGCGGCTGTTTCCAGCGCGGCGTTCGGCGCGAACATTTGGCCGGCGTGGTTCGCCTCGCTGATCGCCTATTCCGGGCAATTCAACCCCGTCGACTATCTCATGCCGACGATCGCCGCCAACGCGCGCATGTTGGGCGCGCCGGCCCCAGTCGCGCTGGCCCTTCAGGCGGGCGCTGCGGTCGCGGTTGCCGTCGTCGTTTGGCGCGCTTTCCGCGCCGGCGTCTCGCCGCGAGCCGGCGCCCTCCTCATCGTCGGCACGTTCCTGGCGACGCCGCACGCCTTCAATTACGACTTGCCGATGACGACGGCGGCCGTGCTCTGGTGTCTCGAGGAGCGCATCGGCGCCAGGCAGAGTCTCGCCTTGAGCGAGATCGTCATTCTGACGCTGGCTCTGATCCTGCCCTTCGCCATGCTGGCGCTGGGCAAGAACGCGCCGCCAATCAGTTGGGCGCCGGAAATCTTGCTGTTTTGCCTGATCGCCAGGCCCAGTTCGGCGCACGCCGGATCGGCGACGACGCGCAAAACCCCGCTCGGCGCCCCGACGCCGCTCGTCGCCGGCTGAACCCGGGCCCGAGGGGGCTATCGCCTCTAACCTGCTGTCGGGACTGCGATCTTGGCCGCAGATCGCGCCAGACCCCGAATGCGCGACGCGGCGACCGGCCGGATCCATGTTTAGGGCCCCTTTACCAACCGCGTAGGGAGCGCCTGTACTCCCGATTCTGCGCAATCGAATTAACCGGACCGAAACAGCCTGCGCATAGATTGCCGGTATTCCGAGCGGCAACGTCAACTCGCCGGATGGCAATTCTCTTCTCGAGCAGGAGCAAAGTAATGATCAAGTCCCTCAAGCAATTCGTCGCCAACGAATCCGGCGCCACCGCGATCGAATACGCGCTGATCGCCTCGCTGATCGCCGTCTTCATCATCGGTTCTCTGTCGGCCCTCGGCACCAGGCTGAGCGCGGAGTTCTCGGAAGTCAGCGCCGCCCTCAAGTAAGACGACCAAGGCTCAAGAGCCTTCTCCAAGGCGCCGGCGGGGATCCCCCCGCCGGCGCTTTTCTTTTTCCCATCGTCTCATTCGCCGCGCGTCGGGCGCAGGGTGTGAATTCGGCCGCGCGATCGGCGCCGCCGGCAAGACACGAATCGCTGATTGGGTTATGGGAGGGCGTCCCGCCCGGGACTGCCGATTTCTCCCTTCAGCCAAGAGGCGTCCCCCTTGACTGCGTTCCAAGCCGTCGTCATGGCCGTCCTCCAGGGCGTCACCGAGCTTTTTCCCATCAGCAGCCTCGGCCACGCGGTCATCTTGCCGCGCCTGCTCGGCTGGACGATCGACCAAAAGGCGCCCGATTTCCTCCCTTACCTCGTCGTCATGCACCTGGGCACGGCGACCGCGCTGTTCCTCTTTTTCTGGCGCGATTGGTTCGCTTTCGCGCGCTCGCTGCTGATCCGATCGAGCGCGCGCTCGCTCGCCGACCGGCGCATCTTCTTCTTCGTCGTGCTGGCGACGATCCCCGCCGTGATCGTCGGGTTCGCCTTCGAAAAGAAGCTCGGCGCCGCTTTCGGCACGCCGGCGATCGCGGCGTTCTTTCTCATCGCCAACGGTTTCGTGCTCTATTTCAGCGATCAGATCGCCGGCGAAGGGGTTGGAATCCTCGACGAGTTGAATTGGAAAGGCGCATTGGCGATCGGCCTCGCGCAATGTTTCGCGCTGATCCCCGGTTTCTCGCGCTCGGGCCTGACGATCGCCGCCGGCGTCGTGGCGGGGCTCAAGCACGAGGATTCGGCGCGCTTTTCGTTCCTGATGGCGACGCCGATCATTCTCGGCGCGACGGTTCTCGAAGCGCCCAAACTGCTGCGCCAGGATGCGACCTTGGGCGGCGCAGCGGTGATTTCCGGCGTCGTGGCCGGGCTGGTCGCCTACGCGAGTCTCGCTTTTCTCATGCACTATTTCCACAAGCACGAATTCGAGGCGATGCGGCCGTTCTCCTTTTATTGCGCCGCGGCGGGGCTGGCGAGCCTCGGGTATATGGTCTTCACCTGAGCGAAGCCCCCCCCTTGGCCGCTCGGCGAAGCGCCCCATATCTCGGCTGGCGGAGAGACGCTACGCGACGCCGCGCGGCGTAATGTCGATTACGAGGCGACGAGATGAACACTGTTGTGATGCCCTCGCTCCTGTCGTCCGAGGAGCTCGGCGAGCTCGAATTCGCGGCGCGCTGCCTCGAAGGCGACAGCTTCGCCTCGCGCGTCGCCAACCTGCTCGGGCGCCAGGTCGAAGCGCTGGGGCGCGCCCTGCCCTCGCCGGCGCGCAAGACGATCGCGCGCGCG
>JBEKFO010000438.1:0-3409 GCA_050013275.1 Roseiarcus sp. | reverse complement strand
AGATGCAGTGTCAGCTTGACGCCGGGCAGGCCCCTGTGCAGCGCGGCGACGAACTGCGGTCGATTTTGGATCTCGAGGACGGCGAACCCGTCCTCCTCCGCCGCCCGAATCACCGCGCGGACATAGGCGGTGCGTCCGCGCAAGTACCAACGTCGCCAGTCGACGAGGCGTCGATAGCGAACGTCGGGATATTCGCAGACCGCCGAGCCGAGGATCGTGATCGAATCGCGAAAACGGCTGTGGGCTGCGAAATCGCGCGCGCATAATGCGACCGCGCCCGACTTCAACAAGCCGAAAGTCTCGCGCGCAGGGAGCACGACGCCAATCGTTCCGAACGGCGCGGCGAGCGCGCGGTCCTGTTCAGGCGCGGCCGGAGCGGTCACCACAGCTTCGTCGGCCAAATGTAGGAGTGGCTGAGCGGGCGGCGGAACGCCACCTCCTCGATATAGCGCGCCGCCAACCGCTCGTTGAGTTCCTCATGCGACTTGCGCCAGCCCGCCTCGGCGATCTCGCGCCGTTTGGCGTCGTCGCGCTTGTATCGCAGCACAGCGTCCAGCATCTCCTCCGGCGTATCCGCAAACGCCATTTCCTTATCTTCTTCAAATATTTCCATGAGCTGGTTGACGCGAAACGAAAGCGTCAGCAGCCCGCAGCCCATGAGCTGCGAAATGCGATCGGAGTTGTAAAAATAGAGTTCCTCGGCGGGCGCCCGGACGCCCGCCGTTTCGGCGCGGTCGGAATTGATGTTCAGCCCCATGCGCGCGTCGGCGAGGCGACGGAAATACTCGACGCCGAGAACAGGCGGCCGGCCGTCGAACCCGTAAAAGTCGATGGACGCCTTGGCGGATTTGGCGATGAGCGCCGGCGTCGTTCGACGCAGGTCCCCCGGTTGGTCTCCGCCCGCGTTGGCGGCGAAGAACACGTCAAAAGTCTGGTCCGAACGTTCGAAGCCGCGGGTCGTTTCGATCGAGGCGTCGATCGGATTGGGGAGGTACGACGAGACGTTGGACGGGGTCGAGAATTTCGCCAGAACCCCGCCCGCCGTGGTGACGAAGGTCGCGTCGACCAGGCCCGCGCGCTCCCTGAGAAAGCTCACGTTGATCGGCCGAAACAAGGGATCGACGCACACTTGCGCCATGCGCGGGCGCGCCGGGAGGCGCTTCGCTTCCGCGAAGGTCTCCGTTGCGATCAGGCAGGAATGCAAAAAAACGATCAAGTCGGGCTCAAAGTCGCGCGCCAGCGCCAGAAATTGTCGATTGGCGACGCCGCGTCCGGCTCGCGACGATCGGAAGATCGTGCCCGCGCGCGCCACATCGCGATCGCTGAAGAACTGCACGAGGTGGCCATTGCGTGCAAATCCGTTCGCGATCTTGCGCTCGACGTTATAATATAGCACTCCCGATCGCCGTTCATTGGCGTTGCCGACGACAATTACGCGCATTGCTCACGCCCTTTGGGAAGCGGCCGCTCGGCCGAAGGTCTCCGTACGCCCGCGAAGGACGGCCGCCACACCTTGTAAGCCAGCTCGCGGCGAACCATTGGCTTTTTGGCGAAGGCTTCAATATACGAATTCAACATCGACATTGATGATAATGCGCCTTGGGAAAAATAGGAACCGGACTTGCGATGACGACGCGCTCCCTTCAAGACTTGAACCGAGGCGCCGATTTCGCTTGAGCGGGGCCTCGCACCCATGCGTTGCGTCGAGCTCTAACCCAAGTTGCCTCTGCCGGTGATTGCGATAGCCACCCAGTGTTTTGGTCCAGATATTGGCGGCGTCGAAGCGTTGATGACGGCGCTTGCGGACGAACTTGCGCGAAGCGGCGTACGCGTCGAAGTCTTCGCCGACCATATCCGTACGCACGGCCTTCCGGAACTCGTGCGACCCTATCCCATTCACCGTTTCGGACTTTGGCAACCCGTGCGACGCGTCCTGAAACGACGTGCGTTGACGGCGGCGACGCGGCGCGATCCGATCGTCGGCGTCTTCACCGATTCGTGGAAGAGCGTCGCCGCGGTTCCGGCGGACGCAGGGCCGATCGCGACACTGGCGCACGGTACGGAATTTCCGCTCGCCGCCAGGGATGAAAAGGCCGCGCGGATCGCCAATGCGCTTGCGCGCACGCGTACGATCATCGCCAGTTCGCGCTTTACCGCCGGTCTCGTGAAGCCCTACCTGAGGGGAGCCGCGGCCGAAATCGTGGTCATCAATCCTCCGCTGCCGTCGCTACCCGAGGCTGAGCCGGCCGCGCTCGCCAAGATTCGCGCGATCATCGCGGGACGCCATCCGACGATATCGACGCTCGCGCGGCTGGAACCGCGCAAAGGCGTGGATTCGGTGATCGCAGCGCTGCCGCGCCTGAAGGCGCGGCGCCCCGATCTCGTCTACATCGTCGCCGGCGCGGGGGACGATCTTGCACGCCTGCGCGGGCTGGCGGCGGAGCGCGGCGTTGCCGATTCGGTGGTCTTCCTGGGCGCGGTTACGGATCCGCAGCTCAAGGCGGCGCTGCTGACCCTGAGCGACGTCTATGCGATGCCGTCGCGCCGGGTCGGCGATTCCGTCGAGGGCTTCGGCATCGCCTACGCGGAAGCCGCTTGGTACGGCCTTCCTGCGGTGGCTGGCGGCGACGGCGCCGTGGACGTCGTCAAAGACGGCCAAACCGGCTTCGTCCGCGACGGAAACGACGCACAGGGAATCTCGCAAGCCCTTGACGAAATGTTGGAAAACGCAGAATTGCGCAAACGGATGGGGGCGGCTGCGGCGGCATTTGTGCGAGAAAATCTGACATGGCGGTCCGCTTTGCCGCGTTATCTCGCCGCTCTCGGGCGCTGAGCCGCCGCCGGATCGCTCTGCCCCGCGGGCTTGGCCCGGTCGGTCGAGGACGCCGGCTCCCGCGGCGCGGCGAGCGACGTCGGAGGTCCCGAAAAGCGCAAGGCGCCGTCGGCGAGCGCGCCGAACTTCAAGGCCAGGAAATCGCGCGCATAGTTCTGCCGCCATCGCCAGGGCGATTTCAATCCCTGCTTGGGCAACCGGTCGGGCGCGCGTCGAAAATGGCCGGAATCGAGATCGACGAGCGGCGCGGTCGGCGCCGAAGGATTGTTGCGGTGCGGCGCGCATTGTCGATAGCCCCGCGCATCCATGTAGTTAAGCACGCGGCAAACGTATTGGCAGATCAAGTCGGCTTTCAGCGTCCAGGAGGCGTTGGTGTAGCCGAACACCGACGCGAAATTGGGGACGTCGCTGATCATGGCGCCTTTGTAAATCACTGTCTTGCCGAGATCGATTTCGGCGCCGTCGACGCTCAACCGAACGCCGCCGAGCGTCTGCAGGACGAGACCGGTTGCGGCGACCACCAGATCGGCCTCGATCTCCCGACCGCCGCTTACCGCGACGCCCTTTTCGGTGAAC
>JBEKFO010000437.1:0-3410 GCA_050013275.1 Roseiarcus sp. | reverse complement strand
GCGGCGGCGCCTTCGCGTTGATCGGTTGCGGCGGCGTCGACGACGCCGAATCGGCGCTGGCCAAGATCGAGGCGGGCGCAAGCCTGGTGCAGATCTACACCGGGATGATCTATCGCGGCCCCGGCGTGATCGACGAAATTCTCGACGGTCTGTCGCGCGCCGTCGCGGCGCGCCGCGACGGCGGCCTCGCCGATCTCGTCGGCGCGGGCGCGCGCGACTGGGCCGCTTCGACCGGCTGACGCTCAGCGCGCGCGGCGCGAATCCAAGAAGCGCAGCACGAGCCAGACGGGCAGCACGACGATCGCGCCGGTGGCGAGGATGCGGCCGATCTGGCGCACGTCGGTGAGGCCGAATTCGATGATGCGATGCGCCAGGCGCATGAAGCTGTCGACGATGTCGGCGGGCTCGAATCCGAACGCGACCAGGATCATGCCGACGACGAAGGAAACGACGACGAGACGCAGCGCCACCGACCCCGGCGACCCGCCGAGAAAGTTCGTCAGCATCGGACTGCTCATGCGAAAGGCCCTCTATTCGGAGCGAACGGAATCGGGTCGGAACGCGGCCGTTTCTCGCCAAGGTTGATGACGACTATCAGGCCGCGCCGCCGCGAATTCAAGTTTCGCTCCGCGGTGGCCTCGTTCCGGTCGGTCAGGTGGGCACTCTGGCGGCCATCCCCTGTGCGAGCGTCAATTTTACCGCCGACTTGTCGAAGGAGACGAACGTGTCCGCGCCGAGGCCGGCGCCTTCGAAGGCGATGACGCCGTCGGCAAAATCGCCGCCGGCCTCCAGGTGGGCCAAGCCCGCCTCCGCCGCCGGGCGGTCGACCACGACGTTGGCCGAATCGATCAACCGCCGAAAGCCCTCGCAAATTTCGGCAGCCGGAATCTTGTATCCGCGCGACAACACCCAGGCGAGTTCGCACAGCGCCGGCAGCGTCAGTGCTACGAGCTCCGCGTGCGCCAATAACTCCCTGGCGACGCGACTCTGCCGCGCGTCATCGCCTGTCATGGCGCGAACCAGGACGTTGGTGTCGGCCGTGATCTTCAACGTTTTCCAGCCCAGCCTTCGGCGGCGATTTCGTTGATCTCTTCTATCGAGAGGGACGGGCCGCCCTTTCGCTTGAAGAAATTGAAGACGTCGGAAATCTGGCCTTTCGGCTGCGCGGCTTTCGCCTCGATGCGACCGCCGGGCAGCAATTCGACGCTGACTTTTTCGCCAGGGCGGACACCGAGGTGCCTGAGGACGTCCTTGCGAAGAGTCACTTGTCCTTTGGCCGTAACCGTTAGGGTCGCCATCTTGCCGCCTCGCGCGCGATCGCTTCTATGTAAGGCAAATGTGCCTTTCGATCAAGCGATGCCGCCGGGGCGGCATTGGGTCAGTCTGAAATGTTGGGGGTCATGGAAAGAAGTGAATAGCGGCTCGGCACAAAGCCGCCAGCCCCGCCACTGTCGCTGCGGCGGCGTTCCATCCTGTCTGCAATACGGCCGTCCTCAAGATATCGTCGCCATTACTTGATATGGAGAACGCGATAAGTCCGTTCGCGTCAACCTGTGGCGCGTAACGTACTCGAACGAAGCATGCAATGAACCACAGTATAGCCGAGATAATTGCTAGTAAAAGTTCGGCACGTGTCAATACTGTGTTCATGGCAGTTCCCCTCAAGTCTTTTTTTATGCAGTGCGTCCTTGCCCGTTTTCGGCTCGATGGTCTCCTAAAGCGCAACAATATCCGAAACATCCCAAAGCCGATCGGATATGCCGGTTGCCATCGCGGGGCGAAGACGAAAATCGACGCGTCGGCGGCCGCGCGCTCGGGCCGCCGCGCTTGCGATCGAGCCGCTCACCCCCCCTTGGGGAAGTTCACCACCGTCGCCGGCTTGCCGCCCTTCGGCGTTTCCGCTTCCGGCTCTTCGCCGATCGCCTTGCCGTTGAACGTCAGCGCGCCGTGCGAAGCGCTGATCTTGACCGTCGAGCCGTCGCGGATTTCGCCGGCGAGCAGCATCTGCGCGAGCGGATCCTGCACCGACTTCTGGATCGCGCGCTTGAGCGGGCGCGCGCCATAGGCCGGGTCGTAGCCCTTGTCGGCGAGCCATTGCCGGCCCTTGGCGTCGAGCGCGAGCGTGATCTTGCGATCCTCGAGCAGCTTGGCGAGCCGCTGGAACTGGATGTCGACGATCGCGCCCATGTCCTCGCGCCGCAGCCGGTGGAACAGAATGATCTCGTCGACGCGATTGAGGAACTCGGGGCGGAAATGCCCGCGAACGACGGCCATGACTTCCTTCTCGACCGCGTTGGTGTCCTCGCCTTCGTGCTGGGCGACGAGATAGTCCGAGCCCAGGTTCGAGGTCATCACGATCAGCACGTTGCGGAAGTCGACGGTGCGGCCCTGGCCGTCGGTCAGTCGCCCGTCGTCGAGCACCTGCAGCAGGACGTTGAACACGTCCGGATGCGCCTTCTCGACTTCATCGAACAGCACGACCTGGTAGGGGCGCCGGCGCACGGCCTCGGTCAGCGCGCCGCCTTCCTCATAGCCGACATAGCCGGGAGGCGCGCCGATCAGGCGGGCGACGGAGTGCTTCTCCATGTATTCGGACATGTCGATGCGCACCATTGCGGTGTCGTCGTCGAACAGGAACGCGGCCAGCGCCTTGGTCAGCTCGGTTTTGCCGACGCCCGTCGGCCCGAGGAACATGAACGAGCCGATCGGACGGTTGGGGTCCTGCAGGCCGGCGCGCGCGCGGCGCACCGCGGTCGAAACCGCGCTCACCGCCTCTTTCTGGCCGACGACGCGCTTGGCGATCTCCTCCTCCATCTTCAGGAGCTTGTCGCGTTCGCCCTCCAGCATCTTGTCGACCGGCACGCCGGTCCAGCGCGAAACGACCTGCGCGACGTGGTCCGGCGTCACCGCCTCGTCGACGAGGACGCTCGCGCTCTGCGTTTCCGTCGCGGCGAGCTTCTTCTCGAGCTCGGGAATGACGCCGTAGGCGAGCCTGCCGGCTTCCGCATAGTCACCCTTGCGTTGCGCCTGGGCGAGCGCATTGCGGGCGTTCTCCAGCTCTTCTTTCATTCGCTGCGCGGCGCCGAGCTTGTTCTTCTCGGCGCGCCATCGCGTCGTCAGCGCATCCGACTTCTCCTGCAATTCGCTCAGTTCGACCGAGAGCTTCTTCAAGCGGTCCTTGGACGCCGCGTCGGTCTCCTTCTTCAGCGCCTCCTGCTCGATCTTGAGCTGGATGACGCGCCGATCGAGTTCGTCGAGCTCCTCAGGCTTGGAGTCGACCTGCATGCGTTGGCGCGAAGCCGCTTCGTCGATCAGGTCGATCGCCTTGTCGGGCAGGAAGCGGTCGGCGATGTAGCGGTTCGACAGCGTCGCGGCGGCGACGATCGCGCCGTCGGTGATGTGGACCCCGT
>JBEKFO010000436.1:0-3412 GCA_050013275.1 Roseiarcus sp. | reverse complement strand
CAGGACCGTTTGTACGTGATCCAAAGCGCGTCGACATTCGTGTGGCTCTATCCGCTCACCGGATTGCGTCCGGCGACGCCCTTCCTCATTCCGCTGCAATCGATGTGCGATTTTCCCAATGTCGGACCGCGCCGCATCCTGGAGGCCTTCGCCGCCCATCCGCGGTTCGTCGTCGCCGGCGTCGCCGAGAATCGCTACAATTGCGAGGTCGACGCCGCGAGCGCTTCCATCGAAGCCGCGCTGCGGCGCGACTACCGCCGCATCGCGAGCGTGGCGTGCGACGGCCGTCACTGCGCCAAAGGCGAAGACTACGGCGTCTACGAGATCGTAAGCCCTTCGGCGCAGTAGGCCGAACGTTCCCGTCGGCGACTCAATCGATCCGCCGACCTTTCGGCGCATACGGATTCTTGCTGCCGCCGCGCATCGAAAGGCGGATCGGCACGCCGTAGAGCCCGAAAGTCTCGCGCAGACCGTTGACGAGATAGCGCTTGTAGCTCTCGGGAATGCCGTCGACGTGATTGCCGAACAGCACGAAGAAGGGCGGGCGCGCCTTGGGCTGGGTCATGTAGCGGATTTTCACCCGGCGGCCGGCGACGGCGGGCGGCGGCGTAGTGTCGACGACCGGCGCCAGCCAGCGGTTGAGCCGGCCGGTCGAGATGCGGATGTTCCAGACTTCGTGGGTGGCGATCACCGCCCCCAACAGTTTGTCCACATGCGCGCCGGTGAGACCCGAGACGGGGATGACCCGCGTCCCCTTGAGTTGCGGCAGCAGCCGGTCGGCTTCGGCGCGCAGCTCCTGCGCCTTGACGCTCTTGTTGGCGACGAGATCCCACTTGTTGAGGCCGATGACCAGCGCCCTGCCCTCGCGCTCGACGAGATCGGCGAGCGTCAAGTCCTGCTTCTCGAACGGAATCGTCGCGTCGAGCAGCAGCACGACGACCTCGGCGAAGCGCACCGCGCGCAACGCGTCGGCGACCGCGAGCTTTTCCAGCTTCTCGACGATGCGCGATTGGCGGCGAAGCCCGGCGGTGTCGAAGAGCTTGAAGCGCCGGTTGCGCCAGGTCGTCTCCAAGCCGATGCTGTCGCGCGTCAGGCCGGGCTCGGGGCCCGTCAGTAGGCGCTCTTCGCCGAGAATGCGATTGAGCAGCGTCGACTTGCCGGCGTTCGGGCGCCCGAGGACGGCGATGCGCAACGGTTTGGTCGGGTCGGCCTCGCTGCCGTCCTCTTCGTCGCCGAGGACCAGAGGCGCCGCCGCCTCCTCCTCGTCGGCGAGGCGCGCCGAGCCCGGCAGCGCGGCGCTGAGGGCCTCGTGGAGCTCGCCCAGGCCCTCGCCGTGTTCGGCCGAGAACGCGATGGGATCGCCGAGGCCGAGCCCAAAGGCCTCGTAGGCGCCCTGACGCCCGGCGAGCCCTTCGGCCTTGTTGGCGATCAGGATGACCGGCTTGCCGGCGCGGCGCACCGCCTGGGCGAAGTGGCGGTCCGCGCCCGTCACGCCGGCGCGCGCGTCGATGAGGAACAGCACCGCGTCGCAGTCGGCGAGCGCGGCCTCGGTCTGCGCGCGCATGCGGCCGGCGAGCGAAACGCCGTCGCCTTGTTCGAGGCCGGCGGTGTCGACGATGGTGAAGGAGAGGTCGCCGAGCTGCGCCTCGCCCTCGCGCCGATCGCGGGTGACGCCGGGCTGGTCGTCGACCAGCGCCAGCTTGCGTCCGACCAGCCGATTGAACAGCGTCGACTTGCCGACGTTCGGGCGTCCGATGATGGCGACCTTCGCGCTCATGGGCGACGTCTCAAAGACCAGCGCTCCGGCGCGCGGCGCTCACTTGGCCGCCGGCCGATTGGCGGCGACGAGGCCAAGCAGGTTGTCGGCGCTGCGCTTTTCCGCCTCGGGCGCTTCGGGATCGGCGGCAATTTGATCGAGCCATTTGCCGGCGCCGTCGTAATCGCTCGCGTTCAGCGCGACGACGCCGAGCATCAAGCGCGCGGTGTTGCGGTAGCCGCCGCCGTTTCCCGCCAGCGCTTCGAGCGCCGGCTTGGCCGCGTCGACCTCGTCGGCGTCTATGCGCAGCAAGGCGGCGCGCAGGCGCGCGGCGTCCCGAAACAAGCCGCCGAGCGACGCGTCTGCGGCGAGCGCGTCATAGTCGGCGATCGCGCCCTTGGGGTCGGTCTTGGCCTTGATCGCCGCCTCGGCGAGGCGCGCCAGCGTGCGGTAGCCGCTCGGCGCGTCGGCGGCGAGGTTGGCCATGGCCGCCTCGGCCTCCGCGCTCTTGCCGTCGCGATCGAGCGCAAGGGCCTGTTGAAACGCCGCGCCCGCCGCCTGTTCGGCCGCGAGGCGGCGGTTCTCGTAAAAGCGAAAGCCGGCGGTCGCGAGCACGACGAGGACTGCGGCGCCGATGATCAGGTTCTGGTGTTTCTTCCAGAATTCGGCCGCCTTGTCGCGGCGGACTTCCTCATCGACTTCCTGAAATATGTCGCTCATCGTCTTGCTCGTCGCGTCCGATCGCCTCAGGGGCGCGGCCCCGGCGAAACGAGGCCGTTAGCACGGCGACGCCACGAAAGCGAGCGGCGCCCCTGGTGCGACGATGGAACGCAGTTTAACTTTCTTCAAAGCTCGTAAAGGAGCCGCGTGCGAATCGCCGCGTGGCGCTTCTTGATTCGGCTCGCGGTCGGGTCGCGGTTCCAAACGCGTAAGGCGCCGTTCTCCAGGAAATGCCGCAGGCGTCCGAGCTTCAGACACGATCGAAAGGAATACCGTCATGAACGAAGTGAATTCCAGATGCATCACGCGTCGCACGGTGTTGCTCGCCGCGGCGGGCGCGGCGCCGTTGTTGGCGATGAGCGCGAGCGGCGCCCGGGCGGCGGGGTTGCCGCAAGCCGCGGTCGCCTACCAACCGACGCCCAAGGACGACCATCAATGCGACAACTGCAATCTCTTTACGCCGCCGAACGCCTGCAAGTCGGTGGCGGGCGAGGTCGCGCCGACCGGGTGGTGCAAGCTCTGGGTCAAGAAGGCGTAATACAACATTTTGCGGCTGGTGATCCAGTTGCGCTTGCGCGCCTAAAAGCGTCAGTTTAGATTTCGAATCAAGGCGCTCTCCCACGGCGCGGGGCTCAGATGACCGCGCCCCGGGCCGCGGCGGGTTCCGAGTCTTATGCGGGGGCGAAATATGCGGCAAGGTGAGCAACTTACCGGCGCGGCGATTCGGGTCGGGCTCGGGCGTTTGGCTCGCGGCTGGGCTTCCGCCGCCGCGATCGCTTTTGTCGCGACGATTTCGCTGGCTTCGCTGCTCACCGTTCAGCCTGCGTCGGCGGTGCCGAGCTTCGCGCGTCAGACCGGGCAGCCCTGCGCCAACTGCCACACCGCGTTCCCCGAACTGACGCCGTTCGGCCGGCGCTTCAAGCTCAGCGGCTACAC
>JBEKFO010000435.1:0-3430 GCA_050013275.1 Roseiarcus sp. | reverse complement strand
CGGGGGCAGAGACCGCCGCGCCAGCCCCTCGTCAAAAACTTGAGGGTTCTCACGGATCGCTTTGATGTCGTGCATAAAGTCACCAGTTGCCTTGCAACCAGCGGCGCAACAGCTGGTCGCCGAAAACATTGAAGCCGAGGCCTGCCATTACCAGAAGGGCGCCCCATAGCTCAAATGGGCCGAGAGGCTCGCCAAAGACCAGCGATCCCGCGACCATGCCGACGATCGGCACCAGCAGCGCGAAGGGCGCGACCGTAGCCGCCGAGTAATGGGACAGCAGCCGCGCCCACACGCCGAAACCGAACACCGTGCCCGCATAGGACACGACGAGGACCGCGAGGACGAGCTTGAGCGAGGGATGGGCGAGCGCGGCGAGGCCGCCCGTTCCCTCGGTAAGAAGCGACAGCAGGAACAACGGTATCGGCGGCGCCAGACTCGACCACGTCACGAAGGCGAGCATGTCGACGCGTCCGGCGAATTTCGCCGCGATGTTGCCGGCGCCCCAGAACGCCGCCGCCGCGATCACCATCAGAAAGGGTGTGAGGCTCGCTCCGTCGAGCCGGCGCGAACCGATCAGCGCAATGCCGAGAAAGGCGACGGCGGCGCCGATCAGTTGCGCGCGCCGCGGTCGCTCTCGCATCAGCGCCCAGGCGAGGAAAATTGTGAAGAACGCCTGCAGTTGGATCACCAGCGAGGCGAGCCCGACCGGGAATCCCTGGCGAATCGCGACGAACAACAATCCGAACTGGCCGACGCCGATGAACAGGCCGTAGAGCGCGACGATCCCAGGGGGCGCCCTGGGTGGGCGCACGAAGAACACCACCGGCAGCGCCGCGAAAACGAAGCGCAATCCGGACAGCGTCAGCGGCGTCGTCTCGGCGACGCCGATCTTGATGGCGATGAAGGTCAGGCCCCAGACGACCGCGACGGCGATCGCGGCCAGAATGTCCCGCGTCTTCATGCCATTGGGCGCGCGGTCATGTCGGGGTCTTGGCCTTTTCGGCGGCTTCGCGACGCTTCTCGACGACGCGCACGGCGATCACCGAGCCTTCGTAGAGCAACAGCATCGGCAGTGCGAGCGAGATCATGCTGATGAGGTCGGGTGGCGTCAGGATCGCCGCCAACCCGGTCACGGCGACGATCGCGTAGCGCCGCATCGACGAGAGGTACTTGGAATCGACGATGCCGACGTGACCGAGCAGCGTCAGGATCACCGGCAACTGAAACGCGGCCCCGAAGGCGAAAATCAGCGTCATGATCAACGACAAATACTCGCTGACCTTCGGCAGCAGCTCGATGGTCGCCTCGCCGGGCGTGCTGACCTGCTGCAGCGACACGGAAAACCGGATCAGCAGCGGCATGACGACGAAATAGACGAGCATCGCTCCGGCGAAGAAGAAAATCGGCGTTGCGATGAGATAGGGCAGGAACGCCTGCCGCTCGTGCTTGTAAAGTCCCGGCGCGACGAACTTGTAGATCTGCACGGCGATGATCGGGAAGGCGATGACGCCGGCGCCGAACATGCTGAGGCGGATGTTGGTGTAAAATTGCTCGAGGAAGTGCGTCGCGATCAGCGTCGCCTTCTCCGCGCCGACGACCCTCACGTAGGGCTCGGTGAGAACGTTGTAGATCGAGCGCGAAAAGTAGAAGCACACCAGAAACGCGGCGAAGAACGCGTAGAGCGCGCGGACCAGGCGCATGCGCAGCTCGATGAGATGATCCATCAGCGGCGCTTTGGTGGCGTCGATGTCCTCGGCGCTCATTCCGCCGCGCCCCGCCGCGCGACTGAAACGTCGGCGGTCGGCTGCTCGTCGACGATCTCCAGGCCTGGCGCGGGCGCCGCCGCGGCGTCATGAGCCTCGATCGGGTGCGCGCCGACGGACTCGCCGCCCCCTTGCGCCACATCGGTCAGCGCCACTTGCGACACGCCGATCTCCTTCGGCCCTTCGACGGCCTGCGTGATTTCCTGCCGCATCGCCATCGCCGGATCGAACGCGGAGCCGATCTTGGCGGATTCGTCGAGCGCAGTCAGCTCCTTCTTGACGCTCTCGAGATCGGCCTCTTTCATCGCCTCCATGAACTGACCCTGGAATTCGGCGGCCATGCGCCGCATCTTTCCGATCGTCTGCCCGATCGTGCGCATGACGCGCGGCAAATCCTTCGGCGGAATCACCGCGAGGGCGACGATGCCGAAGATCAGAAGCTTACCGACGTCGAAATCGAACATGGAGCGGTCCGGCCACACGAAAACCTTTGGGGAGAAGCGCTCGGCGCTGTCCCTGCCCGGCGACGGGCTCTCGCGCAAGGCGCGTCAGTTGACCTTGTTCGTTTCGTTGGCGTCGACCGTGGAGCCGACACGATTTTCGAGGCTGCGCGGCGGCGTCGGGTCTGCCGGTTTTTCCTCGGCGGCGTCGTCGGCCATGCCCTTCTTGAAGGATTTGATGCCCTTGGCGACGTCGCCCATGATGTCGGAAATTTTGCCTTTGCCGCCGAACAGCAGCAACGCCACCGCTCCGAACAGCATCCAATGCCAAATGCTCATACCACCCATGGCCATCATCCCGTTTGATCGCGCGGTGAACGTTACAACTCGCGCCGACGCGCGAAGATCATGCCGCGAACGTAAGCGCGCCAGGCGCCAAAAACAAGCGTGGCGCGCCCCGCCGCGCTTTTCGCTCGCCGCAGGGGGCCCAATTCCCGCATTCGCCGCGATCGTTGCGCTTTCGATTAAACGCCGCCGGTGACCGGCACCAACGCGCCGGTGACGGCTCTGGCTTCGTCCGACGCCAGAAACAGGATCACGGCGGCAAGATCGGTCGGCGCGACCCAGCGATCGAACTGGGCATTGGGCATTTCGGCCCGATTGGCGGGGGTGTCAATGATCGACGGCAGCACCGCATTCACCGTCACGCCCCGGTTCTTCAATTCCTCGGCCAGGGTTTCGGTCAGGCGATGCACGCCGGCCTTGCTCGCCGCGTAGGCGCCCATCCCGGCGCCCGCCTTCAGCGCGGCGTTGGCGCCGACATTGACGATCCGGCCGGCGCCGCTTTCCAGCAGGTAGGGAAGCGCGGCTTTCGACGCGTTCAACGCGGTCTTCAGGTTCAGCGCGAACAGGCGATCCCAGGTCGTCGGATCGCCATCCGCCACGGTTTCCCAGCGGAATCCGCCGGCGATGTTGATAAGCGCGTCGAGCCGCCCGAATTTCGCCTTGACCGCGGCCATGGCTTGGCGCGCGCCTTCCGCGGTGCTCAGATCGACGCCGCCCAAGACCAGCGCGTCCGGCCCGAGCCCCTCGGACAGGCCGGCCGGCGGCGCTGCTGCGACATCGAGCGCCGCAACCGCGGCGCCGCGGCGGCCCGCCGTTTCGGCGACGACCCGGCCGAGAGCGCCAAATCCGCCGGTGATCGCGATCGCCTTGCCTTTCATCGCG
>JBEKFO010000434.1:0-3452 GCA_050013275.1 Roseiarcus sp. | reverse complement strand
GCGCGGCTTTCGCGCCGCCGGTCAAAATCTCGGTAATCCTGACGATCGTCAGATCCTGCTTGTGGCCGTGCTTGCGGCGCGAATTCTTGCGGCGGCGCTTCTTGAACGCTATGACCTTGGGGCCGCGCGTTTGCTCGACGATTTCGGCGACGACGCTGGCGCCGGCGACATGCGGCGCGCCGATCTCGCTCTTCTCGCCATCGAACAGCGCGAGAACCTCGCTGAATGTCACTTGCGCCCCGGCTTCGCCTTCGAGCGCCATGACCGTGATCTCGTTGTCGGCGGCGACCTTATACTGCTTGCCGCCGGTCTTGATGACTGCGAACATCGTTTTCTCCGTGTTCAACCTGGCTCTGCGCGGGAGCCCCACGCGGCCAGCTTCTTTGCAGTTGGAACCTGCTGGTTTTCGCTCCGCCTCGCCGCCCGGAGCGGAAAAGCAAAAGCGCGGCCGAAAGCCGCGCGTGAGCGGCGTGTGCTATAGTTCGGGCGGCGTGCGAAGTCAAACGAAATACCGCGCGCCCGCAAGCCTCTTGCCACGCTGCCCTCGCTTGGCCGCGGCGACACGCCTACGGCGAAGGATCGCCGTAGACGACAACCGGCCAGGGACCGCGCCGCGCAGTGCCGCGGATCTCGATGATCCTCGGCCCGGCGGACCGCGCCGCAGCGCCGCCGTTCGCGGGGACCTGAGGACAATAGACGGCCGCTTGCGGCGCCTGCTCTTCTTCCCCGGCGGGCGCTTCGCCCTCGCCCGCGCCGACGACGCCCAACTGACCGAGCCGGTTTCGACGATCGCCTTCAACGCGGCGCGAGCGCTCCTCGACCGCGCGTCGCTCGCCGCCGCGCCAGACCGAAACGCTCTGCGGCGCGTGCATCGGCGGACGCACCCCCGGCGCCGCGCCGGGCGCAGCGAACGCCGCCGGGCCGGCGGCCGCAATCAACCCCGCGGCGATCAAAATCGCGCGTGAACCCCTCATTATCGCCTCCGTGTCGAGGCCGGCCTCCTTGTCCGCGACTTTAGGACTCTTTTCGCCAATGCGAAAGCGCCCGCTCCTAAAGCGCCTTCTCGCCGTCGCGCTGCGGCGATTGCACGCGGAATCGGCATGTGGCGGGGACGATCGCCGGCTTCGTTCGGCGCCCTCAAACGCCGCCCGCGTTTTCCGCGCGGAAGCGAAACGTGCTGAATTGGAAGCGCTGTTTTGCGCCGCGAGGCGTCGCATGCTCGCACCGCCGGGAGTCGATCAGAACAAAGTCGGGCCCGAGCAGCGCGCCAAGGCTCGAAGCGTCGTGTCGAGCGACGGGCAGGCCGCTGCACGTCTGCGGACCGTCAAGCGCGAACGTCCCGATAATGGCATGGCCGCCGCGCCGAAGAGCGCGTCGCAGTCGGTCGCGATAGGCCGCCTGATCGGCCGGATCGACCAGAAAGTGAAACGCAGCGCGATCGTGCCAGACGTCATAGGCGCGTGACGGCTCCCATGTCGTGACGTCGGCTGCGATCCATTGGATCCGATCCGCTTTGTCCGCGAGGCGCGCCTTGGCGGCCGCGAGCGCCGCCGGCGACAAATCGAGGACCGTGATGTCTTCGTAGCCGCGCGAAACGAGGCTATCGAGGAGGCGCGAAGCGCCGCCCCCGATGTCGATGATGGCGGAGCGGCCAGTCGTCCCGATCAGCGCCAACAGCTCCAGCGTCGGGGCGGGCGTCTCCTGGAACCAGCTCACTTCCTTTTCGCTCTTGGTCGTATATACGTTTTCCCAATGGGCTTGGCGTTCAGTGACGCTCATGGCTCGACTTCTCCGGCGATGCGCCTCGTCCCGTCGGTTGCGGCCTTCGAGTTACGGCAGGCGCGTATCGGGTTATATTGGCGCCGCGGCGGCCGCTTGTCGCTGTCGCAATCGGGCGATTGAAACGCGAGTGGGTCCATGGACGGCGCCAAGCGGCGTTTCCTGAAGGCGGCGGCGCCGGAGCCTTGAGCGCCGAAATGAACGTCGCACGCAAGGCCGAGGCGGAGCCTCGGCCAGGGCGAACGGGCGAGATCTTCCTCGCCTTCCTCAAGCTCGGCCTCACCTCCTTCGGCGGGCCGATCGCTCATCTCGGTTATTATCGCGCCGAATTCGTCGAGCGCCGGCGCTGGCTGAGCGAGCGCGCGTTTGTCGATATCGTCGCGCTTGCGCAATTTCTCCCCGGTCCCGCTTCGAGCCAGACCGGCTTCGCGATCGGGCTGATGCGAGGCGGCCGGCTCGGCGGCTTGGCCGCGTGGGCGGGCTTCACCCTGCCCTCCGCCGTCCTCATGCTCCTGTTCGCCTACGGCGCGGGGAGTCTCGCCGGCTCGTGGTGGGGCGCCGGCCTGCTGCACGGGCTGAAACTTGTCGCGGTCGCCATCGTCTCCCAGGCAGTGTTGGGCATGGCCCGCTCGCTTTGCCCCGACAGGCCGCGCGCCTCGATCGCGACCGCGGCGCTCGTCTGGCTGCTGTTCGCCCCCGGCTCGCTCAGCCAGATCGGCGCGATCGCGCTCGGCGGCGCAGGCGGCCTGGCGGTCTGTCGCGGCGGCGGCGAAACAATCGCCGACGATCTCGCCATGCCGGTCAGCCGGCGCTTGGGATTCGCCTGTCTCGCGGCGTTCCTGGCGCTGCTGGCGCTGTCCTTTGTCCCCGTCCGGGGCGGCATGCTTGCGTTGTTTGACGCCTTCTATCGCTCAGGCGCCCTGGTGTTCGGCGGCGGCCATGTCGTGCTGCCGCTGCTGCGCGACGCGGTCGTGGCGCCGGGTTGGGTTTCCGACAATTCATTTCTCGCCGGCTACGGCGCGGCGCAGGCGCTGCCGGGGCCCTTGTTCACATTCGCCGCCTATCTCGGCGCGCTGGCCGGCGCGCCGCCGGCCGGGCTCGCCGGCGCTCTCGTCGCCCTGGTCGCGATCTTCCTGCCGGGCATGCTGGCGTTGATGGCGGCGTTGCCGTTCTGGCGCGCGCTGCGCGCGCTCGGGCCCGCGCAGGCCGCCGTGCGCGGCGTCAACGCCGCCGTCGTCGGGCTGCTCGGCGCCGCCCTCTACAATCCGGTATGGACGAGCGCGGTTCAGGCGCCCGCGGATGTGGCGGTCGCCGCGATCGGGTTCGTGCTGCTCACGGTCTGGCGCGCGCCCCCGCTCATCGTCGCCCTCATCGCCGCGAGCGCCGGGATCGGCCTCGCCGCGCTCCGCTGAGCGGAGCGCCGCCTCAGCCCGCGCTCTTGAGTTCCTTAAGCTTGCCGAACACCGAATCGACGTCGATCTTCTCTTCGCTGGGCTTGGCCGAGGGGGCGCCGAAAACGTCGGCCTGGCTGACCGGCGCCGGCTTGGCGGTCGTCACTTCGGCCGAGACCAGGGTCTGGGTGCGGTCCTCCTCGACCTTGGGTCGATCCTTGGCGGCGCGATTGACTTCGAAGTCGAGGTCGATCTGCGAGCACAGGCCGAGCGTCACCGGGT
>JBEKFO010000433.1:0-3467 GCA_050013275.1 Roseiarcus sp. | reverse complement strand
AATCGTAGGGTCCCCGTCATGGCCGGAACAAGCCCGGCCACGACTGGGGTCGATATTTTGGACCTCGCGCCTCAGAACTCCTGCCAATCGCCGGAATCATCGCTCGCCGGCGCGCCGTTCGCCACCGCTTTGGCGGCGGCGCGGGCCGGCCGCGGGCTCTCCTTGCGCGCGTTGCTCGCCGCCACGCGCAGCGGCGTCTGCGAACCGACCGGGGGCTTCGCCGGCTCCCGGAAAACGTGCGGCGCCGCCTTCCGCAATTGGCCGCGCAGGGGGTCGTCGCCGCCCGCGTGATCGACCTGGAATTGCCCGATCAGCCCGAAGAGCTGATCGATTTCGTTCGACAGCGAATGATTCGCCGCCGTCGACTGCTCGACCATCGCCGCGTTCTGCTGCGTCACGTGGTCCATCTGGTTGATCGCGACGCGAATCTGCTCGAGCCCGGTCGCCTGTTCACGCGACCCCGCGGCGATTTCGGCGACGACATTGTTGATCGCGGCGACCTGGGCCGCGATGTGCTCGAGCGACTTGCCGGTCTCGGCGACCAGTTTGACCCCATGGTCGACCTGCGTCGTCGACGCCGAAATCAGGCCCTTGATCTCTTTGGCGGCTTCGGCCGAACGCTGCGCCAGCGCTCGCACCTCGGAGGCCACCACAGCGAAGCCGCGGCCCGCCTCGCCCGCCCGCGCCGCTTCGACGCCGGCGTTGAGCGCGAGCAGATTGGTCTGAAACGCGATCTCGTCGATGACGCCGATGATCTGGCTGATCTGCTGCGAGGACTTGGCGATCGCGTCCATCGCGTCGACCGCTTCGCGCACGATCTCGGCGCTCCTCTTGGCGTCGCCGTCGGCGCCCGCGACCACGTCGCGCGCGTGGCTCGCCCCGTCCGCCGACTTCTTCACCGTCGCGGTGATCTCGTCGAGCGCCGCCGCGGTCTCCTCGAGGCTCGACGCCTGCTGTTCGGTGCGGCGCGACAGATCGTCGGAAGCCGTCGATATTTCTTTGGTTCCGTTATGGATCGCATCCGTGCGCGCTGAGACGCCGCGCATCGCTTCTTCCAGCTTGCCGATCGCCGCATTGAAATCGACCTGCAGCTTGCGATAGGCCTCGGGGATGTCGGCCGGCAAGCGATAGGTCAGGTCTTGGGCCGCGAGTTTCGACAGCGCGTCGCCGATCGAACTGGCGACAACCGCCCGTTCTTGCGCGATCGCCTCACGCTGGGCCTCTTCGTTGCGCGCGCGCGCGCCTTCCGCCAACGCGCGATGTTCGGCCGCCTCGCGCTCCAAACGCGCGTTCGCGACCGCCGCCTGCTGGAAGACGAGCACGGCTTTGGCCATCTCGCCGATTTCATTGTGGTCGGTCGTATTTGGGATCGAGACGTCCAGATCGCCTTTGGCCAGGGCGCTCATCGACCGTGTCAGGGCGACGATCGGACGCCTGATGCTGCGGGCGATCAGCAAGGAAAGACACAAGCCGATCAGAAAGCTGGCGACGCCGACGCCGACAGCGAGACGAACGATGAGGCCGGCCAAGGCGCGCGCCTCGGCCTCGGTCTGATCGGCTGCGGCTTTGTATTCGTTCGACAGATCCCGACTGAGGTTCGCAATGTCGTCGCCGATCTTGAGGGCGCTCGCCGTCACCGCCTTGCCCTCAGGGGTGTTCAGAGCTTCGTTTTGCCCGTGAAAGGATCGGAACTTGCTCGCGATGTCGTCGTAACTCTGAATCAACCCGATCCATTGCCGAACCTTGGCCTGCCGGTCTGGATCCCTTGTGGTCTGCGCGAGCGAGTCGAGGTACTCGCGCACGGTTTTCATCGAATCTTCCGATTTCGACCACCCGTCCTGATCGCCCGTCGCCAGGGCCGTCCAACTGGCCATCCGCGCGTCCTGGAAACGCTTTTCGGCGCGCTGATCCAACACCTCATGGGACTTGCGTCTGGCGAAGTCTTCGAGCGAACCCTCGAATTTGACGCTGCTGATCCCCGCGAAGACGGCGAGGCAGGCGAGCAGCAACAGAAGCGCGCCAAATCCGAGGACAAGCTTCGATGCAATTCTCAAGCGATTGAACATGGCGCCCTCGGAGTCCACACACTGCGCCCGTCGCAGGTTGATCCCCCACGTGCGGGCCTTGGTCATGCAATGGCGATCTCGGATCGAAACCGAAACGAACGCCCGGCGTCATGCCCTCGATCCGTCGGCTTGCGCACGAACGGATCGACGCGTCGTGGCGGCATGGCAGCAGGGAATGGTTAATGAACGAATAACTTCCGTAAGTCTCTGAGCGATCGCTTCGGATCGGCTCGCTTCGGCGGCCCACGCAAGCGATTAGGCCGTTGAATTTTCGGCGTCGGTCCGCCGTGGCGGCGGATCGCCGCATCCTCCGCCGCGCCGGCGCCTTGTCCCGCCGTGACGACCGTAGTCAGCCATCCGCGCTGCGAACGGCGCTTCGCGCCGACCGGCGTGAAACGCGCGCGCCAAAGCAGCACTTTCGACGCGCACGGCTTTCCCACCTTTCACGCCAATGGCGAGAGCTTCCCGGATTAACCTAGGGGCAGCCAGGGAAGGGCGTGTCGTAGGTGTATTTCTCACCGGCAAACGACACCGCCAAACCGCCCTTCGTGCATGCGTTCACCGAACCGCTATCGAATGCGAACCAATGTATTCCCTGTCCCAGCGCGCCCATCGAACGAGCAAAGAGGCTCTGCACCGCGGCGAGGACGCCAACGACCGAGGGAGGCATTGTATTCACATTCAGAGAATTCAACGGTTGATCACGTCCGTCGGCGGCTTGAATATCCGTGACCTGATCGAACGCAAAATTTCCATCATTTGCGACGTGAGCGTGAACGACGCCAATGACGACGCATTTGTCGAGCAGGTCTCTAGCCACTTGTGTCGTCGGGCCTTTCTCGGCGATCGGCGGCGCCAGCCACATGACCATGACGATATCGCCGTGACCGCGGTTGTCGTTTATCACCGCATAATCCTGAGCGAGAGTGGTCGGATTTCGCGACCAAGGCCGGGATTGCGCCGGAACGACGGCTCCCGCCAGCAGGACAAGCGCACAGGATATCCAACAAGCCCTATTGCTCAACAACTTGAACATATCTGTTTCCCCCCCGGCCGTTCGCGACTCCACAAAATATCGGACGCCAGAAGGGGAACTGACCCCTTCTTGTGCATTGACTACGCTCAACGACGGGCACGGATTCCTGCGGCGCGACGCATCGCCGCACCCTTCGCGGCGCTCCGGTCCCTACCCCGCCGTCACGTAAAGCGTCAGCCATTGCGCCGCGAGCGCCGGCTTTTCCGCGCCCTCGATCTCGACCGTCGCTTCGTGACTCAACAGCCATTCGCGCTCCGAGCGCCGCATCGCGCCGACCAACTTGAAGCGCCCGCGCACGCGCGCCCCGGCGGGAACCGGGGCGAGGAAGCGCAGGCGGTCGAAGCCGTAGTTGACCCCCATCGACA
>JBEKFO010000432.1:0-3468 GCA_050013275.1 Roseiarcus sp. | reverse complement strand
ATCTCGCCGAGAATGGCGTCGACGATGTGTTCGATGTCGCGTTGATAGAGGTGCGGATTGCGCGCCGCCATGCGCTGCACGAGCTCGGACTTGATCAAGAGAGGCCCCTCGAAACACCAAGGCGCGATTCTAAAAACGCCGCGCCGTGCGTCATTCCCCGTTAGACAGTTGCCAAACCGAGACCAATCCGTCAACCGGACCGCTCTCGCTCGCCCATTCGCCGCGCCGCAGCGCGCGCGCGATCGAATCGAGCCCAATAGCGTCCGCCGCCGCGGCGGCCAGGCTGGTGAACTTGAAGCCGGCGAACCCCGCGTTGACGCGCCAATCGCGCACCGGCAGATTCTTGGCGACGCCTTTTTCGCGCTCCAGCCATTGGATCGCTTCGCGCTCGCCGCCGATCGCGTCGGCGAGCTTCAGCGGCAGGCCCTGGCGACCGGTGAACACCCGCCCGTCGTCGACGCGCGCCAACTCGTCGTCGCTCAAGTGGCGCCGCTCTTTGACCAGGCTCTTGAACCATCCGAAGGAATCGGCGACCAGCGAGACCATCGCGGCGCGCGCATCCTCACTGGTCGGCTCGAGGCCGTTCGGCGCCGCCTTGAGCGGCGAAGACTTGATCGACTCGAATTTGACGCCCACCTTGTCGAGCAGCCCCGACACGTTGGGATATTCGACCAGCACGCCGATCGATCCGACGATCGAATTGCCGTGAACGAAAATGCGGTCGGCGCCGAGCGCCGCGATATACGCGCCCGAAGCGGCCATCGAACCGACGACGGCGACGACCGGTTTCTTCTCGGCGAGGCGGCGAATTTCTTGGTAGAGGACTTCGGAGCCCTCGGTCGTGCCGCCGGGGCTGTTGATGGCGATGACTGCCGCCGCGGCTTTCGAATCCCTGATCTGGTCGATCAGCTTCAGCGTCGCCGCATCGCCGGTGATGAGGCCGGAAATGGTGAGGCGCGCGATATGCGCCTGGCCGAGTCCGGCGGCGCCGTACCAGCGGGCGCCGAGCGCGAGCACGACGAGCGCCGCGGCGATGAAAGCCGCGATCCGCCAAAATCCAACTTGGCGGCGCAACCGTCGACGGTCGACCAGATAATCAGCGGCGGAAGAAGACACGCGACCTCTCGACAACACCCCTCGTTCGGCCGCGCGACGCGCGCCGGCAAGATGATTAACCCTAATCTTCGCGCGACGCACGTGCAAGCGCGGCATGCGCAAGGCGTGACAAATACGGGCAAAACGCGTGACAGAACGCACAAATGCGTGACAAAAGTGGCCAAACCTGACGGACATGGGTAAGCGCGGCACGGCTCCGAAGACACGCCGCCGCTCACGGCCTCCCACAGCGGCTCGCGGGCCGGGTCGGCCGACCCGAAGCCGTCGAACGGGCGCCGAAGAGCGCCTGCGCCGCGAAATTTCGATCCGCCAAGTTTCCGCGCTCGTTGCGCGCGACCCCGTCGGCCTCGATCGGCGGCGACGATCCGGAGGTGGAGGGAGGAGCGGCGGCGGGCGCAATCCCCGGCCCGCGGTCAGCCGGAATCCCCCTGCCTCGCCCCGTGAGCGGCAAGAGCAAAATTCGGCGCTTCTCTTTTCTCTCGGCTCGACGCAGCCTCTAGGAGGCGCGCCCGCTCGCGTATTGGCCGGTCTTGCGGAAGCGGTAGAGATAGGCCGGCGCGATCGCCTCGACGCCCTGTGCGGCGACGCCGAGTTCGCGCAAGGTGCGCCCCTCGGCGATCGCCGCCGCGGACACGACGTTGTCGGTGCGCAGCAGCTCGATCTGGTCGCGCGTCGTCGTCAGCGCCTTTGGGAAGCGGCCGAGCGAGAGCGCGCTGGCGATTTCGGTGGAGCGCGCGATGAGGCGCGAGACGCCGAAGGGAAGACCTACGAGGGCGCGCCGACGATCGACGATGCGCAAGGTGCGCTCGACCGCCTCGCGCAGAGTCATCGCCTCCGGACCGCCGAGCTCGTAGGTTCGTCCCGCCGCGGCGACGCCGTCGAGCGCGCGCGCCGCCGCCAGCGCGACGTCGCCGGCGAAGACCGGTTGCAATTTCGTCGCCCCGCCGCCGAACAGCGGCAGGATGGGAAGAAAGCGCGCCAGCGCGGCGAAGCGATTGAAGAATTCGTCCTCCGGGCCGAACACCACCGAAGGGCGCAACACCACCGCGTCGGGGAAGGCTTCGCGCGTCGCCGCCTCGCCCCGGCCCTTGCTGGCGATGTAAGGATTTTTCGCCGCGGCGTCGGCGCCGATGCCGGAGATATGCACGAGCGCGCCGACGCCCGCGGCCGAAGCCGCGCGGGCGATCTCGCCGGCGCCGAAGACATGAACCGCGTCGTAGGTCTGCTTGCCGCTCTGGCGCTTGACGCCGGCGGCGTTGACGACCGCGTCCGCGCCCTCGATCGCCGCCTTGATCGACTCGGGGTAGCGCAGATTGGCCTGCACCGCCTGGACTTGCCCGACCACGCCGAGCGGCTGCAGGAACCCGGCTAGGTCGGGCCGCCGCACCGCCACCCGCACGCGCCAGCCCTCACGCGCCAGCGCGCGCACGATATGGCGCCCGATAAAGCCAGATCCGCCGAAAACCGTCGCCAGACGATCGTTGTTTTGGGGGAATTCGGCCATCGCCGCTCGACTCCGCGCTGATGAGTTTCACCCCTCCATAGGCGAAGGCGCGGCGGCTGTACAGGCGCGGAATCGGGCGGCGCGCAGCCGAATGCGCCCGTTGACGCCGTCAATGGCGAGCCGAGCGGCGGCGTCGCATAGATCCGCGTCAACCTCTCCATCGACGGCCGTCCGCGTAAAATCCGATGATTTTCATTGCGCAATCGCGGCGATTTCTTGCCCGGCGCTGACGATCAGCGCCGCGGACGACGCGTTCGGAACCGCCGATCGGGCGAGGGCCATCGCCGCCAGCGTTCGCAACCGCCGGGCCGTGATCGATCCGACCGGAGGCCACGCCCTGGTCGGGCGTTACGACGACGCGCGGCGCGAGAGGCCTGCGTTTCTCACAGGGTCGCGAGCGGAATTACGGTGACACACACCTCTTTCCCTTTTTTGTATAACGCCAGGATGCTCAGCCCCTCAATCGGCCGCCATCGCCTTGCCAACGAGGCTCGCGCTGCGCGGCGAGGCGGCGGAAAAACGTCACGTAAGCCCCTGAAAACAATCCATCGCGCACGAAAACGGCGCCGCCCTCGCTCGGTTCGGCCGCGGCCTCCGCCGCCAAGCGTCGCGCGGCCCGCCTGTCACCCCAGGCTCTTCTTGCGCGCCGCGATCACCTGGTCGGCGGTGCGGCCGGACAATTCCGCGAGGTGGTCGAACTTGGTCTCGAAGGCGCCGACGCCTGAGGTGGCGGAGCGCAATTCGACGATGAGGTCGCCGATTTCCGCCTCGGGGATCAGCGCGCGCAACGCTTCCCAGCCGTCCCAGCCCTTGCGTCCCTCGAAGCCGAGGATCTGGCCGCGCCGGGC
>JBEKFO010000431.1:0-3471 GCA_050013275.1 Roseiarcus sp. | reverse complement strand
GTGGCGGCCGACGCCGCTCTATCGCGCGCGGCGGCTGGAGCAGAAGCTCGGCACGACGGCGCGCATCTTCTATAAGTACGAGGGCGTCAGTCCGGCCGGCAGCCACAAGCCCAACACCGCCGTCGCGCAGGCCTTCTACAACAAGCAGCAGGGCGTGACGAAGCTCTCGACGGAAACCGGCGCGGGGCAGTGGGGCTCCTCGCTCGCCTTCGCCGGCGCGCTGTTCGGCCTCGAGGTGAAGGTCTACATGGTCAAGGTCTCGTACAATCAGAAGCCCTATCGGCGGGCGCTGATGGAGACCTACGGTGCGAAGTGCGTGGCGAGCCCCAGCATGGAGACGGAATCGGGTCGCGCCGTTCTCGCCGCGACGCCGGACACTCCCGGTAGCCTCGGCATCGCGATTTCCGAGGCGGTGGAAGTGGCCGCCAAGAGCGCCGACACCAAGTACGCGCTCGGCAGCGTGCTCAACCACGTGCTTCTCCATCAAACGGTGATCGGCATCGAGGCGATCGAGCAGATGGAGGCGGCGGACGCCTATCCCGACATCGTCATCGGCTGCGCGGGCGGCGGCTCGAATTTCGCCGGCATCGCGTTCCCATTCCTCGGCAAGAAGCTGCGCGACAAGCGCGACGTGCGCGTCATCGCGGTCGAGCCCGCTGCCTGTCCGTCGCTGACGCGCGGGCGTTACGCCTTCGACTTCGGCGACACCGGCCACCTGACGCCGCTGGTCAAGATGCACACGCTCGGCTCGACCTTCATCCCGCCGGGATTCCACGCCGGCGGCCTGCGCTACCACGGTATGTCGCCGCTGGTCAGTCACTGCAAGGAGCTTGGTCTCATCGAAGCGCGCGCCTATCATCAGAACCCGTGCTTCGAGGCGGGCGTGATGTTCGCGCGCGCCGAAGGGATCGTTCCGGCGCCCGAGTCGACCCACGCCGTTCGCGCGGCGATCGACGAAGCGCTGAAGGCGCGCGAAGAGGGCAAGTCGCCGACGATCCTGTTCAACCTCTCCGGCCACGGTCACTTCGATATGCAGGCCTATACCGACTATTTCGCCGGGAAGCTGCTCGATCAGGACTACGACCACGCCGCGTTGGAGGCCTCGCTCGCGCAGTTGCCGGCGGTAGCGGCGGAGTAGGACGATTCAGTTACCCCATCATGGCCGTCCGCGGATCGGAGCCGAGGACGGCCATGAGCCCGGAGCGACTGGGACTTGAATTTGCAGGGGGGCGAGCGCACGTCGCCGCCGCCCTTGCTTTGCCGCGCGCGCATGCTATCAAGCCGCGCCCTGGCGATCCCGCCGCTTTCACGAGGCTTGCATGCAATTCTTTAGCCGTCGCGCCGTTCTCGCGTTTCCGCTCGTCGCCGCCGCCGGCGCCGCACTGGCGGAAGACGACAAGCAGAACACGCTGATCCTCACCACCAAGCACGGCAAGGTCGTCATCCGACTGCGTCCCGATCTGGCGCCCAAGCATGTCGCGCAGATCAAGACGCTGGTGAAGCGCAAGTTCTATGACGGCATCGTCTTTCATCGCGTCATTCCCGGCTTTATGGCCCAGACCGGCGATCCCACCGGCACGGGCTCGGGCGGCTCCGATCTTCCCGATTTGAAGGCCGAGTTCTCTTCCGAACCTTTCAAGCGCGGCACGCTGGGCATGGCGCGCGCGAGCGACCCGAATTCGGCCAATTCGCAGTTCTTCATCTGCCTCGCTGACTCGAGCTTTCTCAACGGCCAATACACGGTGTTCGGCGAAGTGGTCTCGGGTATGGACGTCGTCGACAAGATCAAGGCGGGAACCCAAGAGAACAACGGCGCGGTCGAGAACCCCGACAAGATCATCACGCTGCGTCTGGCGAGCGACGCGAAAGCGCAGCCGAAGCCAAAGGCGACCTCCGCGCCCGACGCGCCGGCGGCCGAACCCACCGACGCCCCGACCAACCAGGACTAACGTCCCGATCCCTTGAGCGCAGAGGAGCGCAGATTTGAGCACCCCCGGAAACACGCTGACCCTCGAGACAACCAAAGGTCCGGTCGTCATCGAGATGAACCCGGCGATCGCGCCTGGCCACGTCGCACACATCAAGCGTTTGGTGAGCGAAGGCTTCTATGACGGGATCGTCTTTCACCGCGTCATCGAGGGTTTCATGGCGCAGACCGGCTGTCCGCACGGCACCGGGACGGGCGGTTCGCAATATCCCGACCTCAAGGCCGAATTCAACGCCGAGCCGCACGTCCGCGGCACGGTGTCGATGGCGCGGGCCAGCAGCCCGAATTCCGCCAACTCGCAGTTCTTCATCTGCTTCGACGACGCTCGCTTTCTCGATCGCCAATATACGGTGTGGGGCAAGGTCGTCTCCGGCATGGAGAACGTCGACAAGATCAAGCGCGGCGAACCCGTGCGCGACCCCGACAAGATCATCAAAGCGACGTTGAGCTGATGAAGCGCCCCCTCTCCTGCGCAACGGGAGAGGGCTGGGGTGAGGGCGAGCGAGGCCCGCATCCGGCCGGCTTCGCCGGCCACCTCTCGGCGATCCGGAGGTCCGCCTGACACCCGAGCAGGGCGTCCGTAAGGACGCCCGTCCTTCGATGGGCTATGCGGGAGAAGGGAGAGCCTTAAATTGCGCGTCGATCTATTCGATTTCGATCTGCCGCCTGAGCGCATCGCGCTCGCGCCCGCGTCCCCGCGCGAAGCGGCGCGCATGCTGGTGGTCGGGCCGGACGGCGCGCTCGAGGACCGTGTCGTTCGCGATTTGCCGGATTTCCTGCGCCCGGGCGACGCGCTGGTCGTCAATGACACGCGGGTGATTGGCGCGCGCCTCGACGGGGTCCGCGTGCGCGGCGAGGCCGTCGCCCATATCGAAGCGACATTGATCAAGCGGCTCGACGGCAGCCGCTGGCGCGCGCTCGTACGCCCGGCCAAGAAGCTGAAGATCGGCGAGCGCATCCGCTTCGGCGAGTCGAGCGAAAGCGCCGCGTGCCTGCTCGGCGCGCTCGACGCCGAGGTCGAGGCGAGGGGCGAAGCGGGCGAGGTCACGCTGGCGTTCGCGTTCCACGGCGCGGCGCTCGACGAAGCTATCGAGCGGCTCGGCGCGCCGCCGCTGCCGCCCTACATCGCCTCACGCCGCGCGGTCAGCGCCTCGGACCGCACGGATTATCAGACGATGTTCGCGCGCGAAGCCGGCGCCGTCGCGGCGCCGACCGCGGGTCTGCATTTTACCCCGGCGCTGCTTAAGCGCATCGAAGCGGCCGGGGCGACCCTCCATCGCGTGACCCTGCACGTCGGCGCGGGCACCTTTCTGCCGGTCAAGGCGGGCGACACGCGCGATCATCAAATGCACGCCGAATGGGGACGCGTCGACTCCGCGACCGCGGACGCCCTCAATGCGGCGCGCGCGCGCGGCGGGCGGATCGTCGCGGTCGGCACGACCTCGGCGCGCCTGATCGAAAGCGCGGCGGACGAATCCGGCGCG
>JBEKFO010000430.1:0-3493 GCA_050013275.1 Roseiarcus sp. | reverse complement strand
TATTCCGCCGTCAGGTCCATGACGGCCAGATATTCGTCGTAGAATTCGCGGTGCTTCTCCGCCGAGTCGCCGTCGCCGGAAACGAGATGGTTGAACATGTTGAGATGCGCGTTGACGTGCCGATCCAGGTTCATCGCCATGAAGCCGGAGAGCTGGAGATAGCCGGGATAGACCTGACGTCCGAAGCCGGGATAGGGGAACGGCACGGTCTGCAGGCAGTTGGCGCGGAACCATTCGACGCCGCGCTTTTCCGCCAACGTGTTGACGGCTGTCGGGCTGCGCCGCGTGTCGATCGGCCCGCCCATCAGGGTCATCGAAGCGGGCGCGCAGGGCTGATCGGCCGCTTCCATCAGCGCGACGGCGGCGATCAGCGGGACGGCGGGCTGGCAGACGCCAAGGGTGTGGACGCCGGGGCCGAGATGCTCCAGGATTTCCTTGAGATAGTCGATGTAGTCGTCGAGGTCGAAGCCGCCAACGGCCACCGGCGCCATGCGCGCGTCGGTCCAGTCGGTGATATAGACGCGATGGGTCGGCAGGAACGCCTCGACCGTGCCGCGCAACAGCGTGGCGTAGTGGCCGGACATCGGGGCTACGATCAGCAATTTCGGCTGCGACTCATGGCCCGTCAGGGTGGGGCGGACGAAATGAAGCAGATTGCAGAAAGGCCGGGTCCAGACGACCTCTTCGAGCACGTCGTGTTCGACGCCGTCGACGTTGACGCTGTCCAGGCCGAACACCGGCTTGCCGTAGCGGCGCGTCATGCGCTCGAACAACTCGGCCCCAGCCGCGATGTTCTTGCCGAACGCGGTGTTCGAGAACGGGTTGAATGGATTGCGAAAAACGAAATGAGCGGCGTCGGACACGGCGCGCGCCGGCACGAGGGCGGCGTGCGCCATCTCGTAGAATTGATAAGAATAGCCCCGGAGCATTTTCGTCCCTCATGCGGCGCCTTCGGCCCGCACTGAAATGTTAGCGATTCTGCTTAAGTTAACGTTCGTATCGAAACGAATCAATGTCGCAAAACGGATAAGTCTGCCTTTTCGACAGGCCATTCGTCTATGAGACTCGCCTATTCGCCCATTTGCAACAGCGAGCCGGCCTTTCGGGCGCTTTGCAGGAGCGCAAGGAATGTCGCCGCGCCCGCCGCCAGCAGGCCCGCGTTGATCGCGAGCGCTTCGGCCATCAGATCGGCGCGGAACTCATGGGCGACGATCGCGGCGCGCAAACCCTCGAACACATAGGTCGGCGGCAGGCACCAGGCGAACCCCTGCAGCCAGCCCGGCAGGGTCGAAACCGGATAGTAGACGCAGGCGAACGGCAGGAAGAAGAACAGGATCGACCAGGCGATGCTTTCCGCCCCCATGCCGTTGCGCAGCACCAGCCCGGCGACGACCAGGCCGATCGCCCAGCTCGTCAGCACCAAATTGAGAAAGAACGCGACCAGGCCGAAGCCCAATCCCCACAGGTTGAAACCGAAAAACCACAGCGCAAGAGCGGTCACTGGCACGAGGCCGATCGCGAGCCGGATCACGCTCATCGTCATCAGCGCGAGCACGAATTCGATCGGCCTGAGCGGGCTGATCAGCAGGTTGCCGATGTTGCGCGACCACATTTCTTCGAGGAACGACACGGAGAAACCGAGCTGGGCGCGAAACAAGGTGTCCCACAGCAGCAGCGCGCCGATCAGCGTGCCGCCGGCGACCGCCATCCGGCCGGTGAGGCCCGCCGCTTCGGACTGCGCACGGATGTAGCTCTGCAAGAAGCCCCAGGTCATCATCTGCACCGCCGGCCAGTAGATGAGGTCGGCCAGGCGCGGCCACGACGAGCGCATCAGATAGACGTAACGCATCACCATTGCGCCGACGCGGGTGAGCGAAAAGTCGGGGTTCGCAGCTCTCATGCCGACCGCTCCCCCCGCTCGGCGCCGCGCGCGACGTCGAGGAACACCTGTTCGAGATTGTCGCGGCCGTAGCGCGCAATCAGCTCCTTGGGCGAGCCGTCGTCGACGATGCGGCCCGCTTTGAGCATGATGACGCGCTCGCACAGGCGCTCGACCTCGCCCATGTTGTGCGAGGCGAGCAGAATCGACGCGCCACGCCGGCGCCGATAGTCCTCGAGGCGCGAGCGAACCCAGTCCGCGGTGTCCGGATCGAGCGAGGCGGTAGGCTCGTCGAGCAGCAGAACGTCGGGCTCGTTGATCAGCGCCTTGGCCAACGCGACGCGCGTCTTCTGCCCTGCCGAGAGGCTGCCGGCGGGCCGATCGAGAAAGGCGGCGAGCGCGAGGCTTTCGGCGAGTTCGTCGATGCGCCGCTTGAGGTTCTCGACGCCGTAGAGACGGCCGAATACGCTCAGATTCTGGCGCACGGTGAGCCGATGCGGCATGTCGACGTAAGGGCTCTCGAAGTTCATGCGCCCGAGAACGCGGTAGCGGTCGATCGCCATGTCGACGCCGAGCACGCTGACGGAGCCCGAGGTCGGCGTGATGAGCCCCATGATCATGCCGATCGTCGTCGTTTTGCCGGCGCCGTTGCCGCCGAGCAGGCCGGTGACCGAGCCGACCGCGATGGCGAACGAGATCGAGTCGACGGCCACCGTGGCACCGAACCGTTTGGCGAGTTCGCGCGCTTCGATGGCGGCGGGGACAGAAGACAAGGGCGGGCGCTCGCGAAAGATGTGGTCGCCGCGTTCTAGCCGCCGCGCGCCGCTCTGTCACCGCAGGGACGCCTCCGACCGCGCGCCGCGGCGGCGGCGCGTCAGGATCGGGCCGCTGACGAACCGCTCGACAGAGGCGACGACATCGGCTCTGATGATGCCCGGGAGATGAGCGATGCCGGCTCTGCGGACAGCGTCTGCGTTGATTGTCGCTACGTGGCTGATCGAAGGCGCTTGCGCCCAGCAAGCGAGTTCAGGCGCGCCGGCGGCGGCCTCGCCCTCCCCGACCGTCGCGCAAACAGGCGCGCCCGAAGCGGGCGCCGAAGACGATGCGACGCGAAGCGGCGATTGGCGCCAGCGGGTAGACGCCGCTCGCCAGCGTCGCGGCGACTGGCTCGCCTGCGTCGCCGCGAAGGGTCGCGAATGTTCGCGAGCGCCGACGCCCGATCCGATGGACGCGTTGCTCGACGACGACACGCTGGTCAACGGCGACGTCGTCTCGACCCCAAGCGGCCTCAAGGTGTTCCGCGGCCAACCTGCTACGCCGCACAGTCTGGCGGACTTTCAATGACGCCCAGCGACGAGGCGAGCGAAGCGCAGATCGCGGGATCGGCGACGCCCCGCCCGCGCGCTTTCGCCGCCGATTGACTCGCGCCCGCCGGATTGCCATGACAAGGCCCAGGCGGAATCAAGCGAGCCGCCTCGTTCGCCGGCGGGCGATAAGCGCGCCGAGCCGATTCTTGATGGATCGAGGCGATCGAAAAATGCGGGTGTAGCTCAATGGTAGAGCAGCAGCCTTCCAAGCTGAATACGAGGGTTCGATTCCCTTCACCCGCTCCAA
>JBEKFO010000429.1:0-3493 GCA_050013275.1 Roseiarcus sp. | reverse complement strand
TTGCGCCGGTGTCGACGGGCTCGGCGAAGCCGAAGCGGGGCAGGGTGGTGCGATAGGCGCGCACCAGGAAGATCGCCTCGATGAGATCGCCGCGGGCCTGTTTGATCGCCAGCGCCGCGAGTTCGCGGTCGTAGAGCGACCCTTCCGCCATCGCGCGGTCGACGGCGAGCGAAAGCTGTTGGTCGATTTGCTCGGGCGAAATCTCAGGGATCGCGCGGTCGCCGCGCCGCGCGTCGGCGAGCAGCGCGTGAGCGTTGGCGATCGCCCGTTCGCCGCCTTTGACTGCGACGTACATCAGCGCGTCTCCCTGGAGATGACGACCGAGCGGGGCAGGCACGCAAGTTTGGCGCCGGCCGCAAGGATCAAGTCGACGCCGAGCGGGAAGCGGCCGCGATTGGCCGCCCACTGCTCGACAAAATCGGGCGGAAGCGATGCGGCGCCAAGCTCCGCTTGGCCGGCGACGCCCGGCCCGGCGAGCCTCAGCGCCGGCCCCTCGTTCAGGCGAGCGCCTTGCGCGACGACTGTGGTCGAGCGATCGGGATATTCGGCGCTCCCCTGGGCGAAACGATCGAACCGCGGCTCGTCGCTCGCAAGATCGATCAGCGCGAACGCCGCCGTGTCGGGCGAAGGAGCCAGCGGCGCGCCGGTGTGGAACGCTAGATAGGCGGCGACCGTGCTGCCGAACGACGGCGCTATCCACAGCGGCGATTCGAAATCCGCCAGCGTCAACAAGACCGCCGCGGCGGCGGGCTCCAACGGCGCCGGCGGCGTCAATGCTTCGCCGCAGACGATGATGGTTCCCGGCCTCGCCATGGCGCGCATGATGCCGCGGAAGGCCGCCTGCGATTCGAACACGGGATCGGTGAATGCGGGCGCGGTCATGCGTCGTCCTCGCCGCGCACGACGGTGAAGAAGTCGACGCGGGTCGCGGCGGTCTCGGCGCGGGACTTGGCCTTCTCGGCGGCGACGCGCGCGGCGACCGGTGCGAGAATCGTCTCTTCGATTTCGGCGCGAGCCTCGGGGCGCTGCCAGAGCGCGTCGACGGTCGCGGCGAGGCGAGCCCGTCGCGCGTCGCGGCCGAGGATATGGGCGTAGCCGCGTTCGCCGCTCGGCAATTCGACGACGGCTCGCGTCACCGTCGCCTCGCCGACGTTGAAGGGGGCGCCGTCGCCGCCGACGCGGCCGCGCAGCATGACGAGGCCGGTCTCGACCGGCTTGAGGTCGCGCGCGCCATGGCGCGGCCAGAAGCGTTCGATCGGTTCGGCCATTTCGGGCTCGAGCGCACGCGCGAGCAACGCCAACGCGCGCTTGCGTGCGGCGATCGCCTCGTCGTCTCTCGCCCTTTGGGCGACCGGGACCGCTGTCGACATCACTCTCCCTTGGCGGTGTTTAATGACATTTGTGTGTATGTGGTCAATGCGGCGTCGATCGTCGGCCGGCGATGGCGGCGCGCAGGCGGCCGGAGACGAAGTCGATCGCCGCCACTGCGACCAAAATTTCCAAGATGAGGAACGAAACCTGACGCCATTCGAGCACACGGATTTGCTCGGCCAGGAACAGGCCGACGCCGCCGGCGCCGACCACCCCGATGATCGTCGCGGAGCGGGTGTTCGATTCGATGA
Organism: Roseiarcus sp.; assembly: GCA_050013275.1. GTDB lineage: Bacteria > Pseudomonadota > Alphaproteobacteria > Rhizobiales > Beijerinckiaceae > Roseiarcus. Next base: position 1,871 of record JBEKFO010000429.1, on the reverse strand, counting down.
AATAGAGCACCTGGCCGGCCATGACCGGCAGCACTTGCGGCAACAGGCCGAAACGCACTTCCGCGAGGCGTCGTCCGCCGGACGCGCGCACGCCCTCGACTTCACGGCGGTCGGCCGATTCGATGATTTCCGCGAACAGCTTGCCGAGCGCGCCGAAATCCGAGGTGGCGATCGCCAGGACGCCGGCGAACGGGCCGAGGCCAACGACGTTGATCCAGATGAGCGCCCAGATCAGCGTGTCGATCCCGCGCACCGAATCGAAGAATCGCTTGATCGGCAGCCGCAGCCAAGCCGCCGGAACGACGTTGCGCGCGGCCAACACGCCGAGCGGCAGCGCGAACAGCGCGCCGAGCAGCGTGCCGAGCAGCGAGATCGCCAGCGTCTCGCCGAGCCCGTTGACGTAAGTGACGAAATGCTCGCCCGGATCGGGGGGAACCATTTCGCGCACGAACCAGGCCAGTTGCAGAAGGCCCGGCGCCAGGCGCCCCCAGGGAACGTCGAAATAGACGAACGCGCCGACATAGAGCGCGAGCATCGCCGCAATGACCGCCCCCACGAGGCCGCGCACTCGCCAGTTGGCTTGAAAGGCGGAGGGGTAGCGGCGCTTCAAGGCGTCGACGTCGATCGGCGGGCCGTTCGCCAGCGTTCTCATGATCGAGCCTGTCCGATCAGCGCGCGGCGCAGATATTGCGTGGAAATGTCGAGCGTCATGACCGCCGCAATGATGAGGACGAGGATCGCGCTGACGTCGGAATAATAGAACTTGCGGATCGCCTCCATCAAGTCCAGCCCGATGCCGCCGGCGCCGACGAAGCCGAGCACGGTCGCGCCGCGCACGTTGATCTCGAAGCGCAGCAGCGTGAAGCTGGCGTAGCTCGCCAGCACTTGCGGCAAAGCGGCGAAACGGATGGTCTCGACCCACGAGGCGCCTGCCGCGCGCAAGCCCTCGACCGGCCTCATGTCGATGTTCTCGGTGGTCTCGAAGAACTGCTTGCCGAGCGCGCCGACGCTGTGGATCGCGATCGCCAGCACGCCGGCCAACGGCCCGAGGCCGAAGGCGACGACGAAGATCAGAGCGAACACCACATCGGGCACGGTGCGGCAGAACTCGAGGAAGCGGCGGGTGAGGAACACCGTCGCCGCGCCGCCGGTCAGGTTGGGCGAGGCGAGAAAATTCAGGCAGAAGGCGAGAATCGCGCCGCTCAGCGTGCCGACGTAGGCCATCAGCACCGTCTCGCCGATCAGACGCAGCGAGCGCTTGAGGCTCCAGAACCAGGAGACGGGATCGGTCCACACGCGCGCGCCCGTGTCGAGCGTCATCAGCCGATCGAAGTAACTGGTGAAGCCGCCGATCTTGGCGAAGAAGGTTTTCGGATCGACCTCGGCCTGAATCGCCGACAGGCCGATCAGCGAGACGAGGACCGCGGCGGCGACAAAGAATTGCACCCGTTTGGCGCGCGCGGCGCCGCGATACGCGGCGAGCACGGCGGCGAGCTGACGATCGGGCAGACGGACGACGGAGCTGGACATGCCAGGGGACAGAAGACGGAGAACAGAGGACGGAGAACGGAGAGTTTTCCGTCCCCCGCCCTCCGTCCTCCGCAATCCGATTACGACTTGTTCTTGCGCAGCGTGTCGACGAACTTCACCAGTTCGACCGTCTTGTCGTAGTCGGCGTTGGCGACCGGCTGCCAGGGAAGGTTCTTGCCGTCGGATAGGCGCGCGAACGCGTCCTTGTCCTTCGTCGCGGCGTCGAGGAACGCTTGGCGAATGGTCTTTTTCAAATCGTCGGGCAAATCGGAGAGATAGGCGTAGGGCGAATTGATGATCAGCTCGGACTTCAGGATGATGCGGAAGTCCTCCTTCTTCAT
>JBEKFO010000428.1:0-3499 GCA_050013275.1 Roseiarcus sp. | reverse complement strand
TTGCGGGACGTCGCGCTCGCCAAGGCGCGGTTCGCCCAACTGATGAAGGACAGAAAATGACCGAGATCGAGACCTTCGCCAGCGTTTGGGACGCGGTCGCGGATACGCCCGCCGAGGCGGCCAATCTTCGCGTGCGCTCGCAGCTGATGCAAGAAATCGCCGATATCGTCAGCGAGAACGGCTGGAAACAGGCCGAAGCGGCGCGGCGCTGCGGCGTGACGCAGCCGCGCGTCAACGATCTGCTGCGCGGGCGCGTCTCCCGCTTCTCGATCGACGCCCTCGTCAATATCGCGACCGCTCTGGGGCGAGAGGTTCATGTCGAGATCGGCGCCGCGCGAGAAGCGCGAAATCCGCTCATTGACAGCCGCCCCTCTTCGTCCCACATTCCGGCCCTAACTCGAGGGGCGCCCTTAGCGGGCTGAGACGGCGAACGACGCCGGACCCTTAGAACCTGATCCGGGTCATGCCGGCGAAGGGACGAGGCTCGCCGATCCACATCGCCGCGCCTTACCCTCTTCGCCGCCACGGGAGCGAAGCGGAGGCAAGGCCGATGAACGAACTCGCCAAGATCACGACGCCGGCGGTGCCTGAGAGCGTCACCACCGGGCCGATCGCCGGCTCGCGCAAGGTTTACGCTTCGCCGAAGGGCCACGCCGACATCCGCGTGCCGCTGCGCGAAATCGCGCTCAGCGACGCCAGCGAGCCGCCGGTGCGCGTCTACGACGCCTCCGGCCCGTATACCGAGGCGGACGTGCGCGTCGATCTCTCGGCCGGCCTCGAGCCGGTGCGCGAAGCCTGGATCGGCTCGCGTGGTTACGCCGCCATCCCGGGCCGCGCGATCAAGCCCGAGGACAACGGCCACGTCTCGGCCGAGCGCCTCGCGCCCCATTGTCCGGCGACGCGAACCTTGCGCGCCGGCGCGCCGGGGCAGTTGGTGACGCAGTACGAATTCGCCCGCGCCGGCATCGTCACGCAGGAGATGATCTACGTCGCCCATCGCGAGAATCTCGCGCGCGAGGCGGCGCACGAGGAGGCCGCGGCGCGGCTCGCCGACGGCGAGAGCTTCGGCGCCGCGATTCCCGCATTCGTCACCCCCGAGTTCGTGCGCTCGGAAGTCGCGCGCGGCCGCGCGATCATTCCCGCCAACATCAACCACGTCGAGCTCGAGCCGATGGCGATCGGCCGCAATTTCCTGGTCAAGGTCAACGCCAACATCGGCAACAGCGCGGTCAGCTCCGGCGTCGCCGAGGAGGTCGAGAAGATGGTGTGGGCGATCCGCTGGGGCGCCGACACGGTGATGGACCTCTCGACGGGGCGCAATATCCACAATATCCGCTCGTGGATATTGCGCAATTCGCCGGTGCCGATCGGCACGGTGCCGATCTATCAGGCGCTGGAAAAGGTCGACGGCGATCCGCTGAAACTCGATTGGGAAGTGTTCAAGGACACCCTCATCGAGCAGGCCGAGCAGGGGGTCGACTATTTCACCATCCACGCCGGCGTGCGTCTCGGCTATGTCCCGCTCACCGCAAGAAGAGTCACCGGCATCGTCTCGCGCGGCGGCTCGATCATGGCGCGCTGGTGCCTGGCCGGCCATCGCGAGAGCTTCCTCTACGAGCGCTTCGGCGACATCTGCGACATCATGCGCAAGTACGACGTCGCCTTCTCGCTCGGCGACGGCTTGCGCCCCGGCTCGATCGCCGACGCCAACGACGCCGCCCAATTCGCCGAACTGGAGACGCTGGGTGAATTGACCAAGGTCGCCTGGGACAAGGGCTGCCAGGTGATGATCGAGGGCCCCGGCCACGTGCCGATGCACAAGATCAAGGTCAACATTGAGAAGCAGCTCAAGGAGTGCGGCGAGGCGCCGTTCTACACCCTCGGGCCGCTGACCACCGACATCGCGCCGGGCTACGACCACATCACCTCGGGGATCGGCGCGGCGATGATCGGCTGGTACGGCACGGCGATGCTCTGCTACGTCACGCCCAAGGAGCATCTCGGCCTTCCCGACCGCGACGACGTCAAGACGGGCGTCATCACCTATCGCATCGCCGCTCACGCCGCCGACCTCGCCAAGGGCCATCCGGCGGCGCAGATCCGCGACGACGCGGTCAGCCGCGCGCGCTTCGACTTCCGCTGGCAAGACCAGTTCAACCTGTCGCTCGATCCCGACACCGCGCGCAAATTCCACGACGAGACGCTGCCCAAGGACAGCCACAAGGTCGCGCATTTCTGCTCGATGTGCGGACCGAAGTTCTGCTCGATGAAGATCACCCAGGACTTGCGCAAAGAGGCGGAAGCTATTGCCGGCATGGCGGAAAAGTCGCGCGAGTTTTTGCAGCAAGGCGGCGCGCTGTACGTGCCGGCGGCGGAGTAGCGAGGCGGAGATGAAACGCGTCGTCAACGGCGTCGAGCCGGTCGATGAAGATTATGCGGGACCTTCGCAAAGCGGCGCAATTCATTGCCGCCATTGCGGAAAAATCGCGCGAACTGGTCGAGTGGGGCGGCGCGCTGGGCGTGAGCGCGGCGGAGCGGCGAGGCGGAGATGAGACTCGTCGTCAACGGCGTCGAGCAGGACGTGGCGGCCGAGACTCTGGCGGCGGCGCTCGCCGCGCTCGATTACGCGGAGACGCTGGTCGCCACCGCCCTCAATGGCGAATTCGTGCCGGCGCGAAAGCGCGCCGAGACGGCCCTGCGCGAAGGGGACAGGGTGGAGATCGTCGCGCCTCGGCAAGGCGGATAGGCGGGAAACTTGCCGCCGCGCTCGCGCGGTGAGCGCGGATTTCTTGGATGTGGCTGGGGCTAGGAGTTGAAAGCGATGAAGGTCTATGGCGTCGAATTGAAGTCGCGGCTGCTGCTCGGGACGTCGAAATATCCCTCGCTCGACCTGATGGCCAAATCGGTTCGGGCGGCCGAAGCCGAGGTCGTCACGGTCTCGGTGCGGCGCGAGTCGAGCCAGTTTCGCGAGGGACAGGAGTTCTGGCGCATCATTCGCGAACTCGGCGTCCGTGTGCTGCCCAACACCGCCGGCTGCTACACGGTCAAGGAGGCGGTGACGACGGCGCAGATGGCGCGGGAAATTTTCAACACCGCCTGGATCAAGCTCGAAGTGATCGGCGACCGCGACACGCTGCAGCCCGACGTCTTCGGCACGGTCGAGGCGGCGCGCATCCTTTCCCAGGACGGTTTCGAGGTGTTCCCCTATACGACGGAAGACCTCATCGTCTGCGACCGCTTGGTCGAGGCGGGCTGCAAGGTGCTGATGCCGTGGGGCGCGCCGATCGGTTCGGGCAAAGGCCTCAACAATCCGTTCGGCCTGCGCGTCCTGCGGGCGCGCTATCCCGACACGCCGCTGATCGTCGACGCCGGCATCGGCCTGCCTTCGCATGCGGCGGCGGCGATGGAGCTCGGCTACGACGCGGTGCTGCTCAACACCGCGGTCGGCACGGCGGGCGATCCGGTCGCGATGGCGTGCGCTTTCAAGCAGGCGGTCGAA
>JBEKFO010000427.1:0-3499 GCA_050013275.1 Roseiarcus sp. | reverse complement strand
CGCCAGAAGATCGTCGAGATCAAGGAGATCAAGCTGCGCCCCGGCATCGACGACCACGACTACGAAGTGAAGATGCGCTCGGTGCGCCGCTTCTTCGAGGAAGGCGACAAGGTCAAGGTGACGCTGCGCTTCCGCGGCCGCGAAATGGCGCATCAGGACATCGGCTTCAAGCTCTTGCAGCGGGTGAGGACGGAAACCGCGCCGATCGCCAAGGTCGAGGCCGAGCCGCTGATGGAAGGCCGGCAGATGGTGATGGTGCTGGCGCCGAAATAGCCGCCGCCGCGCCGAAGGCCCCTCATCACAATGCCTTGAGCGGCCCGATTGGCGCCTTGGCGCCGCGAGCCCGGCGGCGCTACGGAACATCTTCGGCGCGCTTCGTCAGCGAAGCGCGCGTTGCAACGAGAAGTCCCTTGACCCTTGCCCGGAACCCCGCCCGCGTGGGCGTCGACGACCTTTCGGCGGGCGCAGCCAGCCGCGCCCTGCAGACGACGGCCTACGGCGTTATATTCGCCGCCAGCGCCTCGCATATGCTCAACGACATGATGCAATCGCTCGCCCCGGCGTTGTATCCGGTGTTTCGCGACGAATTCTCGCTGACGTATTTCCAGACCGGGCTGATCACTCTCACCTTCCAAATCACCGCCTCGCTGCTGCAGCCGTTCATCGGTCTCTTCATCGATCGGCGGCCGCTGACGTACGCCCTGCCCTCGGCGATGGCGTTCACGCTGGTCGGCCTCGTGGCGCTGGCGTTGAGCTGGAATTACACGTTGTTGCTGATCGCCGTGGCGATGATCGGCGTCGGCAGCGCGATCTTTCACCCCGAGGCGTCGCGGACCGCCCGCGCGGCCTCCGGCGGCCGCTACGGCTTCGCGCAAAGTCTGTTTCAGGTCGGCGGCAATTTCGGCCAGTCGCTCGGGCCGCTGATGGCGGCGTTCATCGTCGTCCCCTTCGGCCAGCGCTCGGTGCTCGCGTTCACCGTGCTCGCGTTCGCCGCGATTCTCATCCTGACCCGCATCGCCCGTTGGCACGCCGCCCATCGCGCCCAGCGCAAGGCCGCCGCCGCCGCGTCCCGCCCCGCCGCGCTGCCGCGCGCCCAGGTGATCCGCGCCATGATCATCCTGGTGACGCTGGTGTTCTCGAAGATGTTCTATCTCTCCAGCCTGCAGAACTATTACACCTTCTACCTGATCCAGACCTTCCACGTTTCCGTGCAGGCGTCGCAGGTGATGCTGTTCGTCTTCCTCGGCGCCGTCGCGGCGGGAACTTACGCCGGCGGGCCGATCGGCGACCGCTACGGACGCAAGTTCGTGATCTGGGCCTCGATCCTCGGCGTGTTGCCGTTCACCCTGTTGCTGCCGCATCTCGGCCTCGTCGGCACGGTTCTCGACAGCGTCGCGATCGGCCTCGTGCTCTCCTCGGCATTCGCGGCGATCGTCGTCTTCGGGCAGGAGCTGGCGCCGGGAAACGTCGGCGCGATCGCCGGCCTGTTCTTCGGTCTCTCGTTCGGCCTGGGCGGCATCGGGGCGGCGGCGCTCGGCGCGCTCGCCGACCGCACCAGCCTGAGCTTCGTCTATCAAATTTGCGGCTTCCTGCCGGCAATCGGCCTGCTGACCTATTTCCTGCCCGACCTGCGCTCGCGGCGGCTGTAGGGGCGGCCGCGGCGCGGCGACGAAATTCCGCCACAATGCGCGCCCATGAGAATGAACATTCATTTTCATGAGGTTTCGATGTCCCTGGCGCAACCCCCGCTCTCTGGGCAAGCCCACGAGCCGGATCGGCGCGAACTGATCATCGCCGCCGCCGAGCGCGCGTTCGTACGCCACGGCTTCCATGCCGCGACGATGCAGCAGGTGGCGGACGAGGCCGGCATGAGCGCCGGCAATCTCTACCGCTATTTCCCGTCCAAAGAGGCTCTCGTCGAGGGCCTTTGCGCGAGCGATCGACGCGAGCGCACCGAAGTCTTCGAGGCTCTGGGCGGCGCCGGCGGCGTCCTGCCCACGATGGCCGCGGTGTTGCGCGAGCATGTGCTCGCGCGGCCGCGCGGGAAGGCGACGATGATCGTCGAAATCACCGCCGAGGCGGCGCGCAATCCGCGCATCGCCGCGATGACGCTCGCCATGGACGCCGAGGTGCGCAGCGGAATCGCCGGGCTCGTCGAGGCCGCCAAGGCCAAAGGGGAAGCCGCCGCTTCGCTCGACGCCGAGTTCGCCGCGCGCGTGATCTTCACCGTGGTGAGCGGGTTGTTCAAGCGGCGCGCGCTGGAGCCGGATTTCGATGTCGACGTCGAGGCGGCCATGACGATGGGCGTCTTCACCGCGCTGTTCGCCGGCGCGATCAAGCCGTTCACCGATCCAGCGGTGTCGCCCTGATGCGCCGCGCCTACGCCCTCCCCCTGATCGCGGCGGCGATCGGCGCCGGCGTCATTTTCGCCGGGCTCACGCTCGCGCCGTGCTCGCCGCCTCTGGCGCCGCTCGCAAGGCTCGGGCTCTCCGCGGGCGCGCGCTGCCCGGCGATCGGCGCCGCGGCGGCCGAGACACCGCGCCTGGTCGAACCGCCGACGGTGACGGTGGCGACCGCCACGCAACGCCCCTTCGTCGATCGGCTGTTCGTGTCGGGTACGCTGGTCGCGCGCGAAGAGGCGCTGGTGGCGGCGCAGATCGACGGCCCGGCGATTATCGAGATCGACGCCGAGGACGGCGACACGGTCGCGGCGGGGCAGGTTCTCGCCCGGCTCGACCGCAGCCAGCTCGACGCCCAGCTCGCGCAGAACGACGCCGCGACGGCGCGCTCCGAAGCGGCGATCGCCCAGGCGCAAAGCCAGATCGAGCAGTTCCAGGCGCAACTCGCCTGGGCGAAAGACGACTCAGAGCGCGCCAACAGGCTCGGCGGTCAGATCATCGCGGCGGCGACGATCGAGCAGCGGCAAATCGCGGTTCGCACCGCCGAGGCGCAACTCGCGGCGGCCAAGAACGGCCTCGCGCTGGCTGAAGCCGACCGCAAGAGCCGCCAAGGCGAGCGTCAGGAATTGCTGGTGCGCATCGCCCGGACGGAGGTCAAGGCGCCGGTCGCGGGCCTCGTCAGCCGCCGTACGGCGCGGCTCGGCGCGACGGTCTCCAGCGCCGGCGAGCCGTTGTTCCGCATCATCGAGGACGCCGCCGTCGATCTCGAGGCGGACGTGCCCGAGCAGTCGCTCGCGCGGCTCGCCGTCGGCATGCCGGTCAAGCTGCGCCTGCCGGGCGTCGCGAAAGAGGTCGACGGCGCGGTCCGCCTCGTCAGCGAGGAGGTCGACAAGGCGAACCGCACCGGCAAAGTGCGCATCGCCCTCGCGGCGGGCGCGCCGGCGCGCGTCGGTTCGTTCGCCTCCGGCGAAATCGCGATCGCGCGCAGCGAGGGCGTCGCCGTCCCCGCCAGCGCGGTTGAGCGCGACGGCGCCGGCGCGCGCGCCCTCGTGGTGCGCGACGGGGTGGTCGAGGTCAGGCGCGTCGCGGTGGGGATCGCC
>JBEKFO010000426.1:0-3500 GCA_050013275.1 Roseiarcus sp. | reverse complement strand
TCGGCGCGGCCAAGCTCGGCCCGCGCGACTATGCGCCGATCGTCGAACTCGAACGCGAGGCGGTTCGGCTCGGCTACCCCGAGCTGGCGTGAGGCGGGTTCGGGCGCGCCTTCGCGCGCCGCCTCCGGCGGTCGATGACCATTGACAGCCTTGAGACATCGGAACTTCATGCCTCCATCGGGAAAGATGGCTCGGCGCCCGGCGGAGAGGGGTGGGGCGGCCCCTGTCGAGGAATTCCGGCGTCGGTTGCGGATCGCGAAGTTGGGCAATTCGTCGCGCGGAAAAAACGAAAATGAATGCGTTTCAATTTATTCACAGGATTTCTGCTAACGAGGTCCGCCAGTGACTAAAAAGAGATGGCTATCGCGCAAGGTGGGTCGACACCCTCTCCATCCGGAAACCTTGATGATGGGGTATGGCTACGATCCATTCCTCTCCGAGAGATCATTGAAGCCGCCCGTGTTTCATACCTCGACTTTCGTTTTCAAGTCGGCGCGCGACGGCAAGGAATTCTTCGAGCTGGCCTATGGCTTGAGGGAGAAACGGCCAAACGAAGAACCCGGCCTCATCTATAGCAGGATCAACAATCCAGATCTGGAGATGTTGGAGGATCGTCTCACGATCTGGGACGAAGCGGAGGCGAGCCTCGTCTTCGCCTCGGGCATGGCGGCCATTTCGACGACCTTGTGGTCTTATGTTCGCCCCGGAACCGTGCTCCTGCATTCCGATCCGGTTTACGGCGGAACGGATTTCCTGCTCAAAAAGATACTGCCGCAATTTGGCGTTACGTCGGTCGGGTTTCCCGCGGAGGGCGGGCTCGAGGCTCTCATGGCGGCAGCCGAAAAGGCCCAGTCGATCGGCCCCGTCGCCGTCCTCTATATCGAAACGCCGGCCAACCCGACCAACGGCCTCGTCGATCTGGCGGCGGCGCGCGAGGTCGCCGACAGGATGCGCGATCGCCGGCCGACGATCATCGTCGACAACACGATGCTCGGTCCGCTTTATCAGACCCCTCTCGCCCACGGCTCGGATCTGGTGATCACGTCTCTGACCAAATACGTGGGCGGGCATTCGGACCTGATCGCCGGAAGCTGTTCGGGTTCGCGCGCTAAGATCGATCCCGTCCGCGGCATGCGGACGATCCTGGGAACGATGTGCGATCCGCAAACGACGTGGATGCTGATGCGTTCGCTGGAGACGATGAAACTGCGCATGGACGCGGCCGTCGGCAATGCGCGCCGAGTGGCGGAATTCCTGCGCGGGCACAGCCACGTCAAATCGGTCTGGTACCTGCCGTTTTTGCCTGAGAAACATCCGGACCGCGCCGTTTTCGAACGCCAGTGCAAGAGCGCGGGGTCGACCTTCAGTTTCGAAGTCGAAGGCGGCGAGACCGAGGCCTTCGCCGTTCTGGATCATCTGGACGTCATCAAGCTGGCGGTTTCGCTGGGCGGTACGGAGTCCCTGGCGAGCCATCCCGCCAGCATGACCCATTCGGATATTTCCGCCGAGGAGAGGGCCCGTCTGGGCATCACGCCGAGCTTGATCCGCCTTTCCGTGGGGATCGAAAATTGCGACGATCTCATCGCCGATCTCGATCAGGCCCTTGCGGCGATCTCGTGACCTAGCGCGGACCGGCGCCGCGTGACGTCCCCCTCACGCGACCGGAGATAGAGCGGGTCCGTGCAAAGAAGAGCTGCGCCGCCTCCCGACCATGTCTCTCGGCGCGAACGGCGCGCGAAAGATCGCTCGCTTGTCCTCGTCGCTCCTTCGGCGCCGAAGCCGGGGTCGGGCAATCGCGCGTCTACGCCATCCGCGGTCGCATCTGCAATGGCGGCTCCCTGCCCATCGCGGCAATTCAAACGGGCCCGCCGCCGATCGCCCCGCGGGGTTGACGACGCTTCGGCGTTCGTCGTTGATTGCGTGCGAAGAGTCGCGGCGCGGGGGAGGGATCGAGCGATGGATTTGCGCTTCACCGAGGAGGAGATCGCGTTCCGCGACGAGGTGCGCGCGTTCGTGCGCGCCAATCTACCGGCTTCGATACGCGATAAGGTCGTCGAGGGGCGCCATCCCAGCAAGGACGACATGGTGCGTTGGACCCGTATCCTCGCCGCCAAGGGCTGGTCGGTCGCCCATTGGCCGGCGGAGTGGGGCGGCACGGGTTGGAGCGCGATCAAGCTCCTGATCTTCAACGACGAAATGCAGAAGGCCAATGCGCCCGACATGCTGCCTTTCGGCGTCAGCATGGTCGGCCCGGTGATCTACACCTTCGGCTCGCAGGCGCAGAAGGAGCGCTTCCTGCCGCCGATCGTGGATCTCAGCGAATGGTGGTGCCAGGGCTTTTCCGAGCCGGGCGCCGGATCGGACCTCGCGGGGCTGCGCACCTCGGCCAAGCGCGACGGCTCCGAATGGGTGATCGACGGCCAGAAGACCTGGACGACGCTCGCCCAATACGCCGACTGGATCTTCGTGCTCGCGCGCACCAACCCGAACGTGAAGAAGCAGGAGGGCATTTCCTTCTTCCTCGTCGACATGAAGTCGCCCGGGGTGACGGTCCGCCCGATCCAGACGATCGACGGCGCCCACGAAGTCAACGAAGTGTTCTTCGACGCCGTGCGCATTCCCCTCGACAACCTGGTGGGCGAGGAGAACAAGGGCTGGGACTACGCCAAGTTTCTGCTCGCCAACGAGCGCAACGGCATCGCGCGGGTCGGCATATCGAAGGCCCGGCTCGCGCGCATCCGCGAGCTCGCCGCGCTGCCGATTTACAACGACCAGCCCAAACTCGCCGATCCCGTCTTCCGCATGAAGCTCGCCGCGGTCGAGGTCGAGCTGAAGGCGCTGGAAATGACCCAGATGCGTGTGATCGCGGGGGAAAGGCGAGGCGAAAAGGGCAAGCCCGATCCGGCGTCCTCGGTGCTCAAGATCAAGGGTTCCGAATTGCAACAGGCGACGACCGAGCTGTTGATGGACGTCGTCGGCCCCTACGCGCTGCCCTTCGAGGCGGAGCGCGAGGACGGCGAGCGAGGAAACGAGCCGCCGGTCGGCGCGGACTGGGCCGCGAGCGTCGCGCCGAACTATTTCAACATGCGCAAGGTCTCGATCTATGGCGGATCGAACGAAATCCAGCGCTCGATCATCGCCAAAGCGATCCTGGGGCTTTGAGACATGGACTTCGATCTCAACGAGGAACAGCGGCTTATCGCCGACAACGTCGCGCGGCTGATGAAGGACCGCTACCGCTTTGAAAGCCGCAAGGCCTATCGAGCGACGCCGCTGGGGTTCAGCGAGGAGCTTTGGCGCCAATACGCGGAACTCGGCCTCATCGGCGTGCCTTTCGCCGAAGAGGACGGCGGGTTCGGCGGCGGCGCCGTCGAGACGATGCTGATCATGGAGGCGTTCGGCCGCGCGCTCGCGCTGGAGCCCTATCTCGCTACGGTCGTACTCGCGGGCGGCCTGTTGCGGCGCGCGGCGAGCGCCGAGCAGCGCGCCGCGCTGATCCC
>JBEKFO010000425.1:0-3508 GCA_050013275.1 Roseiarcus sp. | reverse complement strand
TTTGAGCGCCTGTTTCCAGCCCTTGTCGGCGAGCGCGAGGGCGAAGGGCAGGGTGGCGTTGTTGAGTGCGAAGGTCGAGGTGCGCGCCACCGCGCCGGGCATGTTGGCGACGCAATAATGCACGACGCCGTCGACGACGTAGGTCGGATGGGAATGGGTCGTTGGCTTCGAGGTTTCGCAGCAGCCGCCCTGGTCGATCGCGATGTCGACGATCACCGAGCCGGGCTTCATCGTCGCCAGCATCGCCCGCGTGATGAGCTTCGGCGCGGCGGCGCCGGGCGCCAGCACGGCGCCGATCACCAGGTCGGCGCGCTTGACCAGTTCGGCGATCGCCGCGCGGGTCGAGTAGATCGTGCGCACGCCGGCGTCCAATTGCGCCGCAATGCGCTGCAGCGCCTCGTTCGACTTGTCGACCACGGTGACGTTGGCGCCCATGCCGAGCGCGATCGTCGCGGCGTGCGTGCCCGCAACGCCGCCGCCGATCACCACCACTTCCGCCGGCGGCACCCCCGGCACGCCGCCGAGCAGGACGCCGCGCCCGCCCTGCGCCTTTTCCAGCGCATGCGCGCCGACCTGCGGCGCAAGGCGCCCGGCCACTTCCGACATCGGCGTCAGCAAGGGCAGGCCGCCATTGGGCGAGGTTACCGTCTCGTAGGCGATGCAGGTCGCGCCGCTGGCGACGAGATCCTTGGTCTGCGCCAAATCGGGCGCCAGATGCAGATAGGTGTACAAGATCTGGCCGCGGCGAAGCTGCTTGCGTTCGGCGGCGAGCGGCTCCTTGACCTTCACGACCATTTCGGCGCGGGCGAAGATCTCTTGCGGCGTCTCGACGATCGCGGCGCCCGCCGCGACATATTCCTCGTCGGAGAGCCCCGATCCGACGCCTGCGGACTTTTCCACCAGCACGGTATGGCCGTGGTGCGTCAGCTCGGCGACCGAAGCGGGCGTCATTCCGACACGAAACTCATTGTCCTTGATTTCCTTGGGCACGCCGATCAGCATCGAATCCTCCCATCAAATGGCGACCGTATGATCCGGCGGCGCCGAAGAAATGTTTCTCCCAATTTGGACTGTCCTCGCCGGCCGTCCGCATGATATGCGAACAATATGTCGAATCGAGACAGATTATGCGAATTGACGAAATCGACGATCGCGACCGGGCGATTCTGCGCGAACTGATGCGAGACGGCCGTCTGACCAATGCGGAATTGGCCGAGCGGGTCAATCTGTCGCAATCGGCATGCCTGCGCCGCGTCCGCATGCTCGAGGACAGCGGCATCATCGCGGGCTATGTGATGCTGCTCGATCCGACTGCGGCGGGACTTCCGGGGGCGGCTTTCGTCTCGGTGACGCTGGACCAGCAAGGCCGCGCCGCTCTCGACAGATTCGAGAACGAGGTCCGCCGCCACGGCGAAATCATCGAATGCTATCTTCTCGCCGGCGCTTCGGATTACCTGCTGCGGATCGCGTTTCGCAACGCGCGCGACTTCGAACGCATCCACACCGACATTCTCACGCAATTGCCGGGCGTTTCGCGCGTGCAATCGACTATGACGCTGCGCACTGTGAAGAAGACCACGGCCTTGCCGCTGTGAGGCGGCCGCGCTACGACCGTCGGCCAATCCGAGGATCGCGCCATGACCGAATCGCCCGCCGAAATCGCCAAAATGCCATTCGAGACGGCGCTCGCCGAACTCGAATCGATCGTCGACAAATTGGAGAAGGGTGCCGTCGCGCTCGAAGATTCCATCAAGCTCTACGAGCGCGGCGAGGCGCTCAAGGCGCACTGCGATCAACTGCTCAAGAACGCGGAAATGCGCATCGAAAAAATTGCCCTTTCCGCCGACGGCAAGCCCAAGGGCGCGGCGCCGTTGGACGACGAGTGAAGCCGCGCGCGCCGCGAAATCCGCGATCGTCACACAAGAGTTACATACCTTCATGGAATCGTAAGAAATCTAGCGCCCCGCACATTCTTGGTTACTTTTCGTTAACCAAATCGGCCGCAAACACGGAGGGTAATTTTAACCATTGATCCGAGCCGCGATTCGCGGCCGGGCGCGATAAAAGGGGCGGAGTTCATGCGCACGATTGCTTTCGTCACTCAAAAGGGCGGGTCCGGGAAAAGTACTTTGGCGTCTTCGCTCGCGGTCGCCGCGAAGGACGTGGGCGAGCGCGTCTGCGTGATCGACTTGGACCCGCAGTCTTCCCTGCTGAGCTGGTCCAAGACCCGCGAACTCGACGACATCGCGGTCATCGCGGCGACGGCGGGCAAGCTGCCGACGCTGCTCGGCGCGCTGGAGAAAAAGGGAATCACGCTCGCCATCATCGACACGCCCGGCGCCGACGGCGCCGCCTCGGCGGCCGCGATGCGCGAGGCCGACTTGAACATCATCCCTTCACGGCCGAGCATCTTCGACCTGTGGGCCAGCGCTCAGACGCGCGCGGCCTTGAAGACGACGAACAGCGATTTCGTGTTCATGCTCAATCAATGCCCGCCGGCCCAGCAATCCGCGCGCGTGGACAACGCCATCGCCGCGCTCGAGGAATTGGGCGGTCTCATTTCTCCGCTGGTGCTGGCGCGCGTCGACTATCAGGAAGCCGCGCGGCATGGCTTGGGCGTCACCGAGATCAACCCGCACGGCGCGGCCGCGCACGAAATTCGCTCGCTGTGGGCGTCGATCAAGCGCCGTCTGGCGCGCGGCAAGGCCAAAGCGCCCGCCAGCAAGGCGGCGTGAGGCGGACGCGTTCTGCGCTATCCGCGTTCACACGTGGCGATCGGGCTTTCGGCGTCGCATCGCGAACCGGAGCCCGCTTCGCGCAAGCGTCACCCTCCGATGCGCGTCTGGATCACTTGGCCGCCACGCGCAATCGTCAGATCCCAATTGGTCGCGCGCCGTCCGCTCGCCGCCTCGAGGTCATGAGTCGTCGCAATCTTTGCGCCGTTGACCTCCAGAACGACATCGCCTTTCTGCACGCCGAAATTGGCGGCCAGCGACCCCTCCGCGACGTCGGCGACGACGACTCCCTCGCTGACGTTGTCGAGCGACAACTCTTCGGCCACCGCAGGCGAGACGTTCATCACCAGCGCGCCCTGGAACGGCGATCGGCTCTTGATGCGGATCGCTTCGCGCGGCGGCGTTTCCGGCGCGGCGGCGAGTTTTAGCGGCAGAACGAGGGTCTTGCCGCCGCGCTGAACCGTCAGCGTCGCCACGCCCCCCAATGGCTTCACGCCGAGCCGGAAGTCGACGCCTTCGGCGTCGTCGACGGATTGGCCGTCGATCGCGGTGATGACGTCGCCGCGCTTCAAGCCCGCCTCGGCCGCCGGGCCGCCTTCGTACGCGCTGACCACGAGCGCGCCGGCGGGCCGCTCCAGGCCGATCGAGTCGGCGATGTCCTTGGAGACGTTTTGCAGGCTGGCCCCGAGCCACGGCCGCCTGACCGTGGCGCCGCCGCTCTTGGCCGCGGCGACGACGCTCTTGACCATGTTGACGGGGATGGCGAAGCCGAT
>JBEKFO010000424.1:0-3521 GCA_050013275.1 Roseiarcus sp. | reverse complement strand
ACAGGCGGCCGAGCCCATGGCCGCAAAAGTCGCGCACCACCGAGCAGCGCTCCCCCTCGGCGTAGCTTTGGATGGCGTAGCCGATGTCGCCGGTCGTCGCGCCCGGCTTGACCGCCGCGACGCCCCGCATCAGCGATTCGTAGGTCACCTCGATCAGCCTTTGCGCGCGCCGCGGCGCCTCGCCGGCGATGTACATGCGGCTGGCGTCGCCGTGCCAACCCTCGACGATCAGCGTCACGTCGATATTGACGATGTCGCCTTCGCGCAGCGGCTTCTCGTCGGGTATGCCGTGGCAGACGACGTGATTGATCGAGGTGCAGATCGACTTGCGATAGCCGCGATAGTTGAGCGGCGCGGGGTAGGCGTTATGGTCCCTGGCGAACTCGTAAATGAACTTGTCGAGCGCGGCCGTCGTGACGCCTGGCCGCACGCGATCGACCAAGAGGTCGAGCGCCTCGGCGGTGAGCCTGCCGGCCTTGCGCATCGCCGCGAAGGCTTCGGGCCCATGCAGCTTGATGTGGCCGTTGCGCCGGCCTTGCAGCAGCGCGGAATCGACGAAAGTCATAAAAGAGAACCTTACCGAAGGGGGTCCGGGCGCCGCCGCGCCCGGTCATGCCCATCTAATACGCCTTCGCCGTCGCGCAATACAAGGATCGCGGGACACGGCGCGAAAGGCGCCCGCAAGCGAGGCGCGGCGCATCACGGCGGCCGGGGCGGCTGCCCCAAACGACGCCGTCGGCGCGGCGTTTGGCCGGGCTCTGTGCTATCGGTCGTTCACGCAGGGGCTTTCAATCGGCGGGATGGGAAATGGCGACAATCGAAATCGGCTTGCTGGTCTTTCCCCGGCTGCAGCAGCTCGACCTTACCGGCCCCTACGAGGTCTTCGCGAGTTGGCCGGAAGCGCGGGTTCACCTGGTCTGGAAGAGCCTCGAACCGTTGCGTTCGTCGACCGGCCTGACGCTGACGCCGACGACGACGATTGCGAATTGCCCACAACTCGACGTCGTTTGCGTTCCCGGCGGCGCCGGCGTCAACGCGCTGATGCGCGACCAAGAGACCCTGGCATTCCTGCGCGCCCAGGCGGCGGGCGCGCGCTTCGTGACTTCGGTGTGCACCGGCGCGCTGGTTCTGGGCGCCGCCGGGTTGCTGCGCGGCAAGCGCGCGACGACGCATTGGGCTTCGCACGATCTGCTGTCGGCGTTCGGCGCACTTCCGGTCGATGCGCGGGTCGTGCGCGACGGTAATCTCCTTACCGGGGGCGGGGTCACCGCGGGCGTCGATTTCGCGCTGACGCTGCTCGCGGAACTGGCGGGCCGCGAAGTCGCCGAGACCGTGCAATTGAACCTCGAGTACGCGCCCGAGCCGCCGTTCGCCGCCGGAACGCCGCAGACCGCGAGCCCGGAGATCGTCGCGCGCGTTCGCGCGATGAGCGCCGGCGTGCGCGCCGAGCGCGAACGGCTCGCGCTCGAAGCGCGCCGAGAAAGCGAAAGGCCGAAGTCGAGCTAGCGCTGGCGATCCGGCGCCGGCTTGTGCTAGGAGGGGCCGCTCTCAGACCCATGGCGAGCGCGAATGCCCAATGACAGCGTCGTCGATTCCGCGCCCTTCGGCCATTTTGCGCCGAGCGGCGTCTGCGCCCTCGCATTGCGCGTCACGCGCCGCTGCTCGATGGGTTGGTTCGGCAAGCGGACCGCCTTTTTCCTGCGCGGCGTCGCGATGCGCTCGCTGCGCGGCCGCCCCGTCGACATCGATTCGCTGGGCGCGCGGATGCGCCTCTATCCTTACCACAACGTCGCCGAAAAGCGCCTGTTGTTCACGCCGCAATATTTCGACGCGCCGGAACGGGCGTTGCTGGCGGAGCGCCTGAAGGGCGATTTCGTCTTTCTCGACGTCGGCGCCAGCGTCGGCGGCTATGCGCTCTTCGTCGCCGGGTTGGGCGGGCCGCGCGCGCGCATCCTCGCCGTCGAGCCGTTGCCGGAAGTCTTCGAGCGGCTCGCCTACAACATCCGGCAAAGCAACTTCGCCAACGTCAAGGCGGTGTGCTGCGCCCTCGCCGACATCGACGGCGAAATCACGCTGTTCGTCAACACCAGCAACCAGGGCGAGACGTCGATCCGCATCGTCAGCGCCGAGGCGCGGGTCGAGCAGATGCGCGTGCGGGCGAAGAAGCTGCTGACGCTGGTGCGCGAGGAAGGCTACGGCAAGATCGACGCGATCAAGCTCGATATCGAGGGGGCCGAGGATCTCGTGCTCGACCCCTACTTGAGCGAGGCGCCGGCGGCGCTGTGGCCGCGTCTCATCATCATGGAATTCTCGCTTCTGCGGGTCGGCGCGCTGCTCGAGGAGCGCCTGCGCGCGCTCGGCTATCGCGAAATCCTGCGCACCGGCGAAAACGTCGCCTATGAGCTCGCCAGCGAGGGAGCGCGCCGATGAGCGACAAGATCGTCACCGCGGCGATCCTGGTGATCGGCGACGAAATCCTGTCGGGGCGCACCAAGGACCGCAACATCGGCTATATCGCGGAATATCTCGCCGGCATCGGCGTCGATCTGCGCGAGGCGCGCGTCGTGCCCGACGACGAGGGCGAGATCGTCGCCGCGCTCGACGCGCTTCGCGTGCGTTACACTTATGTTTTCACCACCGGCGGCATCGGGCCGACCCACGACGACATCACCGCCGACGCCGTCGCCAAGGCCTTCGGCGTCACCATCGACGAAGACCCGCGCATTCTCGCGATGATGATGGAGCGCTACAAGCCCGGCGAGCTCACGCCGGCGCGGCGCAGAATGGCGCGCATCCCCGCGGGCGCGGAGCTCGTTGAAAATCCGATCTCCAAGGCGCCGGGTTTTCGCATCGGCAATGTCATCGTGATGGCCGGCGTGCCCTCCGTCATGCAGGCGATGTTGGACTTCGCCGCCAAGGGCCTCGATACGGGGGTGAAGCTCAGCGTCGAAACGATCGAAGCGGGCGGGGTTCCCGAGGGCCGCTACGGCGACGCGCTGGGCGAGATCGCCGCCGCCCACGGCGAGACGATCATCGGCTCCTATCCGTCCTTCGCCGACGGAAAGTTCAGGAACCAGATCGTCGTGCGCGGCCGGGACGCCGAGAAAGTCGCAGCGGCGCGCCGCGCGATCGAGCTCATAGGCGACGTTCTCGACCGTGCGCAAGATCTCGCGATAGCCGAGCGCGCGCAAGCGCTCCTCGAGTTGCGCCCCGGCGCGCAACAGCGAAAATTCCATGATGATGAGACGCGGCCACAGCGCCGGCGGCGCTTCGCTCAAGAACGGGTCGAGGACGATGTCCTCGGCGCCCTCGATATCGAGCTTGATCGCGTCGATCTTGGCGTAGCCTTCTTCGCGCACCAGCGTCAGCAGCTTCTTGGCGCGCACGCGCATCCGCTCGACGCGCGCCTCGGCGCTGACGATGCGCACCGAGGTCTCGCCCTGATTGCTGGTGTTGACGAACAGCGTGATCTCGCCGTCGATGTCGGCGAGCGCGCAGGAGACCGCCTTGACGTTGGCGAA
>JBEKFO010000423.1:0-3524 GCA_050013275.1 Roseiarcus sp. | reverse complement strand
CGGCGAGCCGCGGCTCTCCGAGCGCTTCGAAACCCAGCGCGGCGCGCACCTCGAAGGCCGAATAGCCCGCTTCGCGCAAGGCGCGAAGCGGCGGCGACGACGCGCTCTTGGACATTTTGGCGCCCTTGGCGTCGAGCACGAGCCGGTGATGGCGATAGCGCGGCGATTCGAGATCGAGCAGCGCTTGCAGCAGGCGATGCGCCGATGTCGCGGGCAAGAGATCGCGGCCGCGCACGACGTCGCTGATCTCCTGCAACGCGTCGTCGACGACCACCGCCAGATGATAGCTCGCCGCATTGTCCTTGCCGCGCAATACGAAATCGCCCCAGGCGGCCGGCTCGGCCCGATGCAGCGCCTCTTGCAAGCCTTCCCCGTATTCGCGCCAACAAAGATCGCCCGGCGCGGCGGCGAGCGCGCGCGCCGCGTCGAGGCGCAACGCCGCGCGCTCGCCGGCGGCGAGGCGCGCCGCGACCTCTTGGCTGGAAAGCGCGCGGCAGAGGCCGGGATAGAGCGGCGCGCCGTCGGGATCGCGCGCCCCTCCGGCCGCCGCGGCGATCTGGCCGCGACTGCAAAAACAGGGATAGACAAGCCCGCGCGCGCGCAAAGCTTCGAGCGCGCGCGCGTAATCCTGCCCGTGTTCGCTCTGGCGACGCGGCGGCGCGTCGAACGTGAGGCCGAGCCAGGCGAGATCCTCTTCGATCGCCGTTTCGAATTCGCGCTTGCAGCGGGTTGGATCCAAGTCTTCAATGCGCAGCAGCAGACGGCCGCCGGTCTCGGCGGCGAGGCGCGCGTTCATCAACGCGGAATAGGCGTGCCCGAGATGCAGCGCGCCGTTGGGCGAGGGCGCGAAGCGGAAGGTCGGGCGCTGCGGCGGCTTGGACATGAGGGATCGGCGGAAGAAACGATGGCGGGCACTGTTTCCAAAAAGCGCAGCGGCGGCAAGGCCGGAAAAGCGCGAACACCGCGCAAGGCGCCGGCCAAGCGCCGAGGCGCGCGCCCGGCGGCGGCCCAATCGGCCAATCGGTATCATCCCGGCCCGCCGATCGACTGCCAGGCGGCCCTCGACGAAGCGAGCGCGCAGCTGCTCGCGCTTGACCCCGATCTCGTCGGCCGCCACGTCGCGGTCGGCGGGCCGCCGCCGCTGCGCTGGGCCGAGCCGGGCTTTTCCGGCCTGGCGGGGATCATCGTATCGCAGCAGGTGTCGGTGGCGAGCGCCAATGCGATCTTTGGCCGCCTCAAGGCGGAACTGGCGCCGCTCGGTGCGGCGAGCGTCATCGCGGCCGACGAGGCCACGCTGAAACGCTGCGGCCTTTCGCAGGCGAAAATGCGCGCGCTGAGGGCGCTCGCCGCGGCGACCGCCGACGGCCTCGAACTGGAGGCGCTGGGGGCGCTCGACGCGCGTCAGGCGCACGACGCGCTCGTCGCGGTCAAGGGCATCGGCCCATGGACGGCGGATCTCTTCTTGCTGTTCTGCCTCGGCCACCCCGACGCGTTTCCCGCCGGCGACCTCGCTCTGCAGGAGGCGGCGCGGCTCGCGCTGGGCCTCAAGGCGCGACCCGACGCGCGCAAGCTGGAGCGGATCGCCGAGCGCTGGCGGCCCCTGCGCGGCGTAGCCGCGCGCATGCTGTGGGCCTATTACCGCGGCGTCAAACAGCGCGCCGGCGTGGTCGGCCAATAGGATTGGCGCGCGCGGCGCGTTCGCGCTAGACCGCGCTCAATAGCAGTCCTCGGAGCCCCCATGACGGTGAATTTGACCGGGCCGCGCCTCGAACCCCAGCGCGGTCCCGCTAAGCAACTCGTGGTTTTCCTGCACGGCTACGGCGCCGACGGCGAGGACTTGATCGCGCTCGGCCAGCAGTGGCGCGCGCTGGCGCCCGAGGCGGCCTTCGTCTCGCCGCACGGGCCCGAGCGCTGCGCCGCTTCGCCGATGGGGCGGCAGTGGTTCGCGTTGAGCAACGGGGCGCCCGACGACCCGCGCGGCGCGGCGGACCGCTGGCGCGGCGTCGTCGCCGCGCGGCCCGCGATCGACGCGTTCCTCGACGCCGAACTCGCCCGCCTCGGCCTCGACGATTCGCGCCTCGCTCTGGTCGGTTTCAGCCAGGGCGCGATGATGGCGCTGCACGTCGGACTGCGCCGGCCGCGCGCGCCCGCCGCGATTCTGAGCTATTCCGGGCTGCTGGTCGGTCCCGAGCATTTGAAGGAAGCGACCGCCCGCAATACGCGCGGCGAGCGGCCGCCGATCCTGCTCGTTCACGGCGACCAGGACCCGCTGATTCCGGTCGAGGCGATGTTCATGGCGATGGACGACCTCGCCAAGGCGGAAATCCCCAATCAGTGGCACCTGTCGTTCGGCGTCGGCCACGGCATCGACGCCGGCGGCCTGCGCCACGGCGGGCTGTTTCTGGCGAGCGCGTTCGGGATCAGGGCGCGCTGAGCCGGCGGACCGGCGCCGCGACCAACCTTTTCCAAGCCTTTCCAAACTTTTCCAAGGAAATTCCAAGCTTTTTCCAAGCTTTTTCCAAGGAATTCCAAATATTTTCCTTGGCGGTTTCGAACGAAATCAAAGGTTTGGCGGCGAGTCCGGCTATTTTCGTCCTTTGTCGCCTGCCGGTCCAGGCTGTTCCCTCCGAACCACGCTCGCCGAGCGCGACCGCCGCCGAATTTCGATCTTCCAGACTATCACGACCTTTGCTTTTCCCGAAGACAATGTCGCGCCGCGCCGCCCGCGCCGGCGCTTCGCGCCGTCCCCGAGGAGGCTCGGCGAGCGAACGGACTGGGCCGCGGCCTCGGGATCGCCGCGCTGGGTCCACGACGCTGGAAGCCCAGAACCGAAGCGAAGACGGAGCGCTCGCGGCGAGCGGTAAAATCCAACCTCGGACTGCGGCTGTCGGCGATGCGCCCAACTTCGTGGTTCAACCGATGGTCGCCGCCCCTCCGAAGCGGACGTTGAAGCGGCGGGCCGTTCGGCTCCTGGGTGGAGAGCGGCCGATTCACACCTATGCACGCAGCATTTCAGTCATAGAGGAATCCGACGACGCGCGCGGGCGCCGCGGACGCACCCATCAGCCGCAGCGGGAAAACGGCGACGTCGAAACCGTGGCTCGGCAATTGGTCGAGACCCCGCAATTGCTCCATCTGCCAGTAGGGCTTGCGACGGCCGACAAGGTGGCCTTGCCAGAACAACGTCGCGTCATTCTGCTCTTCTGCCGCGCGGATCTGGCGGTGGAAGGGCAAGTCCCAGCCCCACTGATCGATTCCCATCACCTCGACGCCTTGGTCGATCAGCCATTCGGTTGCGGTCGCGCTCATGCCGGTCCCGCTCTTCCAATAGTTTTTTGTCCCCTGAAGCCGGTCGCGGCCCGTATGGATCAGCGCGATCACGCCCTTGCCGAGCGAAGCGCCGCTCACCGCGAGGCTCGCTTCCATATCCGCGACCGTGATCTCTTCGCCATCCGCCTTGTGTCGCATGTCGAAAACGACGCCCGGACCAAAGCAAAGATCCAAGGGAATTTCGTCGACCGCCG
>JBEKFO010000422.1:0-3526 GCA_050013275.1 Roseiarcus sp. | reverse complement strand
CCAGAGTTCGAGGGGATCGCCGATAGAGTTCGCGGGGCGCGCAACAGCCGCGAGGGGGGCCGGCGCGCGACCGCGCAGGCGTCACGATCTCTGGATCGCCACGCTTCGCTCGCGATGACGGACCGAATCGGCGGGGACGGCCTTTCCAGGGCCTTTCGGGGACAGGATACGAATTCCCCAATTGCGCCTTCCCGGTCGTCGCGGCGCTTAAGCCTCAGCCGGGCCGAACTTTTCCATGACCGGGGCTTGGCGACGCGGGCCGTAAGGTGGACAGAAAAACGCACTCAGCCCATTGGAACCGCTTCATCGCGGACAGGACTTGCCGCGCGCCTTGGGCGATGAGTCAAACCGCCTGGAGTCCGCGGGCGCCGGACGCCGCCGTCGGCATAACCGGCGGCCCCGCTCATCCCCCCGCCTTCGCCGGCCTCCCCGCCACATACGTCTCCCTCACCGCCCGATCATCCCCCATCGTCATCAGCACGAACAGCTCCTCCTTGAGATCGCCCTCGTGCGATTCCATGCGGTGGGCCATTGCCCGGGTCGCG
This sequence comes from Roseiarcus sp., assembly GCA_050013275.1. Lineage (GTDB taxonomy): Bacteria > Pseudomonadota > Alphaproteobacteria > Rhizobiales > Beijerinckiaceae > Roseiarcus. The sequence goes on along the minus strand of JBEKFO010000422.1, from coordinate 2,981 downwards.
CGGGAGTCCAGCACCACGAGATCGGCCTCGCGGCCCGGCTCCAAGGTCCCGATGCGGCTCTGCAGGCCGAGGGCGCGGGCGTTGCCGAGGGTCATTTGGTAGAAGGCCTGGGCGCCCGGCCAGGACTGGCCGTTCATCTGCAGCACCTTGTAACCTTCCGCGGCGGTTTGCAGCATCGAGTAGCTGGTGCCGCCGCCGACGTCGGTCGCCAGCGCGACGCGCACGCCGGCGTCGTCGAGCCGTTTCTTGTCGAACAGGCCGGAGCCGAGGAAGAGGTTCGAGGTCGGACAGAACGCGGCGACGCCGTTGCCGCGCGCGAGCGCGGCGACCTCGGCCTCTTCGAGATGAAGGCAATGGCCGAAGATCGAGCGCGGGCCGACGAGGCCATAACGCGCGTAGACGTCGAGATAGGTTCTGGCCCAGGGAAACTGCCGCTTGACGGACGCGATCTCGGCGAAATTCTCGCTGAGGTGCGTCTGCACGTAGGCGTCGCGGCTCTCGCGCGCGAGCGCGCCCGCCGCCTCCAGTTGCGCTTCGCTCGAGGTGACGGCGAAGCGCGGCGTGATCGCGTAGTCGAGCCGCCCGCGCGCGCGCCAGCGCGCCATCAGCGCCTTGCTTTCGTCGTAGCCGCGCTGCGCCGTATCGCACAGCGCGGCGGGCGCGTTGCAGTCCATCATCACCTTGCCGGCGATCATGCGGGCGCCGCGCCGCTCGCTCTCGGCGAAGAACGCGTCGACCGACTGCGGGTGAGTGGTGCAGTAGACGCACGCCGTCGTCGTGCCCTGCCGGAACAGCTCGTCGAGGAAGAAGCGGGCGACGGCCTCGCAGTGGCCGACATCGGCGAATTTCTGCTCCTCGACGAAGGTGTACTTTTGCAGCCAGTCGAGGAGCTGCGCGCCGTAGGAGCCGATGACGCGGGTCTGGGGATAGTGGATATGCGGATCGATGAAGCCGGGCATGACGAGCTTGCCCGAAAAGTCGTCGATCGCGGCGCCCGGCGGCGCGCCGTCGAGGATCGCGCGCGCCTCGCCGATCGCGGCGATCTCGCCGTTCTCGATTCTGACGGCGCCGTCTTCGATCAGCCAATGCGCGCGCTCGCCCGCGAGCCGCGGATCGTCGCGAAAGCTCAAGACGCGGCCGCGAACGATCCGGGCGGCGCCGCTCAAGGCAGGATGTCCTTCAGCCGCAGCGCGGCGATGCGGTCGACTTCGGCGAGCGCGGTGGCGAATTCAGAGGGCGCGTCGTGATCGAGCCGCCGCTCGAACGCGGCGAGGATCTCTTGTTTGGTCTTGCCCTTCACCGCCATGATGAACGGGAAGCCGAAGCGCGCGCGATAGGCGTCGTTGAGCGCGGTGAAGCGCGCGAGTTCCTCGGCGCTCAGCCGGTCGAGGCCGGCGCTATGCTGCTCGCGCGTCGAGTCCGCGGTGAGAGCCTTGGCGAGCGCGAGCTTGCCGGCAAGATCGGGATGCGACGCAAGAAGCGCGCGCTTGGCGGCTTCGCTTCCCCCTTTCATCGCCCGCGCCATCGCCTGCGCCAGCCCTTCGGCGCGGTCTTCGCGCGCGGTGAGCTTGGCTTCGTAGGCCGCCTCGGCGACCCAGGGCGAATGTTCGTAGACGCCGCCGAAGCGCTCGACGAACAGCGTGCGCGTCAGCCGCGACGGCTTCCAGCCGCCCGCCGGCGGATGCCTGGCGATCCAATGCCTCGCGATGTCGAGCCGGGTCGCGATCCACACTTTGTCGAAAGCCGCGACGTAGTCGAGAAAGCGCGCGAGCGCGGCGGCGCGCCCCGGCCGCCCGACGAGGCGGCAGTGCAGGCCGATCGAGAGCATCTTCGGCGCGGTTGCGCCCTCGGCATAGAGCGTGTCGAAGGAATCCTTGAGATAGGCGAAGAACTGGTCGCCGCAATTGAAGCCCTGCGGCGTGGCGAAGCGCATGTCGTTGGCGTCGAGCGTATAGGGCGCGATGAGCTGCGGTCCCCTCGGCCCCTCGATCCAATAGGGCAGATCGTCGGCGTAGGAATCGGCGCAATAGAGGAACCCGCCCTCCTCGCAGCCGAGCCGGATGGTGTTGACCGACGAGCGCCCCTGGTAGAAGCCGAGCGGCCGCGCGCCGGCGACGCTCGTATGGATCTTGATTGCGTCGGCGATGTCGCGCGCCTCGATCTGCGCCGGCGTGTCGCGGTAGTCTATCCACTTGTAGCCGTGGGTGGCGATCTCCCAGCCCGCCTCGTTCATCGCCGCGACCGCTTCGGGGTTGCGCGCCATCGCGGTGGCGACGGCGTAGACGGTCACCGGCACGGCGCGTTCGGCGAACAGGCGATGCAGGCGCCAGAAGCCGGCGCGCGAGCCGTATTCGTAGATCGACTCCATGTTCATGTGGCGCTGGCCGGGCCAGGGCGCCGCGCCGACGATTTCCGACAGGAACGCCTCCGAGGCGGCGTCGCCGTGCAAAACGTTGTTCTCGCCGCCTTCCTCGTAATTGATGACGAATTGCAGCGCGACGCGCGCGCCGCCCGGCCAATCCGCGTAAGGGGGCGTACGGCCGTAGCCGATCATGTCGCGCGGATAGGTCCCGCTCATGCGTAGCCCTCTCTTCTTCCTCGCCCGGCAGCCGAGAAACGCCGCACTCGATCGATACGACAAGCGACGAGTTTGCTCCAGGGCCCCATTTGCGTCAAAAGCCTGACGGTCCTTTGCAAAACTTCGGCATTCCCCCATCATGAGCGATATTGATGTGATCTTTGAGGCGCCGCTGGCGCGCATCCGCCTGGCGAGCCCCGCCCGCCGCAATGCGATGTCGCGCGCGATGTGGCGGGCGTTGCCGGAGCTCTGCGCGACAATCGAAGCGCGCGCCGACGCGCTGGTCGTCGTCGTCGAAGGCGCCGGCGGCCATTTTTGCGCCGGCGCCGACATCTCCGAATTCGCCGAGGTCTATCGCGACGCGGCGGCGACGCATGATTACGTCGACGCGATCCAGCGCGGG
>JBEKFO010000421.1:0-3528 GCA_050013275.1 Roseiarcus sp. | reverse complement strand
AAGGCGCCGCTCACCTTGTCGGCGCCGTCGATCAGCGGCAGGCGGCGCGAGATGAAGTTCACGCCAGGGCTCCTTCGAGCGCGTCGACACCCTTCACCTGCGTGATCGCTTCCAAGAGTTCGAGCCCCAGGCCGACGACAGCGCGGCGCTTGTACGGACGCGAGGCGCGGCCGGGAATGGCGGCGTCGACCGCGTTCAGCAGCGCTCGCGAGAACGCGCGCGCGAGCGGGCCGCCGAGCGCTGCGCCGCGCAGCGTCTCAGCGGCGCCGTCGAGGCTGAGCGGCGTCGGCGCGACGGCGCCGGCGACCAGCCGCGCTTCGCCGAAACGTCGGGTCGACGAGTCGAAGTCCGCCTCCATCGTCAGGCTGAGGCGCGAGATCGCAAGATCGTCGCGCCGGCCGAGCTTGACGAAAGCGCTGCGCGGCAATCGTCCGGCGAGCGGAATTTCAACTTCCGCGATGAGATCGCCCGGCGCCAGGCTGGTCCGGCCGGCGCCGAGGATCAGCGCGTCGAACGAGAGCCGGCGTTCGCCGCCCTCGCGCCCGAGCACGACGAAGCGCGCCCCCGCGCATTTCAGCGCCGGCAGCAGGTCGCCGGCGGGCGAGGCGCCGGCGACATTGCCGCCGATCGTCGCGCGATTGCGAATTTGCGCGGAGCCGCAGAGTTCCGCCGCTTGCGCCAGCGCGCCGAAGAGCCGCCGGATCGCCGGATCGCGCGCCAGCGCGGCGATCGTCGTCGTGGCGCCGATGCGCAGCTTTGTCTCGTCGGCGGCGATGAAGGCGAGGCCGGCCGTGCGCGAAATGTCGATCAGCCAGCCCTCGCTGGGCGGCCCGCGCGGGGCGACCAACAAATCGGTGCCGCCCGCGATGTAGCAAACGGGCCCGCCGGCGCCGGCGAGCAGCGCCCTGAGCGCGCCGAGGTCCGCGGGAATCGCCGCTTGCAGCGCCATCACGCGGCCCGCTCGGGGCGTACGCGCATTTGCGAGCGCACCGCGGCGACGATGGTCTGAAAGCCGGTGCAGCGGCAGAGGTTGCCCGCGAGCGCATGGCGAATTTCGGCCTCGCTCGGGGCGGGGTTTTCGCGCAGCAGACCTTCGGCGGCCATGATCATGCCGGGCGTGCAATAGCCGCATTGCACCGCCCCATGCTCGACGAAGGCGCGTTGCAGCGGCGAAAGATCGCCCGCAGACGTCTTCAGACCCTCGATGGTGACGATCCGGCGGCCGTCCGCCTGAAATGCGAGCATCAGGCAGGAATTGACCGGCTTGTCGTCGACCAGCACCGTGCAGGCGCCGCATTCGCCTTCCCGGCAACCCTCCTTCACGCCGGTGAGGTCGAGCGTTTGGCGAAGGAATTCGGACAGGCGTTGGCGCGGATCGACGTCGAATGCGCGCGTCTGGCCATTGATCGTGACACGGATGTTCATTGTGGACGGCTTCGTCTGCGGCCTTGCCCCTTTGGCCGACACGCCCCCGATGGTCGCCGGATCCGGCTCGACTGTGCAATGGCCGGCGAGTCCGGGCAAGCCTGAAAAATGGGCGGAGGCCCTGAATCAACTGCTGATTTCAGGTCCGGCCGGCGGCGCTTTGGTCCGCCGCGCCATGCGCTGGGGGTCGTCGCGCGCGATCTTGCCAAGCGCCGCGATTGCGGCGAGGCTGAAACGACGCCGGCGTCGGAGACTTTGCAGCCAATGATCGTCGTCCATCATCTCGACCATTCCCGCTCCCAGCGCGTGCTCTGGATGCTCGAGGAACTCGGCCTCGACTACGAAATCCGGCGCTATGAGCGCGACGCCAAGACGATGCTGGCGCCGCCCTCGCTCATGGCCGTGCATCCGCTCGGCAAGTCGCCGGTGATCGTCGACGGCGACAAGACGCTCGCCGAGTCCGGCGCGATCCTGGAATATCTCGTCGACGCGTACGGCGCTGGGCGCTTTGCGCCGCCACCCGGCTCGCCGGATCGCCTGAAGTACACCTATTTCCTGCATTACGCGGAAGGCTCGCTGATGCCGCCGCTGCTGCTGCGGCTGATCTTCGCGCGGCTGCCGCGCAGCGCGCCGATTCTCGTCCGCCCGATCGTCGGCGCGGTCTCGTCCAAGGCGCTTGCTTCCTACGTCGATCCGCAGATCGAGCGGCATCTGAACTTTCTCGAAGGCGAACTCTCAAACCGTCAGTGGTTCGCCGGCGACGCGTTTTCGGCCGCCGACATTCAGATGAGCTTTCCTCTCGAGGCCGCCGCCGCGCGCGCCGGGCTCGACGCGCGCCGTCCCAGGCTGTGGGATTTCCTGCAACGCATTCGCGCGCGGCCGGCCTATGCGCGCGCCCTCGCCAAAGGCGGCCCGACGGTCTTGTAAAGCCGCGGACGTTGGCGAAAGCGCGGCGTTCGCCTAGGTTGCCGTCGATTCGCGCATGGGGAGAAGGAGCGCCGATGTTCGCTTTGACCGATCTTTATTCCGTCGCCGGGCGTACGGCGCTGGTCACCGGCGGGGCGACGGGGCTCGGCCGCATCTGCGCCGAGGCGCTGCTCAGCGCCGGCGCGCGCGTGCTGATCGCCTCGCGCAAAGGCGAGGTGTGCGAGGCGGCGGCGCGCGAACTGAGCGCGATCGGGCCCTGCGAGGGGTTCGCCGGCACGGTCGCGAGCGAAGCGGGCGTCGCGGCGCTCGCTTCCGAAGTGCGCCAACGCGCGAAGGAGCTGCACATCCTCGTCAACAACGCCGGCGTAAGTTGGGGCGAGCCGTTCGAGGCCTTCTCGTGGAAGGGCTGGGAGCGGGTGATGGCGGTGAACGTCGCCGGCCTGTTCACGCTGACGCGCGAACTTATGCCGATGATTGCGGCCGCCGGCTCGGTCGACCGCCCGGCGACGATCGTCAACATCGGCTCGGTGATGGGGACGGTGACGCAGGCCGAGAACGCCTATTCCTATGCGGCCGCCAAGGCCGCCGTGCATCATCTCACGCGCATTCTCGCACAGGAATTCGCGGCGCGCTGCGTCACCGTCAACGCCATCGCGCCGGGGCCGTTCCCGACCAAAATGACGGCTTACGCGCTCGGCGACGAAGAGGGCGCTACGCGCGCGGCGGCGACGGTGCCGATGGGCCGGCTCGGCCGGCCCGAGGATATCGCAGGAACGCTGCTGTTCTTGACCGGCCGCGGCGGCGCCTACACCAGCGGCGCCATCGTTCCCGTCGATGGCGCCCTCAGCGTCTCGGCCCCGCCGCCGATGTTCGGCGAACACGCGTGACGCACGGCGCAGCGCCGCACGAGATGACCATTGGGGACCTCGCCGCGCGCGTCGGCGGCGAGGCGTTCGTTTCGCGCTGGTTCATGATCGATCAGCCGCGCATCGACGCCTTCGCCGAGATCACCGAGGACCGGCAGTTCATCCACGTCGACCCCGAGGCGGCGCGCGCGACGCCGTTCGGCGGGCCGATCGCGCACGGCTTCCTGACGCTGGCGATGCTTTCGGCTTTCGCCAATGACGCGCTGCCGCAGGTTTCGGGCGTGTCGATGGGGGTCAACTACGGCTTCGA
>JBEKFO010000420.1:0-3552 GCA_050013275.1 Roseiarcus sp. | reverse complement strand
CAGCGCCTCGGTGAGCCGCGCGCGCTTGGCTTCGACTTCGTCGCGCGCCGCGCGTTCGCTCTCCAGGCGCTTGCCGATTTCGTCGTGCCGCTCGGCGGCGGCGGCGGCGGCGCGCTGCGGATCGGCCCCCGCGTGGGCGGCTTCGTCGGCGAGCTCGGCGTAACTGGCGCCGTCGCGATCGCGTTCGAGCGCGGCGAAGGCGGCCGAGGCGATCGCGCAGGCCGGGTCGCCCGAAACGCCGGCCGCGTCGATCGGGATCACGACCACCCGCGGCAAGAAAGGCGTCTCGCGCGTCTTGGCGGCGGCGGCGGCCAGATTTTCGACCGCTTCGACCAGACGATGAAGCGCAAAGCTCTTGCCCGACCCGGATCGGCCGACGATCCCCGCCAGGAACGGGGTCTGCGCTTCCGCGACGACGCAGAGTTCGGCGAGCGGCTCGATGGCCTCGCCGACATTTTGCAGATCGGCGCAATCGCCGGCGTCGGCGTAGAAGATTGGATCGTGCGAGGAGGATCCGGCGGCGCTCGGCGCGATTGCGATTTCCGGCGCCGTGGGAACGGCCTTGTCGGGGGCGGCCGCCGCCTCGCCGAGAACGGGCTCGATCCGATCGTCCGTATTGCTCTCGATCAAAGGGGCCTCCCTCGGATGTGAACGTCCCGTCCGCGTCGCGGGGTGACGATTTGGCCGCGCCCTCCGCTCACGTCAAGCGCTAATCCGCTCAGCCGACCGCGCGTCGGCCTCCTCCGCGGCGCCTCAGGACGGAGACTTTGCGCGCGAGGCGGGCGAAGTCAGCCGACGCGCCTGCGCCGCGCCGGCCCGTTTCGGCAATTTCTCGGCAATGCCATAGAGACGTTCGCGCCGATCGATCTCACCGAAGACATCCTCGGGCGTAACGCCGCATTCGGCCCAGATGACGGCCAAATGATAAAGAACGTCCGCACTCTCCAAGATAACCGCGCCGCGATTCATCTGAACCGCGTCCAGACCGGCCTCGATCGCTTCCTCGACCAATTTCTTGGCCATCTTTTGCACGCCGTCGCGGAAAAGCTTGGACGTGCGCGACACCGAGGGGTTGCGGTCCCTCGCCGCGAGCACGGAAGCATATAAGCGCTCGAGCGAATCACTCATTGCGCAAGAATACTCCGTAAAACAATATGTCGCGAAAGAAATCGCGCGCCGATTGCGGCGACGCCGACCGTCACGCTGCAGAAGGCGCCGGCTCCGTCTTCGAATTCGCCGCGCCGCAAAGTCACGCGGCGGCCAGGCCGCGAAACATCCCGCGCCCGTCGATCCCGCCGACCAGGGGATCGATGAGGTTCTCGGGGTGCGGCATCAGCCCGAGGACGTTGAAGGAGGCGTTGTAGACGCCGGCGATCTCGTTCATCGAACCGTTCGGATTGGCCTCGCCGCCGACGACGCCGGCGGCGTCGCAGTAGCGGAAGGCGACCCGGCCGGAGCGCTGCAACTCGGCCAGCCCCGTGGAATCGATGGTGTAATTGCCTTCGCCGTGAGCGATCGCGACCTTGATCACCTGCCCCGGCGCATAACCTCGCGTAAACGGCGTGGCGACGTTTTCGACGCGCAGATGCTGCATCTTGCAGACGAAGCGCCGCCCGGAGTTGCGCATGAGAACGCCGGGCAACAGACCGGCCTCGCACAGGATCTGGAACCCGTTGCAGATGCCCAGCACGAGCCCGCCGCGCGCCGCGTGCGCACGCACCGCGTCCATGATTCGGGCGCGCGCCGCGATGGCGCCGCAGCGCAGATAGTCGCCGTAGGAAAAGCCTCCCGGCAGCACCACGAGGTCGGTCCCTTCGGGCAACGCGCGGTCGTCGTGCCAGACGATCGCCGGCGGCGCTCCGGTGGCTTGCCTGAGCGCGCGGGCGGCGTCGCCCTCGCGATTGGAGCCGGGAAAGAGAATGACGGCGGCGCGCAGCGGACTATTCATAGTCGACCGTGTAGTCTTCGACGATGGTGTTGGCGAGCAGCTTTTCGCAGGCCTCGGAAAGCTTGCGGGTCGCCGCCTCGCGGTCCGGCGCGTCGATCTCAATGTCGAACGCCTTGCCTTGGCGCACGCTGGCGACGCCGCTGACGCCGAGGGATTTCAGCGCCCCTTCGATCGCCTTGCCTTGAGGATCCAGAACCCCCGACTTCAGGGTGACGATCACGCGCGCTTTCATCGGCAGGTCTCGCTTCTCTTGAAGAATTCGCTCAAGCCGCGTTCGAAGCCGGCGTCAGCGTCAGCAGGGAATAGATGGCGGAGGCGTCGCGCGTGGCGCGTAGCTGCGCGGCGAGATTGGCGTCGCGCAACACGCGCGCGATCATCGCCAGCGCCTTCAGATGGTCGGCGCCGGCGCTTTCCGGCGCCACCAGCAGGAAAATCAGGTCGACGGGCAGTCCGTCGAGCGCTTCGAAATCGATCGCCCGCTCCAGCCGCGCGAAGATGCCGAATATCCGCCCGCACTTGGCGAGCTTGCCGTGCGGGATGGCGATGCCGTCGCCGACGCCGGTCGAGCCGAGACGCTCGCGCTGGAGCAGCGAATCGAAAATTTCCCGCGCCGGCAGCCCGGACGCCAGGGCGGCGCGCTCGCTCATTTCCTGCAACGCCTGTTTCTTGCCGTTGACCCGAAGCGCCGGGATGATCGCGTCGGGCGTGAGAAGATCGGTTAGCGACATATCGAACTCGAAACTGAGGATTTGCCGGCGGGGCGGACTTCAGCGGCGACTATGCGAGCGCCCCATGTTCGCTGATCTGCGCCCTAATGCGGATCGAGCCACCCGATGGCGCCGTCGGCGCGGCGATAGACGACGTTCACGCGAGCGCTTCCCGCGTGCTGAAAGACGAGCAGCGGCGCGCCGCTGAGGTCGAGCTCGGCGACCGCCGAGGCGACGGATAGGCTCTTCAGCGGCTGCGAGCCTTCCGCGACGACGACGGGGTTGAAGTCGGCGGGCTCCTCGTCCGCTTCCGCTGGCGCTTCGATCACGTAGTTGGCGACTTCCAACCGGCTGCGCCCCTCGGCGGCGGCCGGGCTGGCGGCCTGATGCCCCTTGAGCCGCTTCTTATAGCGGCGCAGTCGGCGTTCGATCTTGTCCAGCGCCTGCTCGAAGCTCGGGTAGGGCTCCTGGGCCGCGCCTTCCGCCTGAAGACTCATGCCGGAACTCAGATGTAACGAACAATCCGCGCGATATCCGGACCCTTCCCGCGATATCACGACGTGGCCGCTGACCTTGCCATCGAAATAGCGCGCGATGATCGCCTCGACTTTGTCGAGCACATGGCGGCGCAGCGATTCTCCGATGTCGAGGTTCTTGCCGGAAACTCGTAAAGGCATTGATCGCCTAACCTCTCTGATTCGCTCCAAGTCGAATCGCCCCTCGGCGACGACTCCCAAACTCACAGCGACGAGGATCCGCCCACTTGCAACCCTGCGCGTCGCGGCCCATGAAGTTCGAAAAATCGCGCTGGCCGCAGGCTTCGCTTCTTCTGCGCGGTAGCGTTAGAAGCCCGCCGAGGCGATGTCAATCGGGGCCCGTTCGCCCGCACTCGCGAAG